>PQAK01000131.1:0-188 GCA_003105225.1 Deltaproteobacteria bacterium | reverse complement strand
CTCCACGCGCTGAAGTCCGGCCTCGAGAAGATCGTCGCGGAGATGATGGAGACCCAGCAGGGCGCCAAGAAGGTCTTCGAGAAGCTGGGATTCAAGCAGGAGGCGGTGTTCCGGGGGCACGTGCGCGACCAGATCGGCATCCGGCACGACCTGCTGGTGCTGACGAAGGACCTCGAGGAGTTCTGGGC
>PQAK01000130.1 GCA_003105225.1 Deltaproteobacteria bacterium | reverse complement strand
CGCGCGATCTGCTGCCGCCGGGCCTCCAGGATCTCGGCGGCTTCCGCGTCGGCTTTCCGGAGCAGCTCGGCGGCTTCCGCTTCCGCATCGCGGAAGATCCGGTCGGCCTGTCTCTCGGCCTCGTAGATCCGCTTCAGCGTGAGCACGTCCGGCTTCGATTCCACCGGTGCTCCTTTCCCCCGGGGGATTCCCTCCCCGGGGCGCCGATCCCGCCGCCGCCCCGCGAACCCGGTGGCCCCGCGTCCCGAAAGCCGCGGAAACGGATTCGATTGACTCCCCGGAACCTTATTGTATACTGTATACAGTGTGCAGGGAAGAGCAGGCTGTTGCGGGTCCTTGAACGGGAGGGGATTGCCGGCCGGGGCACCGCTCTTCTCCCCGGCGGCTGCGGATGTATCTCCAGTATGAAGCGACGCGAGAATCCACGAGGAGGTACGCACCGATGGCACCGGAGGAGGAAAACGATTCCTTACTGAAGCGCCTGGAGAAACGGGGAGTCAGCCGCCGCGAATTCCTTCGGGTGTGCTCCCTCGCAGCGGCCGCGGTCGGGCTGCCGGCGTGGACCATGGAGCGGATGGCGGAAGCCGCGGCGGTCAAGGCCCGCCCCTCGGTCATCTGGCTCCATTTCCAGGAGTGCACGGGATGCACGGAATCCCTGCTGCGGACGTCGCACCCCGCCGTGTCGGAACTGATCCTGGACCTGGTCTCCCTGGATTACCACGAGACCCTTTTCGCCGCCTCGGGGACCCAGGCGGAAAACGCCCTGCATGCCGCGATGAAAAAGAACGCCGGGAAGTACGTCCTCGTCGTCGAGGGCTCCATCCCGATGAAGGAGAACGGCGCCTACTGCAAGGTGGGAGGAAGGACCGCCGTCGAGATCCTGCCCGAAGCCGTCGCGGATGCGGGCGCGATCGTCGCGATGGGCTCCTGCGCCTCCTGGGGAGGCGTCGCTTCGGCCGACCCGAACCCCACCGGCGCGACGGGGGTTCCYCAGTTCCTGAGAAACGCGAACTACGCCGCGGTCCTCAAGGGCAGGCCGATCGTGACGCTGCCGGGCTGTCCGCCCAACCCCTACAACCTCGTCGGCACCGTCCTGCAGTACGCCACCCTCGGGACGCTGCCGGCCCTCGACGCCCTGGGGAGGCCGAAATTTGCCTACGCGCGCACGATCCACGAGGATTGCCCCCGGCGCCCGCACTTCGACGCGGGGCGGTTCGTCGAGAAGTTCGGCGACCCGAACCACCGGCAGGGATACTGCCTGTACAAGACCGGCTGCAAGGGGCCGAAGACCCTCGCCAGCTGCTCGCAGCAGCATTTCGTCGAAGTCGTGGGAGCCTGGCCGATCGGCATCGGCCACCCCTGCATCGGCTGCACGGAACCGTCCGTTGCGTTCCGCGTGCCGCTGCATACGACGGTCGAGATCGACCGCCCCACACCGCCCGACGTGTTCGCCCCGATCGTGCAGCCGCACGGCGTCGTGAGCCCCGTAGCGACGGGGGTGGCGGGCCTCGTGGCCGGCGCGCTGGCCGGCGCCGGGCTGGTGGCGGCCAGGAAGCTGGGGAAGGAAGCCGCGAAAGGGGAAGGGGAGGAGAAAGAGGAGGGAAAGTGACATGTCTGTCACCCGGCGAACCGTGCTCAAGGGAATGGCGGCCGCGGCGGCGACGAGCGTGACGGGGGTTCCGAAGGCGCTCGCCCGGGAACGGAAGAAACCTCCTGCGGACGCGGTGGGCATGCTGTACGACGCGACCCGTTGCATCGGCTGCAAGGCCTGCATGGTGAAGTGCAAGGAAGTCAACCACCTTCCCCCGGAACCCGGGACGAAGGTGGAGGGGATGTACGACGCCCCCGACGACCTCTCGGGCTATACGAAGAACGTGATCAAGCTGTACCGGGAAGGCGACAAGGTCTCCTACATGAAAGCGCAGTGCATGCACTGCGTGGACCCTGCCTGCGTCTCCGTCTGCATGATCAGCGCGTTCCGGAAGGACAAGCAGGGGATCGTGACCTACGATCCCGCGCAGTGCGTGGGGTGCCGCTATTGCATGATGGCGTGCCCGTTCAACATCCCGAAGTACCAGTGGGATGTCGCCTTCCCGAAGATCGTCAAGTGCGAGCTGTGCCGCCATCGCCTGGCCGAGGGGAAACTCCCCGGCTGCGTCGAGGCCTGCCCCCGGGAAGCCGTGATCTTCGGCAGGCTCGAGGACCTCAAGGCCGACGCGAAACGACGCATCGCCGCAGAGCCCGGACGCTACTACCCCAAGGTCTACGGGGAGACGGACGGGGGAGGGACCCAGGTGCTCTACCTCTCCGCGGCGGGGATCCCGTTCGAGAAGCTGGGGCTCCCCGACATCGGCGACCAGCCGCTGCCGGAGCTGTCCGAGACCCTGCAGCACGCCGTGTACCAGGGGTTCGTGGCGCCGATCGTCCTCTACGGGGCGCTGGGGATCGTGATCTACCGCAACCGGAAGCGGCAGTCCGGCGAAGAGGAGGGAGATAAATGAACTCCCACTTCCGCCCCGTCGGGGGCCCGATCCTGACAAAGACCTTTCTCGTCTCGGCCGCGGTCTTCGCCGTCAGCGCGGCGATCCTCGTATGGCGGTTCATCGTGGGGCTGGGACCCACCACGGCGATGAGCGACCTGTACCCGTGGGGGATCTGGATCACCTACGACGTCGTCGTCGGGACGGCCCTGGCCTGCGGGGGATACGCCGTTGCGCTGCTGTGCTACGTCCTGAACAAGGGGAAATACCACCACCTCATCCGCCCGGCCATCCTGACCAGCGCCCTGGGGTACACGCTGGCCGGCGTCTCCGTCATCATCGACCTGGGACGCTACTGGAACGTGTGGAAGGTGCCGCTCCTGTGGAACTGGAACCGGAACTCCATCCTGCTGGAAGTGGCCATCTGCATCATGAGCTACGTGGTCGTGCTGTGGATCGAACTCTCCCCCGCGTTCATCGAGAAATGGGAGGAGGACGCCCCGTGGCAGTGGCTCCGGAACCTGTCGATCCGGATCCACCCGTGGCTGAACAAGATCCTGATCCCCATCCTCGCGCTGGGCATCCTGCTTCCCACCATGCACCAGTCCTCGCTCGGCTCGATGATGCTGATCGCGATGCACAAGCTCCACAAGCTCTGGCACACCCCGTTCCTTCCCCTGTTGTTCCTGCTGTCCTGCATCGTCATGGGGTACGCGGCGGTCGTCTTCGAGACGGCGCTGGCCGACTCGGTGTTCAAGCTCCCGAGGGAGACGAAGCTCCTGGCCCCCCTCTCGGTCGCCATGGTGATCGTCCTGTTCGCCTACCTCGCCGTGCGGATCGCGGACCTCGCGTACCGCGGCCGGCTGGGGCTCATCTTCCGGTTCGACTTCTACAGCTTCATGTTCCTCCTCGAGATGGCCCTTTTCCTCACGCCCGCGGTCCTGCTCCTGTTCCGGCGTTTCCGGTACAACCCGGGGGTGGAGTTCGTGTGCGCCATGATGATGATGGCCGGGGGGCTTCTCTACCGGTTCGATGCGTTCCTGGTCGGTTTCAAGCCGGCGCCGGGCTGGAACTATTTCCCCTCCGTTCCCGAGATGTTCGTCACCTTCGGTCTCGTCGCCTTCGAAGTCATGGCCTACCTCTTCATCGTCAAGACGTTTCCAATTCTCGGAGGCGCCCCGCATGCCGCGGCCGGTACGGCCCATGGCGTTGCGGGCGTCCCGGCGCCAGGGAGATGACCGATGAGCAAACGAATCACGATCGACCCGGTTACGCGGATCGAGGGACACCTGCGGATGGACGTGGAAGTCGACGGCGGGGCCGTGAAAGACGCCTGGTCCGTCGGGACGATGTGGCGCGGCATCGAGACCATCCTGAAAGGGCGGGACCCCCGCGACGCCTGGGTGTTCACCCAGAGGATCTGCGGGGTCTGCACGACGGTCCATGCGATCGCCTCCGTGCGGTCCGTGGAGAACGCCCTCGGGATGGAGATCCCCCTGAACGCCCAGTACATCCGCAACCTGCTGATCACGTCCCACGCGCTGCACGACCACATCGTGCACTTCTACCACCTCTCCGCCCTCGACTGGGTCGATGTCGTTTCGGCGCTTTCCGCCGACCCGGCGAAAGCGGCGGCCATCGCGCAGAGCCTGTCGCCCTGGCCCGGAAACAGCAAGGAGGAGATGGCGGCGGTCAAGGCGAAGCTCGCGGAGTTCGTGAAAGGCGGGCAGCTGGGGATCTTCGCCAACGGCTACTGGGGGCACCCGGCGATGAAGCTTCCGCCGGAGGTCAACCTCCTGGCGGTGGCGCACTACCTCCAGGCGCTGGACGTCCAGCGCAAGGCGAACCAGGCGGTGGCGATCCTGGGGGGCAAGACGCCGCACATCCAGAACCTGGCCGTGGGCGGGGTCGCCAACGCCATCAACCTGGACGACGCGTCCGCCCTGAACATGTCGAAGCTCTACATGTACAAGGACCTCATGGACGAGGTGAACGCTTTCGTCCAGCAGGTCTACCTCCCCGACGTCTGCGCCATCGGCGCGATGTACGCCGACTGGCTGAAGTACGGCGCGGGGGTTACGAACTATCTCGCCGTCCCGGACCTGCCCCTGGACGGCGCCGGGACCCGTTTCGAACTCCCCGGGGGAACGATCTTCGACGGAAACATCGAATCCTACAAGCCGATCGTCTCGTTCAAGGATGACTATTTCAGGAAGAACGTATCGGAGAGCATCGCCCATTCCTATTACGACGGCGACTGGCAGCGGCATCCCTGGGACGAGGAAACCGAACCGAAACTTGCGAACTTCGACCCGGCGAAGAAATATTCCTGGGTGAAGGCGCCCCGGTTCGAGGGGAGACCGATGCAGGTCGGCCCCCTGGCCCAGGTCCTGATGGGGTACGCCGCCGGCCACGAGCCGACGCAGCGGTGGGGGAACCAGGCGCTGGGCACGGCGTCGAAGCTTGCCGGCGTGAAGCTGACTCCCGCCGTCCTGCATTCCACCCCCGGGCGTCACCTCGCCCGCGCCGTCCGCTGCGCGGTGCTGGGGGAGATGGCGCTGAAGCACTGGCAGCTGCTGGTGGAGAATATCGCGAAGGGGGACACCGCCATCTACACGGAGCCGAAGTTTTCCGACGGCGAACAGCGGGGATTCGGCTTCCACGAAGCGCCCCGGGGGACGCTGTCCCACTGGATCGTCATCAAGAAACAGAAAATCGCCAATTACCAGGCGGTCGTTCCCTCGACGTGGAACAGCAGCCCCCGCGACGCGAAAGGCCAGAGGGGACCGTACGAGGCCTCCGTCATCGGAAACCCGATCGCCGATGCCGACAAGCCGCTCGAGGTGCTGCGCACGGTCCACTCCTTCGATCCGTGCCTGTCGTGCGCGATCCACATGGTGGATGTCAAGGGAAGGAGATTGTCCGGCGTCAAGGTCCTGTAACAGGAGGAGGCAACCGGGGGCGGCGGCCCAGACGGCCACGCGAAGATTCGCCGAACAGGCTGTTTCGCCCCCGGAAACCTCCGTTTTTTTGTCCCTTCCCGGTTTGATGTACCCGAAATCCTCGTAAATATCCTGAAAATACCGGGATAGCGTCGCTCCACCGGGCATCCGTCCCTGCGCGGAACCGGTCCGCCCACGTAAGGTCCATGTTTTTTTATAAAACGTATAATAAAATCCAAAATTATTTATATAATAGCGGCATTTATCCTGTGCGACCGGGCATGATTTCGTATTGTCTTGACAATAATAAAATCGTTTTTTACTATTTTCGGGACTTCTCGTTCGTCGATCGCCTGCAGGGAGGAGGTCTTGCGATGCTGACCAAAAGGGGGGAAGGCCTGACCCGCCGCGACTTCATGAAGATCGCGGGGGGCGCGGTCGCGATGTTCGGACTGCCGCAGGCGTTTGCGCCGAAGCTGGCTCGGGCCCTGGAGAAGGCAGCCGCCGGCAGGCCCAAGGTCGTCTGGCTCCATTTCGCAAGCGACACCGGGTGCACGGAATCGTTCATCAAGACGGATACCCCTTCCACCGCGGACCTGGTGCTCGACATCCTGAGCGTGGACTATCACGAGTCGATCATGGCCGCGGCAGGGAAACAGGCCGACGAAGTGCTGGCCAAGGCCGTGGCGGGGAAGGATTACATCTGCGTCGTCGAGGGCGGGATCCCGACGGTCCCCGGCCACGGGATGATCGGCGGGCGCGAGATGCTGGACATCGCGAAGGAGGTGTGCGGCAACGCGAAGGCGGTGGTCGCCATCGGCTCCTGCGCGGTCGACGGCGGGGTTCCGGCGGCGGCGCCCAATCCGAGCAGGATCCTGGGGGTCGGCGAAGCGCTCCGGATGCAGGGGAAGGTCATCAACCTTCCGTGCTGCCCGGTCAACCCGGAGTGGCTGGTCGGCACGGTGGTCTACGTGCTGACGATGGGCAAGGCGCCCCCGCTCGACGACAAGGGGCGGCCGACGATGTTCTACGGCAGGAAGATCCACGACAACTGCCCGCGGCGGACCCACTTCGACGGCGGTCGCTTCGTGGAGCCGTTCGGGTCGAAGGAAGAGGCCATGGGGTACTGCCTGTACAAGGTGGGGTGCAAGGGGCCGGAGGCGTGGTCGGAATGCCCCAAGACGCGCTGGAATTCGAAGGAGTCGTGGTGCATCGAGATCGGGGGGCTCTGTATCGGGTGCGCCGAGAACAAGTGGTCCGACAACTTCGCCCCCTTTTACGGGAAGCTCGCCAACGTCGCCCTGCCGTACGGGGACCTGACCGCCGACAAGATCGGCGTCGGCATCGCGATCGCCACGGGCGCGGCGATCGCCGGCCACGCGGTGGGCAAGGCGGTGCGGGGGGAGAAGAAGAAGGAAGGCAACGCGTAGCGCCGGGCACCTGGCGCGATAAGGAGATCCCATGGCAAAGCGAGTGGTCATCGATCCGATCCCCCGCATCGAGGGGCACCTGCGCATCGAGGTGGAGGTGGAGAACGGCAAGGTCAAGGACGCCTGGAGCTCGGGCACGCTGTTCCGCGGCTTCGAGATCATCCTGCAGGGGAGGGACCCGCGGGACGCCTGGTTCATCACCCAGCGGATCTGCGGCGTCTGCCCCGTCTCCCACGGGCACACGAGCACCCTGTCGCTCGAGGATTCCTTCCAGGTGACGCCCCCCGACAACGCGCGCATCGTGCGGAACCTGATCGAGGGGAGCCAGTTCGTCCACTCCCACATCCTCTGGTTCTACCACCTGAACGCCCTGGACTACGTCGACGTCGTCTCCGCCCTCCAGGCGAACCCGAAGGAGAAGTCCCTCCAGGACGTGCAGGCGCGGATCCGGAAGTTCGTGGAGAGCGGCCAGCTGGGGCCTTTCGCCAACGGGTACTGGGGGCACCCGGAGTACCGGCTCCCGCCGGATCTGAACCTCCTGGCGGTGGCGCACTACCTCGAGGCGCTCGAGATGCAGAAGGAGGCCTCCATGGTGACCGCCATGCTCGGCGGCAAGATGCCGATGCACATGAGCACCCCTCCCGGCGGGACGACCTTCGTGCCCACGGTCGAGGTGATGGCCGACGTCCTGTGGCGGATCAAGAAGATCCAGCGCTGGGTCGACGCCGTATTCCTCCCCGACGTGCTGGCGATCGCTCCCCATTACCTGAGCTACGCGGGGATCGGCAAGGGGGTGGGGAACTACCTCTCCTGGGGCGTCTTCGAGGACGCCTCCTTCGACCCGAAGAAGCGGATGCTGCCTCGCGGGGCGATCTTCGACGGGAAACTCGAGGTCAAGGACGTCGGGGCGAAGGACGTCACGGAGTTCGTCGACTATTCGTGGTACTCGGACGACTCGGGGAAGCGCAACCCGATGGACGGCAGGACCGAGCCGAAATTCACCCGGATGGGGGACAAGAAATATTCGTGGCTGAAAGCCCCGCGCATCCACGGGAAGCCGATGGAGGTCGGCGCGCTCTCCCGGGTGCTCGTCGCCTACGTGTCGGGCAACGAGAAGGTGAAGGGAATGGTCGACGGGACATTGAAGGCCCTGGGACAGCAGGGGAAGCCGGAAGTCCTCCTGTCGGTGCTGGGCCGGATCGCGGCGCGGGTGCTGGAGACGAAGCTGGTCGTCGACGCCATGGCGGACTGGGCGGGGGATCTCATCGCGAACATCAAGAAGGGGGATACGAAGTATTTCACGAACAAGGACGTTCCCGAGAAGGGGCAGGGGGTCGGTCTGTGGGAGGCCCCCCGAGGGGCGCTCGCCCACTGGAACGTGATCGAGGGGCACCGGCTGAAGAACTACCAGTGCGTCGTCCCCACCACCTGGAACGCCTCGCCGCGGGACAACAAGGGGGTCCGCGGGCCGATCGAGGAGGCGCTGGTCGGGACGCCGGTGCACGACCCCGACAAGCCGCTGGAGGTGCTGCGCGTGGTCCACTCCTTCGACCCGTGCATCGCCTGCGCGGTGCACATCATCCACCCGGTCACCAACGAAGTGAAGGCGTTCCGGGTCGTCTGACGGGGACGCTTAGGAGGGAAGCCGATGGCGGAGGAGCGATATTACAAGCACGACGGCGTGGAGCGGTTCACGCACTGGACCCACGTTGTCGACACGATCCTGCTGATCCTGTCGGGCATCCAGATCCACTACCCCGGGTTTTCCATTTTCGGATCGATGCTGACCGCCCGGTTCGTCCACCTGGTGTCGGGGTACCTGTTCCTCTTCCTCGGAATCCTCCACGTCTACTTCTTTTTCGCCCTGGGAAAGTACGGCATCGCGATGCCCGCCGTCTCCGACCTCGGGGAGATCGGTCCGGTCCTGAGATATTACCTCTTCATCGACACGACCAAGCCGGACTATGCCAAGTACAACGTGCTCCAGAAGTTCGCCTACGCCGCGTTGTTCGTCGTCTCCTTCCTGCAGGCGGTCCTGGGATTCGCGCTGTACTGGCCGGTCGCGCTCGCGCCGGTCCTTTCCCTTTTCGGAGGGGCGGTCTCCGTCCGCATCTGGCACACGACCATCATGTGGGTCTTCCTTTCGTTCACCGCGGTGCACCTCTACCTCGTGCTGTCGGAAGACCTGCGGCTCACCAAGGCGATGTGGGACGGCTACTATTACCGGAAAATCGCCGACAAGGGGGGGAGGTAGTCAACCCAACCGGACAACCGGCGGCGCATGCCGGAGGGGAGGGGGGGCTTGCCAGGCCCCCCTTTTTTTTGGGGGGGCATGGCATCCGGCTCAGCGGAACAGCAACCGGAAAAGGTTCATCAGGTGGAGCTTCCAGCCTTTCACCGGCCATTCCAGCTCATGCTTGCCGCACAGGGAATCCAGCCGGTTGAGCCGGAAGATCTCCTTTTCGAGCGAGGCGTCGATGACCGGCGCATCCTCCATGCGTTTGAAGAGTTCCTTGGCCATCACGATATGCCGCCGGATCTCCTCGGCCTCCCCCTTGCCCACCACTCCGTAGGCGGCCTTCAACCCGGTGAGCTTCAGGGCCCCGTCATAGGTGGCGCGAACGATCTCGTCCCGCGTCATCCACTCCGTCTCGTAATTCAGCCGGTGCTTCCAGGTCGGCATGAGCATGGCCTGCCGGTGTTCCCGGAGGGTCCGGTAGAAGAGCCGATAGCCGAAGGTTTCCGCCTCCTCGAAGAGCCGGCTTCCGGGATCCACGAAGGGGGCCAGGGGGGCGAACATGGGGAGAAGTTTTTTCGTGCCGCCGTACCTGCGCAGCAGGTCTCCGCAGTAATCCACGGTTTCCATGACCGACCGGTAATCCTGGTGGGGAAGCCCGACCATGAAAAACAGGTCGAGCCTCCGGCACGTGCTGCGCAGGAACGCCTCGATCGACGCTTCCAGTTCGGCGTTGTCGAACGCTTTCCCGAATGCCCGTCGCACGAGCGGATCGTGGGACTCGGGCGAGATCTCCACGTTGAAATGGATGAGGGAATCGGCCACGATCCGCACGAAGTCGGGCGGCGGGGGGTGAAAAAATTCGATCGCCAGTTCGTTCCGGATCCGGTATTTTTTCACGTCCCGCAAAAACCTCTCGGCATATTCCCTCCCGGCCTGGAGGAGAGCGCCGATGACCATGACCGGCGCCCCGGTCACCCTCGCGATATTCCGGACGTCCTTGGCCAGGACCTCCGGGGACCG
>PQAK01000129.1:6968-7849 GCA_003105225.1 Deltaproteobacteria bacterium | reverse complement strand
TCCCCTCCCTCGTGTCCGTACAGCCGGCGGCACGGCTGCACGCATGCCCCGCGGTTGCCGCTTTTCCCTCCCAGGTAGGAGGAGAAGAAACATTTTCCCGAATAGGAGTAGCACATGGCCCCGTGCACGAAGATCTCGACGCCCGCCTTCGCCCTGCCGACGATCTGCCGCACCTCCTCGAGCCGAAGGTGACGCTCCAGGATCACCCGCTGCGCCCCCAGGCGGGCGAATTCGTCCGCGGCCGAAACGGAAGCGCAGCCGGCCTGCGTGCTGACGTGGACGGGGAGGCCGGGAAAGAAATCCCGCACGATGCGCAGCAGGCCCAGGTCCTGTACGATCACGGCATCGGGGTACAGGGGCGCCGCCTGGTGCAGCAGCCCGATCGCCTCGGGGAGGTCCGCCTCCGTGAGCACGGTGTTCATCGCGAGGTAGACGCGTACCCCCTTCCGGCGGGCGTGGGGCAGGACGCGGCACAAATCCGCCAGCGTGAAATTTTCCGCCCGTTCGCGGGCGCTGAACTTCTGGAGGCCCAGGTAGACGGCGTCCGCGCCGGCGGACACCGCGGCGAAATACGCCTCCACGGAGCCCGCGGGAGCCAGAAGCTCCGGCAGCGGCGGTCTGCCGGCCGTCTTCCCCGCCCCTTTATCGAAGGAAGTCGTCTCCAAGTTGACATTCATCATACATTGGTTAGACTGACCGGAAAATAGCGGCACGGCACGTAAAAAAACACCGGGGGGCCTTGGCATGCACTGGATTCCGGCGATCGTCGCGGTGGTCATCGTGGCCTGGTTCGTGGGGACCTACAACCGGCTCGTCCGGCTGCGCAACCAGATCCGGAACGCCTGGCACCAGATCGACGTGCAGCTGAAGCGCCGGTACGA
>PQAK01000129.1:0-6908 GCA_003105225.1 Deltaproteobacteria bacterium | reverse complement strand
CTCATTCCCAACCTGGTCGAGGTCGTCAAGGACTACATGGCCTACGAACAGGAGACGCTCACCCGCGTGGTCGCGGCGCGGGGCGCCGCGATCCAGGCGAAGGGGACGGCGGAGCAGGCAAAGGCGGAGAACCTCCTCACGGAATCGCTCAAAAGCCTCTTCGCGGTCGTGGAGAATTACCCGGACCTCAAGGCCAACCAGAACGTCGCGTCTCTCCAGGAGGAACTCACCGGGACCGAGAACAAGATCTCCTTCGCCCGCCAGTATTACAACGACTCCGTGATGACGTTCAATAACCTGATCCAGTCGATTCCTTCCAACGTCATCGCATCGGTGTTCAATTTCCAGCCATCGGAATATTTCGAGGCCGGGGAGGAAGCGAAGGCCGTGCCCAAGGCCGACCTGAGGTAGCTTCGTGGGAGGGGGACGCACCTGCCCGAAATGCGGGACGCAAAACCCTCCGGGCGCCGTTTTCTGCAACCTTTGCCAGGAGCCGTTCGTCCGAAAGAGCGTCATCTCCCCGCGGCCCGCGCCCATGCTGTCCTTCAACGATGCCGCGGCGGGCAATGTCCGGATGTCCCGGTTTCTCTTCCTGCTCCTGTTCGCCGCCTTTTTCGGACTCGGAGCGGTCATCGGGAAAGCGTACGGGAGCCTCGAACTGGGATTGTCCCTTGCCCTGATCCTGTACGCCATCCTCGCATCCACCGCCTGGTTCAGCGGCTCGTCGATCGTCCTTTCGGTCCACGGCGCCACGGAGGCAGACCCCGTGGCGCACCAGCGGCTGCTGAACGTCGTCGAGGAGATGAAGATCGCCGCGGGCCTCCCCATGCCGAAGGTCTGCGTCATGGAATCGCAGGGGATGAACGCCTTCGCCGCGGGGAGGAAGCCGGAGGAGGCGACGATCGCCGTCACCACGGGACTCCTCGACCGGCTGAACCGGGAGGAGCTCCAGGGCGTGATCGCGCACGAACTGGCCCACGTCAAGAGCCGGGACACCCTGTACAACGTCTGCGCCGCCGTGCTCGTCGGCGCCATCGCCCTGCTCTCCGACCTGTTCCTGCGGGACACGTTTTTCTTCCGGGGAAGAGGCAGGGCGCGGAGCGCGGGAGGGGAGCGCGGGAACATCGCCTTCCTGGCCCTGGGGATCCTGCTCGCGCTGCTCGCCCCGCTGGCCGCGCGGCTGCTCCAGATGAGCATCTCCCGGCAGCGGGAGTACCACGCCGACGCCGCGGCGGCGGGCTTCACGCGCAACCCGCTGGGGCTGGCCTCCGCCCTGGAAAAGATCTCCCTCGGAGGGGCGCAGGTGCCCGGGGAGAACCGGGGGACCCAGCACCTGTTCCTCGTGAACCCGCTCCGCACGTTCACGGAGACCTCGTCCGGGCTGCTGTCGACGCACCCGCCGACGGAGCTGCGCATCCAACGACTGAAGGCCATGGCCGGGGAAAGGGGGTAACCATGCCGCGCATCGTGACGATCTTCGGGAAGGACGGCTGACCGTACACCGCAAAGGCTCGTAGGGACTACGAGAAGGCCGGGACGCAGGTGGCGTACAAGGACGTGGAACTCGACCGGTCCGCGCTGGGCGAGATGACGGCCCTGACCCGCGGGCGGCGCGATGTTCCGGTGATCCTGGAGGGGGGCAAGGTGACGATCGGCTACGGGGGAAGCTGAGCCGTGTGACCGCCGCGGCCGTGCGCCGCGGGGTTGAACGCGCCTCTCTCTCCGTGCTATCTTGGCCGTGCCGCATCCACTTCCGCCGGAGGCCGCCATCGATGAAATTCAGCGAAGAGGCACTGAAATACCTGAACTTGGGGATCGAGTCCGAGATCGCGTCCTACGTCTTCTACAAGCGCGCCCGCAAGCTGGTCGAGGACGAATCCCTCCGGAGGATTCTCGACCGGCTCGCGATGGATGAAAAGGGGCACTTCCTCATCCTGGAGAACGAATACGACGAGAACGTGCGCTCCGAGTGCTGGGCCCCCTACAAGGACATTTTCGTCAGGGAAGGCCTTCCCGATATCGACGAGCTGGTGCAGGACACCCACAAGGAGCTCCTCGGGAAGATCGCCCGCTTGAAGGGCAAGAAGGACGTCCTGGAGCTGGCGCTCCTGCTGGAGAAGGAGGCGTTCGGGCTGTTCAGCGACGCCTCGTCGAAGGCGAAAAGCGAGGACGTCAGGAAAGTGTTCGATCACCTCGCCGCGTTCGAAAAAGGCCACGTCCAGACGATCGAGAAGGAACTCGCCGCCCTCTGATCCGTTCTAAGGCACCTGCCGAATGGGGCGCATACCGCCCCGCTACCGGCGGAGCCGCCGCAGGAGGGGGGCGGGCGATGACGAAAACTTATTCCGGGGACGGTCTTAAAACTTTCGGAAGGGGACGTTCTGAAAACTTTGTGGGGAATTCGGGGACGTTCTTTAAGTTTTTATTCGCTATGTAACCTTGAAAAACTTAAAGAACGTCCCTTGCGTAAAGTTTTCAGAACGCCCTCCTAATAGTATTCCCCAGCGCCCGCCCCCCTCCGAGGCGGCGCAGCCGGTATCGATCTCAGGAATTGTGTTATCGATTGCGCGATAAAACGGGGGCGGCCAGATCGGCCACCCCCGCTGAATTTCCGGCTAGAACCGGTACCCGATATCGAGCGCGACGAGGTGCGCGTCGCCCGACCACGTGCCGTTGAATCCGCTGCCGATGGAGGGGGCGGCGACGTTTTGCTGGTTGTTGACCGTCCGGTCCTTCTTGTCGACGTACATGTACGCTGCGTCGATCGTCCAGTTCTTGTACTTGTAGCCCGCACCGGCCATGTAATTCAGGCGGTCGGCGTCGGGGAGCAGCGGAGACATCGTGCTGGCAGGGACCGGCGTCGGGTCGTACGCAAAACCCACCCGTATGGCGAACGGATCGGTGATCCGGTATTCGGCGCCGGCGCGGAAAGCCACGACGTCCTTCCAGTTCTCGGGACGTACCGCATCCGGGAGGAGCGGCGTGTTGTTGCGGATATCAATGATGAGGGATTTGAAGCTGTGCCAGAATGTCCAGTCCAGGTCCGCTTCGAGGGTCAAGCGGTCCCGCACATACGCGATTCCCAGCGCAGCGGTCGCCGGCATGCGGAGGGACGTGGAAGCCTTCGTGTCGAAGGAGGTCCCGCCGAAGACCTGGGCGGCGGTGAACGGCCCGCCGGGGCCCGGGACGAAGGGGACCGTGCCGTTGATGTCCCGGAGCTCCACGTCCCCGTCCTTGATATCGAGTCGGAAGGGGCTCCGGTAGGATGCGCCTATTTTCCAGTTCTTGGACGGCACGAGGAGGGCGCCGAAATTGTATCCCCACGCAGTTCCATCGCCGTCGAGGTCAAGTTGGAAGAGGTTCACCTGGTCCAGGGGCGCCGCGCCGAGCCTTACGACCCCGGTCTGCGACAGCTTCGCCTTCCCGTACATGAAGTCGATCCCGGCGCCGAGCGAGAGGACGTCGTTCACCTTCCACGCCACGGTCGGGTTGACGACGAAGGTCATGATTTCGACCTTGGTGACCTGGTTCCGGAAGATGCTCGTCTGCCGGTTCTCGTACTCCTGCCCCAGGCCGAACGGAACGAAGATGCCGACGCCGTAAGCAAAGTTGGGGGAAGCTTTTCTCGTCCAGTAGGCGTTCGGGACGACGAAGTCCAGGTCCTTCTGGGTTTCCGACCGGACGTCGAAAACGCCGGTGCCCGTGTTGAGCGTCAGCGGGGTCGTCCCGGTGAACGTCGCGCCGTTTTCCCTGATGTACGTCGCGCCGACCATGAGATTCTGCCCCTCGAGCTGGACGATGCCCGCGGGGTTGAAGTAGATCGCGGAGGGATCGTCCGCCTGCGCGGTGAAAGCGAATCCCATCCCCATCGCTTTGGCCCCGGCCTCGGGCAGTCGGAACCCCGCCGCCGTCGCCGACGTGGCCGTAAGCATAAGGACCATCAGTACGATCAACCCCTTCGCGATTTTCATCGTCCCCCCTCCTTTTAAGGTGGCGGCAAAAATTGCTTTAACATACCGTTTTGCAATTCAAGGGGCAACAGAAAAGACGGACCAAAACAATGAACAATATTCAGAATTTCCGGGAGGGATGCGAACGGAAAACAGGAGGCGAAGGCAGATTCCCTGGTGGATCTTTTCAGCGCCCGATTCGGAAAGAGACACCGTCTCCACGGGATAGCGCAGGAGCGCGAACTCCCGGTCGGCGCTCGCCTTGACCGCCACGTTGCGCCACGCGTCCACGATCCGGAACTCGCGCAGCGCGTCCGCCACCCCGCGGAAGGAAAGCGCCGCGTCCCCCCCCGCCCCTTCCAGCCTGCGGTCCGGCCCGCTCCCCGAGAGGAAGTTCAGGTTCCATTCCGAAGCGAACCTCGCATGGATCGTCTCCTTCCCGGAATTGAACAGCCGGTAGCGGATCCGGAATTCCTCGTCGCCCCCGCCGCCTGCCTCCAGGATTTTTTCGAGCGAAAGCTCGATCCCCGGCGCCGACAGCGGAAGCTGCTGGGAGAGGACGATCCGCGAACCGTCGCGGGAGATCTCCGCCTTCGACTCCTTCCCCGCGGTGGCGCACCATGGAGAAACGGCATCCCCCAGGATCCCATCCAGTGGGTCCTCCCCCCGGTAAAGCGCTTCCCGGAACGAAGCCCGCTGCCAGGGATCGACCGACAGCGCGGAGAGGACCGACGGGTCCTTCAGCGCGATGACGTCGTGGATGCTGGTCGAACCATCGAACGACCCGCCTCCCCCTTTCAGCTTCGCGTGGTACCCTTCCTCCCGTCGGGTCAGGACGTGTCCGAGCGTCACCGCCCGCGGCGGGAGCGATATCTCCGTGATGGCGCCTCCATCGTGGGCGTGAACCAGGAACGTGAAAGCCGGCGTCTTCAGGAGGATTTCCATCCCGCCGTCCATGTCGAAGTCGCCTTTCGCGGCCTCTGTCCAGTCGGTCCTGCCGGCGTACAGCACCCGGTCCGAGGCCTCTTCGGCGCGCAGCAGGTTGCCGTACGCCGCCTCCCGCAGGTGGTTCAGGTACAGCCCCCCGAAGACCCCGTGCCAGTAGACGTCGTTGCACTGGGCCCGGTACAGGAAATCCCGTCCCGAGGCGTCCCCCGCCTTGCGGGCCGCCTCCTCCACCCTCCCGCTCACCCACCACATCCGCTTGTGGAGCTGGTTGGATTCCTCGTACTTGCGGAGGAAGTTCCGGAAAAATCCTCCCTGCACGAACGGTTTCATCTCCGCCAGCCGGCCGGCGCGGAAGTCGTGGAGCAGCTCCCCGAACCGCGCGGCCCGTCCCGGCGGAAGCGCCCACTCCCCCATTTCGATATAGGAGCAGGTGGGAAGGTAGATCCTTCCCCGCAGCGGCGCGCGGGCGGCGTACTCCCCGAACGTCATCGTCGCGAGCCGGTCCCCCCTCGCCTGGATCCCCTCGAAGAAGCGGCGCAGCCACCCCTCTTCATAGACGCTTTTCCGCGTCCCGGGCCAGACGCCGAACTTCTCCCCGTCGTCGGCGAAGATCGCCGCGGGAAAGGGGACGTCCCTCGACGTCATCCGGTCGATCGCCCGCAGCGTCTCCTCCACGTCCCCGAACGGGATCATGTAGCGGAGGAGCTCGCTTCCCGGAAACACCCGCACCGACATCCCGTCCGCCTCGGTGAGGTAGACGCCGTCCAGTTCCTCGGGGGGAAGGCCCGCGCGCAGGAAGTGGTAATCGTCCAGGGGGAGGTATTTCACCCCGGCAGCGGCGAGCGAAGCCGGCAGGTCCGGCTCCCAGACCCGCTCGGCGAGCCAGGCCCCTTCCGGCTGCCTGCCGAAACCGGCCTGGACGCTGTCCGCCATGGCCCGGATCTGCCCCCGCCGGTCCCGCTCGGGCAGGAGCGTGAGGATCGGCTCGTACAGTCCTCCGCCGAGGATCTCCACCTGCCCGCGGGACACCAGCTCCTTCAGGAGGCCGATGGTGTCCGGGCGGTTGTCGGCCAGCCACTGCAGGAGGTAGCCGGAGTAGTGAAGCGTCAGCTTGATCCCGGGAAACCGCTCGAGCGTCTCGAGAAAGGGAAGGTAGGAATTCCGGTTCGCCTCATCGAGGACGAACTCGAAATTCCCGACCGGCTGGTGGTTGTGGACGCACAGGAGCAGCGTGCGGGATCCGCTTGCCGGAGAGCCTGCGTTCACGGCGACTCGTCCCCTTCCTGGGCGAACTCGGTCAGGACGCCGAACGTCGATTTCGGGTGGAGGAAGCCGATCTTCATCCCGTGCACGCCGATCCGCGGGGTCTCGTCGATCAGGCGGACCCCCTTCTCCCTGGCATGGCGCAGCGCGGCGGCGGCGTCCTCCACCTGGAAGCAGAGGTGGTGGATCCCCTCCCCGTTCTTCTCGATGAACTTCCCGACCGGGCCGTCGGGCGAGGTCGACTCGATCACCTCGATCGTGCTCTCCCCCACGCGGAACACGGCGGCGCGGATCTTCTGCTCCGCCACTTCCTCGATGCCGGCAAGTTCGAGCCCCAGGACGTCCCGGTAAAAGGGAATGGCGTCGGAAAGCTTCCGGACCGCCACGCCGATATGCTGGATCTTGCGGATCATCTCGAGTCCCCCCCTTCCGTCCGAATGCGCGTCCCGAGCCCTATTTCATCAGCACGATGGGGCGCAGAAAATCGTACGCCAGGTACCCGGCCGCCGCCGATGCCGGGATCGTCAGGATCCACGCCCAGACGATCCGGATCCCCACCGTCCAGTTTACCTTCCGATGCCCCTGGGAAAGCCCCACCCCCAGGATCGCCGAGGTGATGACGTGGGTGGTGCTGATCGGAATGCCCATCGCGGAGGCGGTGAGAATGACCCCCGCAGAGGAGGTTTCGGCGCAGAACCCGTGCACCGGAAGCAGCTTCACGAAATCGGTCCCCACGGTCTTGATGAT
>PQAK01000128.1 GCA_003105225.1 Deltaproteobacteria bacterium | reverse complement strand
GAGCCCGGTGAGAAATGCGGGCTCTAGTACAGGCCCATCGGCTTCTCGGCCGTGTTGATGAAGAGGCTCTTGGTCTGGGTGTAATGCATCAGGGTCTCGAAGGCGCATTCCCTGCCGAAGCCGCTCTTCTTGTACCCGCCGAACGGCGCCCCCGCGAAGAGGGCATTGTAGGAGTTGATCCAGACCGTGCCCGCCTGCAGCGCCTTGGCCGTCTTGACCGCGACCGGGAGGTTCTCCGTCCAGAGCCCCGCCCCCAGGCCGTAGGCGATGTCGTTGGCCTCGGCGATCATGGCGTCGTAGTCTTTCCACCGGATCACGGAGACGACCGGCCCGAAGATCTCTTCCTGCGCGATCCGCATCTTGTTCCGGACGTTGCCGAACACGGCCGGCGTGACGAAGAATCCCTTGGCGAGGGCGGGATCCGCGGGGCGTGTCCCCCCGCAAAGGAGCGTCGCCCCTTCCTTCTTCCCGATCTCGATGTAGGAGAGGACCTTCTCCAACTGTTCCCGGGAGACGATCGGCCCGAGCTGGGTATCCGCCTTCATCGGGTCGCCGACCTTGATCCCCTTGGCCTTGGCGACGAGCTTTTCCACGAAGCTGTCGTAGATCGCGTCGTGCACGAACAGGCGGGAGCCGGCGGTGCAGACCTCCCCCTGGTTGAAGAAGATCCCGATCATGACGCCTTCGATGGCACGCTCGACGTCGGCATCGGGGAAGATGATGTGCGGGCTTTTGCCGCCCAGCTCCATGGTGGCGGGGACGATGTTCTCCGATGCGTACTGCAGGATGAGCCGGCCCGTCGTCGTCTCGCCCGTGAAGGAGAGCTTCCGGACCCGTGGGTGGCTGGCCAGGGGCGCTCCGACGTCGGGACCGTATCCCGTCACGACGTTCAGCACGCCCGGAGGAAGAAGATCCTTCAGGTCCTCGGCGAGCTGGAGCAGGGTGAGGGGGGTCTGCTCGGCGGGCTTCATCACGGCCGTGTTGCCGGCCGCGAGCGCCGGCGCAAGCTTCCAGGCGGCGAGGAGCAGGGGGAAGTTCCACGGGAGAATGTGGCCCACGACCCCGATCGGCTCGCGGAGAGTCATGTGCAGCGTTGTCGGGTCGGTTACCTGGGTATGCCCCTGCAGATTCCTGAGGACGCCCGCAAAATACCGGAAATGATCGACAGCGAACGGGACGTCGATGAACGAGCTTTCGCGGATCGGCTTCCCCACGTTCCGGGTTTCCAGCATGGCGTAGTCGTTCGCCCGCTTCTCGATCCTCGCCGCGATTTCCAGGAGGATGTTCTGGCGCTCGATCGGGGAGGTCGCCTTCCACTGCTCGAAGGCCTTTTCGGCCGCCTCGACCGCGAGGTCCACGTCCTTGGAGTTTCCCGCGGCGACGCGGGTGAGGAGATCTCCGGTGGCGGGATTGATGACGTCGATGGTTTTTCCGGAGCCGGACGGCTGCCAGTTTCCACCGATGAAATGGCCATATTCCTTCTGTGCGACGGCGTCCATAAAAGACCTCCCTGCGAGGAATGAAATCGTTGGGGATGCAGTAAGCAATTGTGATGCCATGAACCCCTTCGGTCCCATGGCGCCGAGCGCAAGTTATTTAATTGGAATATAAGGGGAAATCCATTTGATCGGGATCGGGCGTCTCGCGGAGGCCGCAGGCGTGCAAACGGGCGGAAATCATGAATTCAGATATGAGACATCAGGATCAATTGTGGGACGAAAGAGGGGGAAGGCCCCCCCCTTTTCCAGGCGCTACAATTACAGCATCCCGTGTTTCTTCAACTTCCGGTACATGGTGCTGCGGGAGAACCCGAGCCGTTTCGCCGCGTCCGCCGCGTTGTTTCCGCATTCCCGCATCGTTTCCGCCAGGAAGTCCCTTTCGACGGAAGCGAGGTCGCGCACCGCCGCACCCGGAGCGTCGGCCGAACCTCCCGGATCGGATACCGGGGAGCACCCGCCCCCGATTTCCGGCGGCAGGTGGTTCTCGAGGATCGTGTCCTCTTCCACGGTGTGATAGAGGAACTCGACGCAGTTTTTGAGCTCCCGGATATTGCCCGGCCAGTCGTGGGAGAGAAGCTTCCGTTTCGTCCCGAACGAAACGGTCTTCACGGGGGCCTCGAATACCCGGGCGAACGTGGAGAGAAAGGCATCCATGAGCAGGGGGATGTCCTCCCGGATCTCCCGGAGCGAAGGGACGATCAGGCGAAGGACGTTCAGGCGGAAATAGAGGTCCTTGCGAAATCCCCCCTTCGCTACCTCGTCGGACAGGCTATTGTTGCTCGCGGCGATGATGCGGACATCGATGTGGACTTCGTGCTTCCCGTTGATCCGGGAAATCCGCTTGGTTTCCACCGCGCGCAGGATTTTCGCCTGCACGGTGAGCGGCATGGAGTTGATTTCATCCAGGAAGATGGTCCCCCCGTGGGCCATTTCGAACTTGCCGGGATGTCCCTCGGTCTTCGCGCCGGTGAAGGCGCCCCGCTCGTATCCGAAAAGCTCGCTCTCGGCAAGGTCCACGGGAATGGCGGCGCAGTTGACGGCCACGAAGGGTCCCCCGCTCCTTCCGCTGCCGCTGTGGATCGCCCTGGCCAGCATCTCCTTCCCCGTTCCCGTTTCCCCCTGGATCAGGATGTTCCCTTCCTTCCGGCTGTAGGATTGCGCGATGCGAAGCGTCTTCGAGAGAAGGGGGGAACTTCCGAGGATGTCGGAGAAGGTGACCTGATCGCCTGCGGGAGCCGCGGATGCCATGGAAGAAGGATGCGGTTCACGGACAGGCGGCGCGTGGGGCCGTAATTTGCCGGTCCCGATCGTGACGATGCCCGGTTGGAGGAGAGGAGAGGTGCGGACGAACTTTCCCAGGAAAACCTCGTTCCGGATCATGTCCGAAAGGGAAATGGCCAGGTTCAGGAGATGCTTTTTCATGTCCTCGGAGATATAGCGGTCGAAGAACTTCGTGATATCGACGCACCCCAGGAGGTTGCGGTTCTCGTCCAGGATGGGGGATGCCACGCAGAAGGCCGGATGATAGGTGGTGGAGTAGTGCTCGTCGGCCGTGACGACCACCGGCTCGCGGGTGATGAGCGCAAGGCCGGGAGCGTTGGTGCCGATGCTCGCCTCGCTGCAGTTCGCCCCCTCGCGGATGGAGACGTCGTCGCAATATCTGAGGATTTTCCCGTATCCCACCCGCGACAGGACGTAGCCGGTGCTGTCGCAGACGAACGAGCAGGCCCCCACCTGCTCCAGCATGCCGGTAAAGCGTTTCGTATAGAACTGGAACAGTTCGACGATTTCGGAATGCTGCTCCAGCCGCCTCTTGAATTCGGGATTATCGATCAGCCGCGGGAGGTTCTTTTCATACGGGTTCAAGCCTACGCGCGAGCACCGTTCCCAGGAATCCAGGATATTCTTCCGGATGCCCCGCTCCCGCCCCCTCTTGAGGTAATCTCTCCAGAAAATCACTTCTCCAGCGCGGTCCCGGACTTCTACAGTCGAGTTTTCCATAGGTCTGCTTCCAGGCAATTGGGATGAAATAATGTTTTATATTATAGGAAGCAGGACTGGTGCAGTCAAGAAATTTTCGGTTCATCCTGGTCGAATAATAAGGATTCCTGTTTGGCGGCGGGCAGATTTATATAGTTAAAACAACTAATTAAATGGATATAGATATACGGATTCCATCGGAGGGCGAGAACATCCTGATTTGTAACATGGCATTTTTTATCCGATCGCCGCGTCTCCAATGACCGATGCTTCGAGACCCGCGCCTCATTTCGCAGGCGCCACCGAGCCCGAATAGAACACCTCACACCGGTCCTGCTTTCCTCCTACCTTCCGTGTCCTTCTTCTCCTTTATCGGGTTTGTCCTTAGACCGCTGGTGCGGCGATTCCCCCTGGCGTTGTCGGCCCCGGGGTTCGGATTGCTGTTGTTGGGGCTGCTGCTGCATCTGCGGTTTTTGTTTCTGCATCTGTTGTCCTTGGGGCTGTCGTCTTTGCTGCTGCATCTTCTGCTGCTCATGCCGCTGCACCTCGGGCCGCCGCCGATAATCCTCCTGCCGTTGGCGCCGCAGTTCCTGTCGCTGTTGCGGCGGGTGAGGCCGATAGCTCTGGACGCCCCAGGTCCTTTGCCGTTCCCAATATCGGTTCGTGTTCCAGCTCTTCCAGTTCTGCTGGAGCCGCCGGTTCGGAATCCGTTCGTACCGCCACGGGTGCCCGTACCAGGTGTGCTCCCTGTACGATCTTCTCCACCCCGGGTCTACATCGTAGTAGAAGCTGGGAACGCTGCGATAATACACCCAACCCCGGTTGTAATAGCGCGAGCGGTACCAACGCCCTTCCCAGGGACGCCACCACCAGCCGTTCCAGAAAAACAGGTCGATATCGACATCGGGAACGATGTACACATTGCTCGTATCCGGCAGCACGATCACCTCCGGAGGCGCCTGAAACACGATCGCCGGGGGCAGAGAAATCCCGATGCTGACATCCACCTCCGCCATGGCCGGCACGGGAACAAAAGCCGCCATCGCCAACAGGAATGTCCCGAAAAGCTCCTTTTTCATCGTGCCCCTCCTCCTGATCATCGGCTGACGCTATCCTACAGCGTACCTCATAACCAATGGCCGAACAATTTGATGAACCACTCCCTGCAACGGTCCCAGAGCGGACGTTTCTTCCACTCCTCCAGGATAATCCGGTTCGACTGCCGGAGATCCTCCTCGAACAAGGATTCCATTTCGGCCGCGAAATCGCTGCCGAGAATGATCGCGTTGACCTCGTCGTTATGCAGAAAACTCGTCAGGTCCATGTTGGTGGATCCCACCGTGGACCAGATATTGTCGATAACGGCGGTTTTTGCGTGAATCATGGAATTGCGGCGTTCATACAACTTCACGCCCGACTCCAACAGGTGCGTGTAATACGATCTTCCGGCATGGTAAAGCAATACGGAATCGCTGACTCCCGGGAGAACGATCCTCACATCCACGCCGCGTTCGGCGGCTCGGACCAGGGCATCCAACGTCTGGTTGTCGGGCGCGAAATAGGGGGTGGTCAGATGGATGGAATTTTCGGCATAGGTGAACGCGGATACGTACATCATATAGGTGATGCGATTCTCCCTCCCCGGGGTGCTCCCGACCACCCGCACCAGATCCTTCCCTTCGCGTTTGAGGGGCGGGAAATACTCTCTGCCGGATTCCGGTCCCTTCAGTCTTGACCACGTGTCCAGAAAAAGCTTCTGGAACTCCGCGACGGCGGGCCCCACGATTTGAACATGAGTGTCACGCCACGCACGCTGGGCAGGGCCTCCCTGCTGATCCCCGGATAACCTTCCGGAAGAACTCGAGGAATACACGCTGCTGATGTTGACGCCCCCCGTGAAAGCCACCGTTCCGTCGACGACGAGGATCTTCCGGTGATCGCGCTTGATCACGCGCCATATCTTCCCGCCCGTTTCCAGGGGGTTGATCGGATTGAATTCCAGCACCTGGATGCCGCCGTCGCGCAGCCGCTGGAAGAACGCGGCCGGCGTCTTCATGCTCCCGACGCTGTCGTAGACGAGACGCACCTGGACCCCTTCCGCCTGCTTCCGCAACAGCGCGTCCGCGAAACGCCGGCCCACCTCGTCATCCTCGATAATGAAGGTTTCGAAGTCGATCGTGTCCCTGGCCTGCCCGATGGCGTTGAGCATGGCATCGTAGGTGGCCGGTCCGTCGATCAGCAGCGTCACCCGGTTTCCGGCGATAAGAGGGCTGCCGCTGACCGCTTCGATGAGGAGGGCATGCCGCTCGATGATATCCGTCGGTTCGACTTGCCCCTTCAGCCGCTCCATGATGGCTTTGCTGATTTCAGGAGACAGCTGCCCCTTGGAGCCGATGATCCTCGGAGTGGTATCCCCGCTGGGGGTTTCGTAATCCTCCATTCTCGGCAAGGAGGCGCAGCCGCCGAAGGAAAGCAGGCAGGAAAGGAAAAGGAATATGAGCAGATAAACACGCACGATGCCTGTATCTTTGCCTGACCCATCTCCGGGAAGGGTCCAAAGCATGGAGGCACCCTGCTTGAGACAGAATTTGTTCTTCTAATTCAATAAATTATTGATGCCCCATTTGCCGATGATGTTTCGGACGGCATTGCCGTGCCGATCGTTCTCTTTCCGGAGGAAGATGGAAACAGGAGGAAACAGGCGGGGGATCCGGGCAGCCGGTTCCCCGTTTATGGAGGACATGCTCCGCATGTGGATCGGAACAGGGAGGTGCTGAGGTACCGGTCTCCCCTGTCCGGCAGCAGGGCGACGATCGTTCCGGACGAAATCCTCTTTGCCAGCCGGATGGCGGCCTCCACCGCCGCGCCGCTCGACATCCCCACGAAGATCCCTTCCTCGACCGCGAGGCGGCGACAGGTTTGGAACGCGGGTTCGTCGTCCACGATACATTTCTCGTCGAGGTTCTCCTCCCGGTAGATCGGGGGGACGATCGCCTCCTTCATGCTTTTCAGTCCCTGGATCTTGTGGCCCGGTTTCGGTTCCACGCCGACGATCCGGATGCTCTTCTTCCTGCTGCGAAGGTACGCTCCCGTGCCCATGAGCGTCCCCCCCGTTCCCATCCCCGCCACGAAGTAGTCGATCTCCCCCTCGGTCTGTTCATGGATCTCCGGCCCGGTCGTCTCGAAATGGGCGCGGACGTTGTCCGGGTTGGCGTACTGGTTCGGCATGTAATACTCATCCGGCGATTCCTCGAGGATGCGGTGCGCCAGCCGGATCGCCCCATCGGTCGCCTCGTTGAAGGGGGACAGGACGAGTTCCGCGCCGAAGGCCGACAGGACCGCCCGGCGCTCCATGCTGACGCAGGCGGGCATCACCAGCTTGACCCGGTACCCGCTGGCGGCTCCCAGCATCGCGAAGGCGATCCCCGTGTTTCCGGAGGTCGGCTCCAGGATCGTCTTATCCGGGGTCAGTTCCCCCCGTTTCTCCGCTCCCTCGATCATGAACAGCGCGGGACGGTCCTTGACCGAGCCGCCCGGGTTGTTCCCTTCCAGCTTGACGAGAAGCCGGACCGCCGGGTTGGGGTTCAGTTTGCGAAGCTCGACGACGGGGGTGGATCCGATGGCGGATCGGAGGTCTTGGCGTTTTCTGATTGCCACCGACATTTTGCATCCCTCCAGGGACCGGATGTAAGTTCCCTATGGGCGAACTGCCTGCGCTCAGTGGTGGCCCGGGTTCGTCACCACGCCGCCTCCGTTATCGCCTCCGCCGCCGGCGGCGAGGGCGATCCCGATGGCCGCGGCGACCCCGAGGGCGATCCAGGCGATCGTTCCGTATCCCTTCGCCTTTTTCCTCCCAGGCGCCTCCCCGGCATTGGCCGCCCCCTTCGCGTCGGTGGCCCATTCCTGCTCCATATCCGGCTTGGCGGACTTTTTCGGCCACGTTTCCCAATCCTTGGCCGCCTCGCTCGAATCCGTGGCCGGTATCTGCTCGATGCCCGGTCCGGCTGGCTTTCTCGGCCACGTTTCCCATGAGTCTCCAGCGAACGCACGGGAAACGGCCCCGAGGCTCATGACGAGGAAGGAGGCGATGCAAAGGATCGCAATCACGGATTGGCCCGTAGAACGGAGAAGGGTTCCGCGCATATGAAACCTCCAATACCCCCCCCGTGCAATCACGGGAAGCATTCTGTCAATTCCTGTCCCCTGTCAACGAACACGCCTGAGGTCTCGCGAGTCCTGCCGGGTCACCACTTCTTCGAGCCGTGGCAGCCCGTAAGCCCTCCCGCATCCGGGTTGCAACCGCTTCCGTTGTACCGGACACCGGAGAGGACCGTCTCCGAGGCCGGTTGCTCGAATGCATGCGTGGCCAGGTTCTGGAAGTGGCCGGACACGTTCACCTTCTCCTCGTCGTGGCACCGTTTGCACGTTGACGCGCTGAGCCCGAATGCGGTGATGTGCCTGTTATGCTTTCCTGAATCGTAGCTGTTGTATTGGGTCGTGCCGGACACGTGGCATTTCAGGCACGCGTTAGGGACATCGATCGCGTTGGCTGTCTGCGTCTGCCAGCTTGGGGTCGTCTGGCCCCCGTGGCAGCTCACGTTGGAGCAGGTGAGCGCCGTGGGGTTGAACGACGCCGCGCCGGCCTTCGCGTTGTACGCCGAAAGGATGCTCGCATCCCCCGGCGGCACCCGCAGCGCGTTCTGCCCCGGACGCGCGTTGGCGTGGTCGTAGTGCGCCTGGCTGCCGGTATCCAGCCCGTTGTGGCAGGTGCCGCAGACCCCGGTCACCCCGGAGAGCGCGTTGT
>PQAK01000127.1 GCA_003105225.1 Deltaproteobacteria bacterium | reverse complement strand
ACGCGGCGACGGCCACGGCGGCGTTGTCCCGCTGGAACCTGCCGGCCATTCCGACGCGCAACGCCTCGAGTTCGATGCCTGGAAGCGAGAGCGATATCGCCCCGTCCCGCCGCTCCCTCCAGTCGAAGGACCTCCCGAGCTCCCACGCGTCGCATCCCAGTTCCCCGGCGCGCCGGAGGACGGTCCTGCGCGCCGCCGGGCGGAGTCTTCCGGCGACGAGCGGGACTCCCTTCTTGAGGATCCCCGCCTTTTCCCTTGCGATTCCCGGAAGGTCGGTGCCGAGCCATTCGGCGTGGTCATGATCCACCGTGGTGATGACGGATACGGCGGGCCTGCAGGCGCTGGTCGCGTCCCAGCGTCCCCCCAATCCGGTCTCCATGACCGCGAACCGGACCCGTTTCCTGCGGAACCAGTCGCAGGCGGTCCAGGTCATTTTCTCGAAGTAGGTCAGCGGATCCCCTTCCCGGGAAAGTCGTTCCGCCTCGCGGAAACCTTCCCGCAGGCCGCGGGCTGATATCCTGTTCCCGTCTACGAGGATCCTCTCTTCCGGGGAGACGAGGTGCGGGGACGTGTACAATCCCAGGGGCCCCAACGGCAGAAGCCGGAGAACGGAGAAGGCGAAACAGGCCGTCGATCCCTTCCCGTTCGTTCCGGCGATGTGCAGGGTCCGGAATCCCGCCTCCGGATGGCCGGATCGGGAAAAGGCCGACGATATCCGGGATAAGCCAGGTCGGACGATCTCCGGGCCGGAAGGTCCGGTTCCGCCGGTCATCGATCCCCGGAACCCGTCAGGTACCGGAGGATCTGCGTCAGGGTCGCCTTGAGCCGGGTCCGCTCCACGATGATGTCGATCATGCCGTGCTCGAGGAGGAATTCCGCCCGCTGGAACCCTTCCGGCAGCTTCTGCTTGATCGTCTGCTCGATGACCCGGGGACCCGCGAACCCGATCAGCGCGCCCGGTTCCGAGATGATGATGTCGCCCAGCATGGCGAAGCTCGCGGCCACCCCGCCCGTGGTCGGGTCGGTCAGGACGCTGACGAACGGGATGCCGGCGTCGGAGAGCCGGGCCAGCGCGGCGCTGGTCTTGGCCATCTGCATGAGGGAGAGGGTCCCTTCCTGCATCCGCGCGCCGCCGGAGGCGCTGAACACGATGAGCGGGCGGGAGAGCTCCTTCGCGGTTTCCGCGGCGGCGGCGATCTTCTCCCCCACCACGCATCCCATCGACCCCCCGAGAAACTCGAAGTCGAGCACGGCGAGCACGGCGTCGATCCCGTTGATGGAGGCCGCGCCGGTGACGACCGCCTCCTTCCTGCCCGTCTTCTTCTTCGCTTCCTTGAGACGGTCGGTGTACTTCTTGGTGTCGGTGAACGTGAGCATGTCGACCGACTCGAGGTCCTCGCCGAATTCCTGGAACGTCCCCTCGTCGGTCACCGCGCGGATCCGCTCCATCGCGGGAATGCGGAAATGGTAGTTGCACTTCGGGCAGACGTTCAGGTTCCGCTCCACCTCGGGCTTGTAGATGATCTCGAGGCAGGCGTCGCACTTGATCCACATCCCCTCGGGGATCTTGATCTTCTTGTCGCCTTCGTCCTTCCTTCGGAAAAGGCGGATGACCATCGCTGTCACCTCAATTCCTTTTTGAGGGATCGCACGAACCGCCGGAGCGCTTCCGGCCCGGTCCGCGACGCGCCGTTCGACTCCACGATCCTGACGCACGCGCTGCCGACGACCGCGGCGTCGGCGGACCTCGCCGCCGCCCTCGCCATGCCGGGGGTGGAAATGCCGAACCCCACGGCAACGGGGAGGGAGGTGCGCCGCTTCACCTCCCGTGCCCAGGCCTCGACCCCCGGGGGCAGCGATTGCCGCGCGCCCGTGATGCCGGTCACGGATATAAGGTACAGGAAACCGGACCCCATTGCGACCGCCCTGCGGACCCGCCCGGGACCGCTGGTCGGAGCGACCAGGGAAATCCAGTCCATTCCCGCGTTCCGGACCTCGGGGAGCATCTCCCCCGCCTCCTCGCACGGAAGGTCGACCACCAGAACGCCGTCCGCTCCGGCGGCCCGCGCATCCCGGCAGAACCTGCGGATGCCGTACCGGAACAGCGGGTTGAAATAGCCGAAAACGACCACCGGCGTCGCGTGCGTCCGGCGCAGGCCCTCGATCAGCGCCAGCGCGCGCGCCGTGGTCATTCCCGCCTCCAGCGCGCGGCGCGCGGCGGCCTGGATCGTCGGGCCGTCCGCCATCGGGTCGGAAAAGGGGATCCCCACCTCGAGGAGGTCCGCTCCGCCGTCGGCGGCGGCGCGGAAGTAGGAAAGCGACGCGCGCGGGTCGGGGTCCCCTGCCGTCAGGTAGACGACCAGCCCCTTCTCCCGGCGTTCCTTGAGGGAGGCGAACGTCTTCTCAATCCGCGACACGCTTCCCCCCCTTCCGTCCCGCGATCAGGGGGACGTCCTTGTCGCCGCGTCCCGAGAGATTGATGAGGATCGCCCGGGAGCGGCCCAGTTTCCCGGCGAGACGGAATCCGTAGGCGACGGCGTGGGAGGATTCCAGCGCCGGCAGGATCCCTTCGTACCGGGAAAGGAGATCGAACCCTTCCAGCGCCTGCTCGTCGGTCACGGCGACGTAGGTCGCCCTCCCGGTCGACTTGAGGAAGGCATGCTCGGGACCCACGCCCGGGTAATCGAGCCCTGCCGAGATGGAGTGCGCCTCCCGGATCTGGCCGTCCTTGTCCTGGATCACGAATGACTTGCTGCCGTGCAGGACGCCCACCCGCCCCCGGCACAGGGTCGCGCCGTGCCGACCGGAGGAAAGCCCGAGGCCCGCCGCCTCGACGCCCACCAGCCGGACCGTTTTCCCGGGAAGGAAAGGGGTGAAGATCCCCATCGCGTTGCTCCCGCCCCCCACGCATGCGACGACGGCGGAGGGGAGGCCGCCGCAGATTTCCCGGAACTGCCGCAGCGCCTCCCGGCCGATCACCGTCTGGAAGTCGCGGACCATCACCGGGTACGGATGCGGGCCCGCCGTCGAGCCGATCAGGTAATAGGTGGTCCGGACGTTCGTCACCCAGTCGCGGAGCGCCTCGTTCATGGCGTCCTTCAGCGTCCGGCTCCCCGAGTCGACCGGGATCACTTCCGCGCCCAGCAGGCGCATCCGGAACACGTTCAGCTCCTGGCGGCGGATGTCCTCGGAGCCCATGTACACGGCGCAGGACACTCCCATCCGCGCGCACACGGTCGCCGTGGCCACCCCGTGCTGCCCGGCCCCGGTCTCGGCGATGATGCGGCGCTTGCCCATCCTGCCGGCCAGGAGCCCCTGGCCCAGGGTGTTGTTGATCTTGTGGGAGCCGGTGTGCGCCAGGTCCTCCCGCTTCAAGAAGATCCTGGCCCCCTTGGCCTTCTCCGTGAGCCGGCGTGCGAAATACAGCGGCGTCGGTCGCCCGGCGTATTCCCGAAGGAGGGAGTCGAGTTCCCGGATGAAGCCGCGGTCCCGTTTCGCCTTTCGATAGGCCGTCTCCAGGTCGATCAGAGCGCTCATGAGCGTTTCGGAGACGTATCGTCCGCCGAAAATCCCGTAATGTCCCGATCGGTCCGGCCAAGCGTACTTGTTATTCTCTTGCAATATCAAATCCTTTCATTGCATTCTTAATGAAAGCCTTTACCTTTTCCGGATCCTTTTTCCCCGGGGCGCTCTCCACTCCGCTGGCCACATCGACGCCGTCCGGGCGGACGGCCAAAATCGCCGCGGTGACGTTTTCCGCCGTGAGCCCTCCCGCAAGGATCAACGGTTTTCCCGGGCGGATCCTTTCGATGTTCGCCCAGTCGAGGGTCTTGCCCGTCCCCCCGTATTCGCCCTCCACCGCCGCATCGAGCAGGATCGCCTCGCAGGGATAATCCCGGTAGGAGGCCAGTTCCGACCCGTCCCTGGCATGCACCGCCTTGATCCGCCGAAAGGTCAGCTGCCGGGCGACGGCCGGCGGCTCGTGGCCGGAGAGCTGCACCACGTCGATTCCCAGCGTCCGGCACACCTCCGCGATCGCTTCCGGAAGCTCGTTCACGAACACCGCAACCGGTACGGCCTTGCCGCGCACCGCGGCGACGATCGGCGCTGCCTCGGACGCCGCAACATGGCGGCGCGACCCCCGGTAGAAATTGATCCCGACGGCGTCCGCGCCGCAGGCAACCGCCATCGCGGCGTCCGCCGCCGACGTGATGCCGCAGATCTTGATCCGGAACATGCCGGACGTTTACGCCCCCACCTTCGGCAGCCGCCCGAGAGCCTCCCGGATCTCGCTCTCCGGATGTTCGTGGTCCACCAGCCGCCCGGCCAGGAAATCGTCGTAGGCGGCGAGGTCGAAGAAGCCGTGCCCGCTCAGGTTGAAAAGGATGGCCTTCTCCTTTCCCTCTTCGTCCGCCCGTTTCGCCTCGACGATCGCGCCGTGGATGGCGTGCGACGATTCCGGCGCCGGCAGGATCCCCTCGGATTTCGCGAAGGTCAGCGCGCTCTGGAACACCACCGTCTGGGGATAGGCCTGGGCCTCGATCAGCCCCTCGTGGCAGAGCTGGCTGACCAGGGGCGAATCCCCGTGATACCGGAGACCGCCGGCGTGGATCCCCGCCGGGACGAAGTCGTGCCCCAGGGTGTACATCTTGACGAGCGGCGTGAGCCGGGCGGTGTCGCCGAAGTCGTAGGCGTACAGCCCCTTGGTGAGCGTCGGGCAGGACGACGGCTCGACGGCGACGACCCGCGGATTCTTCGAGCCGGCGATCTTGTCCCTGAGGAACGGGAACCCGATGCCGGCGAGGTTGCTCCCGCCGCCGCAGCACGCGATGACCACGTCGGGGTAGTCGTTGGCGATTTTCATCTGCTCCTGGCACTCCAGCCCGATTACCGTCTGGTGGAGCAGGACGTGGTTCAGCACGGACCCGAGGGCGTAGCTCGTGTCCTCCCGCGTCGCGGCGTCCTCGACCGCCTCGCTGAT
>PQAK01000126.1:2691-11776 GCA_003105225.1 Deltaproteobacteria bacterium | reverse complement strand
GAAGGAAGCGGCGGCGGAGCGGGCGGCTGTTGATCGTCGAGGGCCTTGGCGCCTATCGTCTCCGCCGGGTGATCAACGCCACGGGGGTCATCCTCCATACCAACCTCGGCCGGGCGCCGCTATGCCGGGAGGCGCTGGAGCGGATCCAGTACGTCTTCTGGAGCCCGCGGATGAAGGGTCTTACCGCCGCGCTGCGCGCTGTCCTTGCACGCGACCGGGAACGGTACGCCGTTTCCGCCGGGCCGCTGCTCGGCTACTTCCCGGGCGCCGTGCGCCGGGCGGCCGAGTCGGCGCTGCGGACGCTTAGCGTCGACTACCTGGACGTCTTCCAGCTTTACTGGCTCGGCAAGATGTCCGCCTTCACCGGCGCGGTCCGGGAAGAGATGGCGAAACTCCGCGATGAAGGGAAGGTCCTCGCTCTCGGGGTTTCCATCCATGATCGCCCCCGCGCAGGGAAGCTCGCCGAGGACTCTATATTAGACCTCCTGATGGTCCGTTATAACGCCGCGCACACGGGGGCGGAGCAGGAGATCTTTCCGCACCTGGCGCGCCGCCGCCCCGCGGTAGTCGCCTATACCGCGACGGCCTGGAAGAAGCTTCTTCGCGCGCCGCGGAACTGGAAGGGGAGGGTGCCCACCGCGGGCGACTGCTACCGCTTCTGCCTTTCGAGCCCCCATGTGGACATCGTGCTTTCCGGGCCTCGCAGCGCGACGGAGCTGCGCGAGGACCTGGCCGCCGTCGTCAAGGGTCCCCTCACTCCCGAAGAGATGGCCTTCATGCGCGACTTCGGCCGCGCCGTCCACGGATAGCCCATGTGCGAGTTCTGCCACAAGCACGGCGAGGGAAAGAAGTGGTACCTGCGCGCCGGGAACTACTCCGATGACCTCTTGAGTGATGTGAAGCGCAGGCGGTTCATCGAGGAATTCCTCTCCGAGCCCGAACGGCTGCGGGCGGACCTTGAAAACTTGGAGAGGCTTTCCCGCGCCCCCGCCATCGTGCGGCGGGCAATCATATGGGCGATCACTCGCCGGCAGAAGCAGGTTCACTACGGGCAGGTGGTGCCCATCGAAGATCTGGAGCGCATTCTCGGCTTCGTCAACTCCGTCGTCCGCCTTCCCTGCATCTGCCGCAAGATAACGCGCGGCAAGGAGAAGCGGTACTGCTACGGCATCAGCATTTCCCCCGACGGAGGGGAGATGTTCCGCATCGCCGGTTCCCTGGAGAAAAGCTACCTCAGGGGACCGGATACGAAAGGGTTGGAGACGCTGTGCAAAGAGGAGGCGCTTAAGGCGTTCCGCGAACACGAAAGCGAGGGGCTCTGCCACACCGTCTGGACTTTCCGCACCCCCTTCATCGGCGGGTTCTGCAACTGCGACCGTTCGGACTGCATTGCGATGCGTGCCACCGTGACCCACGACATGCCCGTGATGTTCCGAGCCGAATACGTTGCGCGGATCGACCCCGGGAATTGCACCGGCTGCCGCCAGTGCATGAAAGTCTGCCAGTTCGGCGCGGTCGCCTACAGCGCCGGGGAGAAGAAGTCCGTCGTCGACGCCCGGAAATGCTACGGCTGCGGCATCTGCCGCGCCGCCTGCTCCCGGGAGGCCATATCGCTCCTCGACCGCCCCGCCGTCCCCGCCGCCGCCGGCCTCTGGTGACCCGCCAATTGATAATCACATATCTATAACCACTTAAACTTTTGGGGGGTATTTTCAGAAATTGATGGAGGAACTACATCAATAATCAGAAATGCCCCCCTTGCTTTCGCTACGCCAGATGGTCCGAGCATTGCATGTAAATACCGATATGATTGAAAAATTATTCGCCTCCCCCGCGCTCTACGCGACTCTTGCGATGTTCTTCGATTACCCGAATGATCCACTGTTCCCAAGACTGATTTCCCGCTATACGAAGAAAGATATAAAAGGCGTCCTTCGCGAGCTTAAGAAACTTAAGGAGATCGGCATCATCTGCTCCCGGCGGAGGGGGAAGGAGAGTCATTACTGGCTGAACGAAGATTTTCCATTGCATGAGGAATTAATGCTCGTGTTCGAAAAAACGCGCAAATACCGGCGGTATGTATGGTAACATACCCATGTGGCCGAGCCCCTCACATCGTCGCAGCGGCGGGTCCTGGACTTCCTCCGGGAGTCCGTGACGCGGAACCGGTTCGCCCCCACGGCGAAGGAGGTCGCCGCCCGGTTCGGGATCGCCGAAAAGAACGCCTTCTATTACTTGGAGGTGCTGGAGCGGAAAGGGCACATCCGGCGCAGGCCGCACCACCCCCGGCGGATCGAGTTCACGGGGGAGCCCCTGCCGCGGCCCCCGGTGCGCGTGCCGGTGCTAGGGCGGGTCCCCGCCGGCAGCCCCCGGGAGGCGATCGAGCACGTCGAAGAGGAGCTCTTCCTCGATCCCGCGCTCGCGGGCGAGGGGGAGGTGTTCTCCCTGCGCGTCAAGGGGGACAGCATGGTCGGCGCCCACATCTGCGAAGGGGACTATGTCCTGGTCCGGGCGCAGGCCGACGCCGCCGACGGGGAGATCGTCGTGGCCGTCGTGGACGGCGAGGCCACCGTGAAAAGGCTGCGCCGGGAGAAGGGGAGGATACGTCTCGAAGCCGCCAACCCGGCGTACCCGCCCATCGTCGTTCCCGGCCGCGCCGCCCGCGCGTTCCGCATCGCCGGCAAGGTCGTCGGCGTCTTTCGCCGGATCTGAAAGGAGCCCCGCCGTGCCCGCCGTCGACCTGGACCGGGCTTCCTCCCTCTGCCTCTCCCCCCCGCGGGGGAAGATGGCGGGGATCTTCGGGGAAGGCGCCTGCGCGCTGGCGCTGCGCGCGCTCGCCCGGCCGCTCCTGCACGGCGAGGCGGTGGTGGCGGTGGACGGCGGGAACCGGTTCGACCCGTATGCGATCAGCAAGGCGGCCAGGGCCCTGGGCGGCGACGGGAGGGAGGCGCTCTCGCGCATCCGCGTCTCGAGGGCCTTCACCTGCCACCAGATGGAGGCGCTGCTCGCCCATCGGCTGGCGCCGGCGCTGGCCCGGTTCGACGCCCGGCTCGCCCTCGTCCTCGGGCTTCCCGAGACGTTCGCCGACGCCGACGTTCCGTACGCGGAAGCGTGCCGCATCTTCCGGGGCTGCCTGTCCGCGCTGGGGCGGATCGCGTCGGGGGGCGCCCGCGTGGTCCTGGTCGGCCGCGGGGAGCGGCCGTCGGACGAGGAGAACCGCCGGGCGGGGTTCTTCCGACACCTCGTCCGGATCGCCGACCCGCTGCTCCTTTTCGCGGGGGGCATTCCCGGTTTTCGCGCGTCCCGCCTGCCGGAAAGGGGGCGCTGAAGATGGGGCGCACCGTCCTCCCCTTCACCCAGGAGCTCTACCGCGAGGAGGAGTCGTGGAAATCCTTCCGGCGCGCCCTGCGCCGGGAGGACCGGGAGCTCTTCGACGAGCTGTTCGCCGCGGCGCGGTATCACACCGCCGCCTGCACCTGCTCGGGGCGGGCCGTGCCCTTCGAGGCGATCCTGATGAGCATCCTCATCGAGGAGCGCCGGGCGTCGCGGGAGCTGTCGCGCCGGGTGGAGGAGCTGGAACGGCGGCTGGCCGCGGCCGGGGCGGGGGAGAGGGAAGGATGTCCGGGCGAACGCTGACCGGCTGGGTGCTCGACGTCATCCCCGGCGGCCGCGGCATGACCGTCTGGTTCCGCGCCGAGTCGGGGGAGACGGTTGCCTTGAAGGCGCTCTTCCGCCCTTCCTTCGCGCTGGCGGGCCCGCGGCTTGCGGAGGCGAGCCTCCGTTCCGCCGCGCGGCGCTGGAACTGCGTCCTTGCGCGGGGAGAGGGCATCGAGATTTTCTCGGGCGGCACGCTGCCGGCGTGGACGTTCACCGTGGCGTCGCCCCCGCTTTTGAGGGCCGCCGTCCGGAAGGCGGAGAGCGCCTTCGGCGCGGAGGCGCTGTTCAACGCCGACATCGCCCCGGAGCAGCAGTTCGCCTACGCCACCGGGCTCTACCCGCTTGCGCGCGCGCGGGTCGAGTCCGACGGGGAAGGGACGCTTCTTTCCTCCCGCATCCTCGACGACCCGTGGGACGTGGACGCCCGGTGGCCCCCCGTCACGACGGCGTTCCTGAAAGTGGAAGGGAAGGGACACCCGGCGCACGGCCGGACGCGCCCCCTGCTGTTCGCGGCCGAAGGCAGGACGCACGTTCTCCTGTGGGAGGAGGGCAAGCGGTTCCTCCGGGATTTCCGGAAGCTCCTCGCGGAGGCCGACCCCGACCTGCTGGTCACCGAGTACGGCGACGACTACATCCTGCCCCGGATGCTCGCGCTGGCGGCGCGACACCGGGTCCCGTTTTCCATCGGGCGCGAGGAGCGCGTTCCGGGCCGCCCCGATCCCGAGAGCGGCGGCATCCGCCGCAGCCGGGAACGGTCCTACGTTTCCTACGGGCAGGTGATCTTCCGCGCCGCGCCGCACCTGCTCTCCGGCCGCTGGCACGTCGACGCCCGCAACTCGTTCCTCTTCGGCGAGACCGGGCTGCCCGGGCTGTTCGAGCTCTGCCGCCTCTCCGGCATCCCGCTGCAGCGGATGGCGCGCTCCTCGCCGGGGACGGCCATTTCGTCGATGGAGATCGCGCGGGCGCTTGCGCGCGGGATCCTCGTCCCCTACAAGAAGCGGGAGCCGGAGGAGTTCAAGTCCGGCGCGGACCTGGTCACGACCGACAAGGGGGGGCTCACCTACCTGCCGCGGCCGGGGCTGCACGAGAACGTGGGGGAGCTCGACTTCGCCTCGATGTACCCGTCGCTCATGTCCCGGTACAACATCTCCCCGGAGACCGTCAACTGCGCCTGCTGCGGGGGGCGCCCGCCGGAGGGCCGGCCGGGGCTGTCCGTGCCGGAAATCGGGGCGCACACCTGCGTCCGCCGCCGCGGCCTCATCCCCGAGACCCTGGCCCCCGTCCTGGCCAAGCGCCGGCTCCTCAAGGAGCGGCAGAAGGCCGCCGCCCCTTCGGAGCGCGACTTCTTCCGGAAGCGGCAGACGGCGCTGAAGTGGCTCCTGGTCGTCTGCTTCGGCTTCCTCGGGTACAGGAACGCCCGGTTCGGCCGGATCGAGGCGCACGAGGCGGTGACCGCCTGGGGCAGGGAGAAGCTGCTCCGCGCCAAGGAGATCGCCGAGCGCGAAGGGTTCCTCTTCCTGCACGGCCTGACCGACGCCGTCTGGGTGAAAAAGGAGGGGGCCGCCGAAGAGGAATACCGGGAGCTGGCGGAGAGGATCGGAATGGAAACGGGGATGCCCATCGCGCTGGAGGGGATTTACCGGTGGTTCGCCTTCCTCCCCTCGAAGCGGAACCCTTCGGTGGGCGTCCCCAACCGGTTCGCGGGCGCCTTCACGAGCGGGGAGGTCAAGGCGCGCGGGATCGCGATGCGCCGCTCCGACACCCCGCCGTTCGTCGCCGCCTTCCAGCGGGCGCTGCTTTCCCGGATGGCGGAGGCGGGGGACATCGCGGCCCTGCGGGAGATGCTGCCGGAGCTTCGGGAGATGGCCGGCGAGGCCGCGCTTACGCTGCGCGAGGGGCGGGTTCCGCCGGAGGCGCTGGCGGTCTCGAGGCGCCTCTCGAAGGCGCCCGGACAGTACGTCGCCAACACGGTGGCCGCCGCGGTCACCCGGGAGCTGTGCGGGCGGGGCGTGACGCTTCACCCCGGGTCGAAGATCCGGTACCTGTTGACGGGGGAAGGGGCGCGCGCGGCCGCCTCGCGCCCGCGCGGGAAGGCGGACGCGGGTACGAGGGGCCGCGCGATGGGATTCCTGGACGGGAGCGAGTCGCCGGACCTCGCGCAGTACGAGGAGATGCTGCGCGAAGCGGCGGACGAGCTCCTTGGGCCGGTGGAGGCTACCTCCGTCTCCAGGCCGCCACGCCGTTCTCGTCCCGGAGCGTGAGGAGCGCGCCGCCCTTCTTCACCTCGGCGGCGATGAGGACCGGTTTCCCCTTGAAAGTGACCCGCGATCCCTTGACCTCGACCTTGTCGTTCCGGTCGATCTTGACCTCCAGCTTGTCCAGGTACCACGACGGGCCCAGGTGGACCGGGATCTCTTCCTTGTCCGTTTTCAGGATCAGGTGGACGCCGGTTCCTCTTCCCCTGCGATGAGGGATCCGGTTCACCTGCACCACTTCTCCGCTGACCGTCTCGACCGTCTTGGGATCGTACATCTGCTTGTATTGTTTTCCGGCGGCCGGCCCCGGCCCTCCGGGCGCTTCCTCCGCGGCAAGCGCGGCCGTTGCGGCGACTGCGAACAGGAGACCCAGCGCGGCGAGCAAAACGACGGGGATGCGAACGGCTTTCTTCATCGGCTCTCCTCCTTCGGTTCAGGCTGGAAATCGGGTGTACGTCAAGTTGAACCCCGGAACCCGGCGAAAGGTTTCACGCGGGGGGCGGAGGAGCGAACGGGAGGAGGTTTTCTAAACGGTCGAAGCGCTTGTGCGGGAGCGGGTGCGGACGATGGAGACGACCGCGTAGAGGATCAGGATCGCGGAGACGATCTGCGACTCCGAGAAGGGCCCCAAAAATCCCCGCGGGTCGTCGCGGAAGATTTCGAGGAAGGAGCGGACGACGCCGTACAGGATGATCATCGTCCAGAACAGCATGCCGGGAGTCCGGAACCGGTCCCGCGCCGCGTACAGCGTCCCGAAAATGGCGAACGCCCCGAGCGACTCGTAGATCTGCGTCGGATGCAGGGGGATGCCCAGCGGCGCCAGGGAAGCGGGGTTGGTGAAGACGATCGCCCAGGGGAGGGTGGTGAACTTCCCGAAGCAGCAACCGGCGGCCGAGCAGCCGATGCGGCCGAACGCGAGCCCCAGGGGGATCCCGAGGGCGGACGCGTCGGCCACGGGAAGGAACGGCATCTTGTGCCGGCGCAGAAAGTAGAGGCACGCCGCCGCGGCGGCCAGGAACCCGCCGTAGAAGACCAGCCCGCCGTTCCACAGCTTGAAGATCTCGGCGGGGTCGGTCCGGTATTGCTCCCAGTAGACCAGGACGTGGAAGAGGCGCGACCCGATGATGGCGGTGATCACGACCCAGAATCCCATGTCGTAGAACGTGTCCCGGTCGAGCCCCCTGCGCCGGATTTCCCTTCCCGCCACCCACAGCGCCGCGAGGAAGCCGATCGCGACGAACACGCCGTACGAGTAGATCTTCAGGCTTCCGATCTTAACGAGAACGGGATGCACTCTCCATCTCCTTGCCCCAGAATATCATGTCGAGAATCAGCAGGAAGATCCCGACGGTGATCCCGATGTCCGCCACGTTGAACGTGGGCCAGTGGAGCTGGCGCCAGTGGAGGTCCAGGAAGTCGACGACGTATCCGAGCCGCGCCCGGTCGATCAGGTTCCCGATCGCCCCGCCGAGGATGAGCCCCAGGCCGCAGGGCGCCGGGCCCCTGCCCGGCAGATGGTAGATGTAGGCAAGGACCGCCGCCACCGCAAGGGCGGTCGCCACCAGCAGCAGGGGATTGACCCACGCGGGGTCCAGCGTGGAGAGGAACCCGAAGGCGACTCCCCGGTTGCGGACGTGGACGATGTGGAAATAGTCGTCGAGCACGGCGCGGGTCTCGTAAAGGCCGAAGCGGCGCACGATCCACGCCTTGCTCCACTGGTCGGCGACCGTAAGGAGGAAGGCCGCGAGCAGGGGTCCCGCGAATTTTCGAACGGGAGGCAAGAACCGGCCTTATCCGGCCACCGCCGCCGCGCACCGGGCGCACAGCTCCGGGGCGTCGGGAATCGTTCCGACGGCGGGAGTGTGGTTCCAGCAGCGTTCGCACTTTCCCCACGGGGCCTTCTCCACCTTCGCCTTGAGGCCGGGGAATGCCGCGCTCTCGTAGACCCCGGGACCCGAAACGTCCCCCGCGGCCAGTCCCGATACGATGAGAACTTCCTGGATCTCGCGGGCGTGGCTGTCGAGCAGGTCGGCGAACGGGCCGGGCGTCACGGTCACCAGGGCGTCCTGGTCGCTGCCGATCGTTTTTTCCTTCCGGGCCGCCTCCAGCGGCTGGGCGATCTCGGCCCGCAAGGCAAGGATCCGCTCCCATCGCGCAACGACCTCCTCGGCCCCGGGAAGCTGCGCGGGGCGCGGAAGGTCCGACAGGAAAACGCTTTCCGGCTTGCCCGGGAAGGGCGGCAGGAATCCCCAGGCCTCCTCCGCGGTGAACGACAGCACCGGCGCGAGCAGCGATGCCAGCCCGCGGGTGATCTCGAAGAGCGCGCTCTGCGCGGACCGTCTGGCCGGGTCGTCCGCCCTGGAGCAGTACAGCCGGTCCTTCAGGACGTTCAGGTAGAAGCTGGACAGGTCCACCGCGCAGTAGTTGTTCACCGCGTGGAAGATGAGGTGGAACTCGTAGCTCTCGTAGGCCCGGAGGACCTTCTCCGCCAGCCGGTGGAAGAGGAGGAGCGCGTACCGGTCCATCTCCAGCATCCGCTCGTACGGCACGGCGTCCCGCTCCGGGGAGAAGCCGTCAAGGTTCCCCAGGAGGAACCGGATCGTGTTGCGGATCTTCCGGTACGCCTCCGTCAGCCGGTCGAGGATGTCCTTCGAGAGCCGGATGTCGTCCCGGTAGTCCTCGGCGGCGACCCACAGGCGCAGCAGCTCCGCGCCGTGCTTCTTGATGATCTCCTCCGGGGCGATCACGTTCCCCTTCGACTTGTGCATCGCCTCGCCCTTGCCGTCGACGACGAAGCCGTGGGTCAGCACGGCCTTGTAGGGCGCGGCCTGGCGTGTTCCCACCGCCGCCAGGAGCGACGAGTGGAACCAGCCGCGGTGCTGGTCGGATCCCTCCAGGTACAGGTCGACCGGGACGCCCAGGTTCTCCTTCCCCTCGCAGACGCAGGCGTAGGAGACGCCCGAGTCGAACCAGACGTCCAGGATGTCGGTCTCCTTGCGGAACCCGGATCCCCCGCACGCCGGGCAGGAGGCGCCCTCCGGGAGCATTTCCTTCACCTCCCGGTTGAACCAGGCGTCGGCTCCCTCCTTCTCGAAAAACCCCGCGACGTGGTCGATGAGCTTCCGGTCGAGCAGGTAGTGCCCGCACCCCGTGCACTGGAAGATGGCGATCGG
>PQAK01000126.1:0-2605 GCA_003105225.1 Deltaproteobacteria bacterium | reverse complement strand
CGGTTGGCGATCATCCCCTCGATCCGCTCCTGCCCCCAGGCCGGGATCCAGCGCACCTTCCGGATCTCCTCCAGGGCCTTCTCCCGCAGGCCCGTCTTGTCCATCGAGATGAACCACTGCTTCGTCGCCCGGAAGATGACGGGCTGCTTGCATCGCCAGCAGTGCGGGTAGGAGTGGGTGATCCGGCTCTCCCGCATCAGCGCCCCGACTTCGGCGAGCTTGGCGTTGACCCGGGGGTTCGCCTCGAAGACCTGCATCCCGGCGAAGAAGGGGACGTCTTTGGTGAACCGTCCCGCGTCGTCCAGCGGGGCATAGATCTCCAGGCCGTACTTAAGCCCCGTCTCGTAGTCCTCCCGACCGTGGCCCGGGGCCGTGTGGACGCAGCCGGTGCCGGCCTCCAGCGTCACGTAATCGGCCAGAACGAGGATCGAATCGCGCTCCGCGAACGGGTGGCGGCACCGCATGCGCTCCAGCGGGGGAGAGACGAAGGTGGCCAGCCGGACGGGGTCCTTCAGCCCGACCTCTTCCGCGAACCGTTCCGCCAGCCCTTCCGCGACCACATACACCTCGCCTCCGGACTCCAGCGCGACATACGGGAATTCCGGGTGCAGCGCGATCGCAAGGTTGGACGGGATCGTCCACGGGGTCGTCGTCCAGATGACGAAGAAGACCTTCTTGCCGGCGAGCGCCGGATGGAGGTTCCCGGGCGGGTCCGCGAAGGGGAACTTCACGTAGATGGAATGCGAGGTGTGGTCGGCGTACTCCACTTCCGCCTCGGCCAGGGCGGTCCTGCACGTCAGGCACCAGTAGACGGGCTTGGTCCCCTTGTAGACCGCGCCGGACTCGACGAACCGGCCGAATTCCCGCAGGATCCCCGCCTCGTAGTCGAACGTCATCGTCCGGTACGGATTCTCCCAGTCGCCCAGCACGCCGAGGCGCTTGAACTCCTCCCGCTGGATGTCGATGAACTTCGCCGCGTACTCGCGGCACAGCTTCCGCTTCTCGCCGGTGGGGATCGCGTCCTTCTTCGCCCCCAGGTTCTTGTCCACCTGGTGCTCGATCGGCAGCCCGTGGCAGTCCCATCCGGGGATGTACTCCGACCAGCAGCCCGCCATGCTGCGGTACTTCACGATCACGTCCTTCAGGATCTTGTTCAGCGCGTGCCCGATGTGGATGTGGCCGTTGGCGTAAGGGGGGCCGTCGTGGAGGACGAACTTTTCGTTCCCCCTCCGGCGTGCGGCCATCGCGCGGTAGAGGCCGTCCTTCTCCCACCGTGCGAGGAGCTCCGGCTCCCGCTGGGCAAGGTTCGCCCGCATCGGAAATCCGGTGTGCGGCAGGTTCAGCGTGTTCTTGAAATCCATCGTGTCCTTCTGCGCAGACGATGCTTAAAGCGTTACTTATACCATTCGCGCCGGCTTATCGGAAGAGGTTGCGGAAGAGGTCGCCGATGCCGCGCAATCCCTTCTGGAAGGTGTCGACCAGCGGGTGGGCGGGATGCAGGGGGCACGTCTCCTTGGGAACGGTATCCTCGAGGAAGGCCTCGGTGAACTGCTCGGGACAGGCCGATGTGGCCAGGTAGCCCGATTCGGGGTCGATGACCGCGGTGACCACTCCCTGGGGAACCGCCAGGGCGCGCGGCCCGGCGGCGGGGTAGAGGGACTTCATGAACCGGGTCCAGATCCGCAGCGCTCCGGCGGCGCCGGAGAGGCCGGTATCCTTGCCGGCATCCGTCCCCACCCAGACGGCGCATACCGCTTCCGGCGTGTACCCCACGAACCAGGAGTCGCGATAATCGTCGGTGGTGCCGGTCTTTCCGGAGACCGGGAATCGGATCCCGGCCGCGCGGGCCGAGACCGCGGTGCCGCGGTCGAGCACCCCCTCCAGCGCATAGGAGACCAGGTAGGCCGCGCGGGGATCGACGGCCTGCGTGCCGCCCGTCTTTCCGGAGTAGACCACCTCTCCCTGCGCGCCCAGGATCGAGTCGAGCGGGTGCGGCTCATAACGGATCCCCCCCGAGGCCAGCGTGGCATAGGCGTAGGCAAGTTCCACCGGGGTGACCTCGAAGCTTCCCAGCGCCATCGAAGGGACGGGCGAAAGGAGGCTCGTGATGCCGGCGTCCCGTGCGGTCGAGACGACCGCGGGGAGGCCGACCTGGGTCGCCAGCCGGACCGCAGCGGTATTGACCGAATTCTCGATCATCTTTCGGACGGTGATGACGCCGTACCGCTTCCCCTCGAAGTTGGCGGGGGTCCACATCCCTTCCTGCGTGGGCAAGGAGATCGGTTCCCCGGAAACCGTCGTGGCCAGCGTCACCTTCCCCTTGCCCTTCGCCGCCTGCTCCATCGCCGCGAGGAGGACGAACGGCTTGAAGGCGCTGCCGGGCTGGCGCCGGGCGTCGGCGGCCCGGTTGAACTGCGTTTCGCCGTACCCGCGCCCCCCCACCATCGCGGTCAGCTCGCCCGTGGCGGGATCGACGGCGACCAGCGCGGCCTGGAGCGTCCCGGGGGCGTTCCTTCCGGACCGCTCGATCTCGGCCAGCCCCTGGGAGACGGCGGCCTCCGCGGCGGCTTGGTGAAACGGGTCCAGGGAGGTGTAGATCCGGTAG
>PQAK01000125.1 GCA_003105225.1 Deltaproteobacteria bacterium | reverse complement strand
CGATGCACGACTGCCTGGATTGCGCGTATGAAGAGTTCTTCCTCACCTCCTTCACCGTGGCCGACCCGGCGATGCTGGTCGACACGCCGGCCAACTTCGGGTTGGAGGCCCTCCTGCCGGGACAGGCCCCCCCCGCGGGGACGACGGGCCCGAAGGCGACCTTCGCCATCGGGGCGGAGGACCCGGCGAACATCCACCACAGCTACACCGGGGACTTCACCAAGATCCGGAACACCCACGTGGGGAAGGAGCAGCACGTCTTCCACCTGCACAACCACCAGTGGCTGTACAACCCCAACGACGACAACTCGAACTACATGGACGCCCAGGGGATCGGCCCCGGGGCGGGATATACCTACGAGATCAACCTCGGCGGCTCGGGGAACCGGAACAAGAGCGCCGGCGACTCGATCTACCACTGCCACTTCTACCCGCACTTCGCCCAGGGGATGTGGTACCACTGGCGGCACCACGACGTATTGGAGACCGGGACGGTCCTCAAGTTGACGCAGGAGGAGCACCAGGCGGTCGCAGGGCGCCCCGGCGTGTACCACGCGTCCCTGTGGGGACTTGCGATCACGATCCCCGCGAAGGACAACGTGGCGTGCGTGGATTCGGCGACGTCCATCTGCGAGCGGGTCCGGGCCTATCCCGACGGGGAGATCGTGACCGGTACGCCGATCCCCGCGGTAGTGCCGCTGCCCGGCAAGGCGATGGCGCCGATGCCAGGAAAAGCGACCGTGGTCGCCAAGGTGAGCAACGGGATCATCGTGGGCTCCAACGCGAAGGTCGACCGGACCGCGATCGACCCGGCCACCGGGAAAATCCGGAACCCCGGCTTCCCGTTCTGGATCGGGGGGATCGAGAGCACCGTGGGCCAGCGGCCCCCGACGCCGCCCCTGGACATGCTCACAAAGGCGCAGGCGACAACGTTGAAAAACTCCGGGGGACTCTGGAGCAGGATCGACCCGAATCAGGCCGACGGATGGGACGGCGGCCTCCCGCGCCACAGCCTGGACGGATATGCGGCCGGCGGGGAGGATGAGCTGAACGTGGTGAGCCCGAACGACTTCAGCAAAGTCATCGGCAAGGCCAAGCCTGTCTACTATCCGGAGGAAGGGACGGACATCGAGCAGGCGGCGATGGCCTTCCACGCGATCCGCAATCATCCGAGCTTCAAGGTGGATTTCACCGGCGTGCCCGTGGCTGCCGATTTCGTGACCAACGGGGGCGGCGGTCCCGTGGTGGGAGCGCCCTACCACAACCCCTGCATCGATGACGACGGCCGTGTCCTTGACACCGGGATTACGGGGAATTTCTTCAGCGGAGACACCCTGACGGGGAAGAACACCCACGGCAGGAGCATCTTCACCTCGGACAGCCCCCGGATCTACAAGGGGACCTTCCTCCAGTTCGACGCGGTCCTGAACAAGGTGGGGTACCATTTCCCGCAGCAGCGGATCATCGCCCTGTGGCAGGATGCGGGGCCGGTCATCGCCAAGCAGAAGGCGCCGGAACCGCTGGTCTTCCGGTTCAACACCTTCGACTGCATGGTGTACCACAACGCCAACCTGGTGCCCGAGGCGTACGAAATGGACGACTACGAGGTCCGCACGCCGACGGACATCATCGCGCAGCACATCCACCTTCCGAAGTGGGACCTGACCACGACGGACGGAGCGGCCAACGGTTGGAACTATGAAGACGGGACGCTCTCGCCGGGCTCGATCCGGGAGCGGATCCATGCCATCAATGTGTACAACAACGATCCCGGAAACACCCCCGTGACGACCGACGTCATGGGCAACCCCGTCAGGAATTCCGCCGGGGCCACGATCGGCGCGATCTTGACGCCGCTGGCTCACCCGTACTTCGCGGGGGTCGCCGCGGGGCTGGGCGGCCGTTTCCCCGCCGAATGGCTGGGGACCCGGACGACCACCCAGCGGTGGTTTGCCGACCCGGTGGTGAACGTGGCGGGGGTCGACCGGGGCCTGGGGATCATCTTCACCCACGACCACTACGGCCCGTCCACCCACCAGCAGATCGGCCTCTACTCCACGGCCCTGACCGAGCCCGCGGGCTCCAGGTGGCGCCATAACGAGACCGGCCAGCAGCTGGGTTACGACCCCGTTACGGGCGCGCCCGCCCGGACCGCCACGGCGGTCAACCCGGTCACCGGGCCTTATGCGATCAGCGACGGCGGCCCCACGAGCTGGCAGGCGGCGATCCTGCCGCCGGCGTCGGCTCCGGCCGGCAGCACCGTGAAATCGGAGACCTTGCAGTCGTACCGCGAGTTCTACTTCGAATACAGCGACTTCCAGCACGCCTACGAGGCGGGGGTTTACGTGGGCGCCGGCCAGGACGGCCTTCCGCTTCCCGGAACGGGCCCCGCCGCCGGACCCGTGGTCGCGAACGCGGGCAATCCGGACTTCGACGGCACGGCGGCCAACGCCTTCCGGTTCGCCATCAACCCTCCGGCCCGGCCGCAGAAGAATCCCGTCTTCCCGGATCTCTTCGTCGAGTCGACCGTCTGCGTCAAAGACAACCTCGGGGCTCCCCTGCTGACACGTCCCTGCCCGACGGCGATCGACGTGCAGGACCCCGGGATCCTCGTGGTGAATTACCGCCACGAGCCGGTGGGGCTTAGGATCTACGATCCGAACAAGGTGGGACCGGACGGCAAGCCCGGGATGCAGGCGGACGGCGAGCGGGGAGACCTGTCCTTCGCGCTGCAATCGCGCACCGACCGGGCGATCGCCCTGATGAACCAGCAGCCGCCGGCGGGCTTCAACATCCACGGCACCGTCTTCCCGCCGCCCATCAACACCGGCGCTGTCGGACCGGGCGACCCGTTCACCCCGATGGTCCGCGCCTACCAGGGCGACCTCATCCGGGTCAAGATGCAGTCCGGAGGCAACGAGGAGGAGCACAACGCCACCCTCATGGGGATGAAGTGGCTCCAGGCGGGATCCGGCCACGGGCGCGCTCCCAATTCCGGGTGGCGCAACGCGCAGGCGGGCGGCATCTCCGAGCAGTTCACTCTCACCGTGCCCGTGGTCCCCGGAGTTCTAGTCCAGGGGAGCACGGATTACGCCTACTCCATGGACGCCGGGAACGACGGCTGGTGGAGCGGCATGTGGGGAATCACGCGGGCCCATAACACCGCCAGGCAGGACCTGTTCCGGCTGCCGACGACCTTGGTGCCGATCCGGGTCGCAAACGCCAACGCCTTCAACCGGAGAGGGATCTGCCCGAACACCGCCCCGGTGCGAGCCTACGACGTCACCGCGGTCCTGGCCAATAATGCGCTGCACAATACGCTCGGGGCAACCCTCCCGATCGCAGGCGACGTGGCGACCCGGCATGTCGGCGGTCCGCTCAACCCGGCCGGCGGCACGCTGGTCTACAACCACCGGGAAACGACGGTCGGCGGGCAGGTGGTCACCGATCCGGAAACCCCCGGTGAATCCATCACGCTTCCCGCCCACCAGGGTCCGATCCACGACCCGACGGCGATCCTGTTCGTCCGCACGGAGGACCTGAACCCGGATGGGACGCTCAAGGCGAATGCCCCGGTGGAGCCGCTCGTCCTTCGCGCGAAAGCGGGCGAATGCATCCAGGTCACTTTGCGGAACCGGCTCCCGGCGCTGCAGCCGGTGCAGCTGCCGGACATCATCGATCCGGTCACGTTGCTCCCGGTGACCCAGAACAACTCCACCGCGCCGGACCTTGCGACCTACTCCATGGTCCAGGGAGTCGTCAAGCGCGACCGGTTCGACCCGCAGGGGTCCACGACCTTCAACGTCAACCTCTTCCGGCCGTCGAGCTATGTGGGGCTCTCTCCGCAGCTCGTGGCCGTGGACGTGAACAGGGACTACGGCACGGTCGTCGGACTGAACGCGCCCGGGCAGGCCTTGACGGAGCCCGGAAAGAACAAGAGCTACTTCTGGTACGCGGGAGACGTAACCGGCGTGCCGAACACGGGGACGAGGCAGTTCACCCTCGTCGCGACGCCGATCGAGCTGGGCGGGTCGAACCTGATGCCCGCCGACAAGATCAAGCAGGGCGCCAAATCGCTGGTGGGCGCACTGGTCGTCGAGCCGCAAGTGTCGTCCTGGACCGAGGACACCCAGGTGTTCGACCACCAGGACGGGGCGGGGACCCGGCTCACCCGCGCCCAGGCGACGGTGACCGCGCCTGACCCGTTGACCGGGGCGCCGACCACCTTCCGCGACTTCTCCCTGGTCCTGACCAAGGGGCAGACGCAGTACTACAAGGACGGCACCCCCGTCGAGCACATGAACGGCGAGGCGGCCGGCATCCCCGAGGACAGCCAGGAGGCGTCCGGCATGGCGCTCAACTACGGCGTCGAGCCGCTCTGGTTCCGCTTCGGCCTCGTGCCGCAGGCGCCGTTCGGCGGGGCCGGGTGCGGCCCGGGGTGCTACGGCGGGGTGCCGAACGCGCACCAGGCGTACAGCAACGTGCTGACCGGGGGGGAGGATCCGGTCACCCCGGTGTTCTTCGCCGACGCAGGCCGGCCGGCCCGGATCCGGATCACCAATCCGTACGGGACGACCCGGGGCTCCACCTTCGCCCTGCACGGGCACGTGTGGCAGCGGGATCCGTATGTCTGCGACGACAACCAGTACGGCCTTCCGGGCAAGTGCAACGCACCCGCCACGGGATCGATCTTCTTCCCGGCGGGGACCCCCCTGGTCGGATCCCGGAAGATCGGGACCAACCCGATCGGGTTCGCGCAGGGAGGGCAGGAGAGCTGGAACGCCCCCAGCCACTTCGACATCGTCCTGCCGAGCGCAGGCGGTGGAAACGGCGTGCCCGGCGACTACCTGTACCGCGACAAGGGATCCTTCGGCAACGCCAGCGGCGTCTGGGGGATCCTGCGGGTGGCGGAGGAGTAGAAGAGCCGGGAAATCGCAACCAACCGCTTTATCAACGGCCTGTCGCGGGTGCGGCCCTTTCGGGGGCCGCACCCGCATTTCCGTGGGGCCCTTCAAATTCTTGGCTACAATGGACGGGTGGCATCGGAGGGAGCCCCGTCGATGGCAAAATCCGGTTTCCGGGGAGGTGGAGGTTTGAAGGGAGGATCGATGCGATATCTCGGGATCCTTGTCCTTGGCGCGGGCATGGCGCTGTCGGGTTGGGGGCCCGGTCCCGACGGCTTCGCGGCGGAGAGGCCCGATCCCGGTCATCCCGACCGGATCGTCCGGGAAGGGATCGCGGTCGAGTTCTCCTACGGCCCCGCGGAGAAAAAGGGCGGGGAGGGGAAGGTCAGGGAAGGCGAGGTCGCCGAGATCCGGTTCCGGGTGACGGAAGAGGCCACCGGCAAGCCGATCCGGTCTCTCCGTCCCGGGGCCTGGCTGGACATCGAAAAGCCCCTGGGGCGCCAGGAGAAGGCTTCGATGGACTGCCGCCAGAAGGTGCCGCTCTACCTCCGGGGCATCGTCGGGATCCGGCCGATGGTCGACCTCAACGGGTATTTCGTCCTGGTGATGAACCGGGAGCCCACCGTCTATGTCATCGATCCTTTCGTGGGCATCACCGGGAGAACGAACCTGTATGCCTCCATCCCGCTCCGGGAACCCGGGACCGACTGGGTGAAAAGCCGGGACGAGAAACGGATCTACATCACCCAGTCGAAGTCCGGTAAGGTGGCCGTGATCGACACGGAATCGTTCACGTTGCAGGCCGAGGTCGATGCCGGCCGGAACCCGGTCCGGCTCGCCCTCCAGCCGGACGGCCGGTTCCTGTGGGTGGGAAACGACGGGCGGGAGGGGAAGGAAGGCGGGGTCACGGTGATCGACGCGGCAACCCTCGAATCCGCCGCCTACGTTCCCACGGGGAAGGGGCACCACGAGCTCGCCTTCTCGCCGGACAGCCGCTTCGCCTATGCGACGAACCGCGCCGGGGGGACGGTATCGGTGATCGACGTGAGGGGACTCAAGAAAGTCAAGGACGTGAAGACCGGTCCCCAGCCGATCTCCCTGGCCTACCCGGCGAGCGCCGTGGCGCTCTACGTGGCCGACGGAGAGGAGGGGACCGTTTCCGTCCTGGACGGAAAGACCCACGAGGTGACCGCGAAGGTCCGGGCGAAGCCGGGGCTGGGCCCCATGCGCTTCACGCAGGACGGCCGGTGGGGCCTGGTGCTCAACTCCCGGGAGGACGCCGTGCACATCCTCGATGTCTCGACGAACCGGATCGCCCATACCGTGCCGGTCGGGAAGGAGCCGTACCAGATGGCCATGACCCGCTCCTTCGCCCACGTGCGATGCCTGGGGTCCGAACGGGTCTTCATGATCAACCTGCTGGAGCTCGGCAAGGAGACCCCTCCGCCGGTCAACAGCTACCCGGCGGGCTCGGAAGCGCCCAACGGCGCACCGGACCTGGGACTCGTCAACGGAATCGCCGACGCCACGGGGGAAGCCGAGGTCCTCGTGGTGGACCCGGTGAGCAGGACGACTTATTTTTACATGGAGGGGATGAATACCCCGATGGGGAACTTCCGCGGATACGGCCACAGCCCCCGGGGGGTGGAGACCGCCAACCGGAGCCTGAAGGAGACCGAGCCGGGGCTCTACACCGGGAAGGTCCGGATCCCCGTCGCGGGGATCTATGACGTCGCGTTGTTCCTGGACGCCCCGAGCCTGATCCAGTGTTTCAATGCCAGGGCCGAGGCGAACCCGGAGCTGCGGAAGCCCGGGAAGGCGTACGAGATCGAGTACCTGGCGAAAGACCGGAGCTTCCCCGTGGGCGACAACGTGGTCCTCCGGTTCCGCCTTTCCGACATCCTGACCGGGTGGGGGAAGGAGGGGCTCAGGGATGTCAACGTGATGTATTTCCTGGCGCCGGGAAGGCGCCGGACACAAGTGCTTGCCCGGGAGGTCGGGGATGGGGTCTACGAGGCCACGCTGTCCCTGAAGGCGCCCGGGGCCTACTACGTCCAGGTCGCCGTCCCCTCCATGAAGATCGGTTTCATGGACCTCCTCCCGTTTACCCTCCTCGCCAGAACGAAGGAAACCTCCGCCGCGCCGCCTCCCAAGGCCGGGAACGAAGGGAACGGGACGGAGCAGGAGAAGTCGAAGTGACCTTCGGCCTCCGCGGGGGGAGATCGCTGGCCGTCATCCTTCTTCTTTGCGTCTGCGCGGCGGAGGCGGAGGGACTGACCGATGCGGAGAAACGGGGCAGGCGGATCTACATGGAAGGGAGGGGGAGGAAGGAGATCTACGCGGTGCTTTCGGAATCGGGGATCAGGGCCCCCGGATCGGGGTTCCCCTGCGTCAACTGCCATCTGGCGGGCGGCGCGGGCCAGTTCGAGGGGGGCGTCCGGTCGGCGGACATCAGCTGGTTCAACCTGACGAAGGAATTCCGGGGCGTGCGCCCCTCCGGTCGAGCCCACCCCGGCTACGACGACGAGTCGGTCATGACGGCCGTCACGAACGGACGGGACCCCGCAGGGAACGACCTGGCGCCCGCCCACCCGCGCTACGAAATGGAGCGGGGGGACCTGGAAGACCTTGTCGCCTACCTGAAGATCATGGACCGGGAGCCGGTCCCCGGGGTGACGGACAACGCGGTGAAGGTCGGGATCCTCCTCCCGGAGAAGGGGCCTTTGGCGGCGGCAGGCCGGGAGGTTCGAGACCTGCTGGGGGGGTACTTCGCTGAGGTGAACGCGATGGGGGGGATCTACAACCGGAGGCTCGACCTTGTCCCCCTGCCGTTCGATCCGTCGGAGGAGGATGGTCCGCTGAAGGCGGTCCGGCAGGCAGTGGAGAGCGAAGCCGTTTTCTGCTTCCTGGCCAATGTCGGCGTGGGGCCGGAGGACGGGGCCGCGCGGTACCTGTCGGAGGGCCGGGTTCCGGTCCTCGTTCCGCTCTTCTCCGCCCCGGAAGGGGGCTACGGGACGGGGCGGTATACGTTTCACGTCTTCGCCAGCATCCGCGACCAGGCAAGGGTGTTGGTGGATTTCCTCGCGGAGCGGAAGAACGCCTCCGGAATCCGGACGGGTCTCCTGTTCGCGGAGGACGCTTCCGGGCGGGCAGGGGCCATGGGGGCGAAGGAACAGGCGAGGAAACACGATCTCCCGATCCCGGTGGAGATATCGTTCTCGCCGTCGTCGTTCTCCGCCGCCGACGTCGCGAGCCGCCTCGAGGGGGAACGGGTCGACGCGGTCCTCTATTTCGGAGGGCCGCGGGAAGCACTGGCCTTGGCGCAGGAGGCGGAGCGCCGCTCCTGGCGGCCCTTGTTCCTGGCTCCCGCCCCGATGGCCGGGGACGCTTTGATGTCGGCGCCGGCCGGGTTCCTCCGTTCGGCCTTTCTCGCCTCGCCCCTGGGCGTACCCGACCCTTCGTCGAAAAAAATGGCGGGATTCATGCGCCTGGAGGAGAAGTATCGAGCGGAGCGGAAGCACCGCGCCTTCCGGTATATGGCCTACTCCGGGGCGGTCCTCCTGGAGGAGGGGCTCAAACGGTCGGGCAGGGGGGTCACGCGGGAGACGTTCGTCGATTCGATCGGGAAAGTATGGAAACTGGAAACCGGGGTGACCCCGCCCCTGACGTATAACCCGAACCGGAGAGTGGGAGCCCTGGGCGCCGCGATCCTGAAAGTGGACCCGGATACCCGGGAGCTCCTCCCCGAGACCGGATGGCGGGAGCCGGAGTAGGCTTGTGGATGGAAGGGATGACGAACCGGTCACCGGAACTGCGAATAGACCGCCGCCAGGCCGATTGGGATCAATATCCAACCGGCGATCTTGTGGAAGTGGTAATACAGAAGGGTGGGGAAGGAAATCCGGTTCATCCTCCATAGCTTGGCCAATCCCAGGTCCAGCCCCGGCAGAAATTCGTCCAGGCTCAGGAAGAACCTCACGACCGCTTTTTTGACCCTGCCGCCGTCCAGGAGCCATTTCCAGCCGCCGACGAACGAGGGGTCGAAATTTTCATGGTCGAAAAAGATCGTTCCGACGAGCACGATCATCAGGGCGATCCACACGGTGCGGCTGGGCTTGCGGCCATAACCGGCCAGGCCGTCCCAGAAGATCAGGGTGGCCAGCTTGTCCGGGCGCCACCACTGTCGGAGGGTTTCCCTGCGGTGGCCGGCGATGTAGACCTGGTCGGCTCGGTCGATGTCGCCTCCGCGCCGGAAAAAGGTGTCCAGCTGGTTGTAGTTCCTGCTGTCGAGGCGGCTCCGGTCCAGCCAGGCCAGCAGCCTTTTCCAGTCCTCCGGACCTTCTCCGGCGCTCACGCTCTGATAGGCAAGTCCTTCCAGCCAGATCTCCCCGGGATCGGACGGCCAGCCGACATCGATGAGCTTCAGGGAATACAGGTCGCTGTCCCGCAGATCGGCTTTCCCGGCGATCTTCACGTTCTTGAAGATCACCGGTCCTTTCACCTTGAGCCGTGTGGCTTGGAGCGATCCGATCGCGATATCGCCCAGCACCAGGGAATGCTCCACGATGACGCCGTCCAGGTTGACCACGGGATACCCCGGAGGCTCGGCCGGGCTTCCGGCCAGCATCAGGTGCCGGAATTGGGACCCCAGCCAGGACCCTCCGCCTGCAAATCGGGTTTCGGCGATGAAGGCGTGCTGCTCCACCTTCACGTTGTAGAATTTTGCCGGGGCCTCCTTGTACTCGAACCGGGAACGGTGCAAGGTCAACAGGCCGGCGATGGAGGCCATCGTGAAATCCGCCGGCCCCCGGAAGACCGTGGCCTCCATCGAGACGTTCTGGGCCACCTTCATGCCGTTGAATCCGGCCGGGCGGGAAGGATGGTCGAACCGGGCCCCGTCAAGGACCAGGTCCCCGCCCGCTTCCAGGTTGCCGAAGTCCGCCGGACCGGCAAACGCGGCGTTCAGGAAGGAAACGCTTCGCGCCGCCTTGAGACCGTTGAAGACGGCCTGCCCGTCCGGACCGGCGAAGCGCGCCCCCGCGGCGTTGAATTCCCCGCCGACGGCGGCTCCCGCAAAATCCACGCCTTTCATGAAGACGGCGTTGCGGAGGGACACGCCCTGGCGAACCTCCAGGCCGTTGAAGTCCGCCCCGGGGCCGGCGAACCTGGCCCCCGCCAGGTTGAACTGGCCGCCGAGCATCGCCGCCCCGAAATCCGCCGGCCCCCGGAATACCGTCTCTGCGAAGGAGGCGTCTGCATCCACTTTCAGCCGGTGGAAGTTCGCCGCCTGTTCGAAGACCGTGCGCCGCATCGCCAGAACGGTCCGGAAATGGCTGTTGGCGCCGTTGAACGGACCCTGGAAACGGCAATCCGTGAGAAAGACCGCATCCGGGACCGCGGCGAACTCCAGGCTGACCGCGTCCGTGAACACCGCCTGGGAGATGTAGATGCCGGCGCGGTGCGCATGAAGTCCCCGGAACTCCCCGGTCAACAGGGCTTCCAGGAACCGGCCCCGGAGCCGGCGTCCGATCTCCGGAGCGCCGAACTTTTCCATCAGGTCGGCCACTTGGCCGGCGGCCACCCGCTCCAGGACCCACCTCTCCGCCGCGGATAGCTCCCCCAAGCCCGCGGGAGGCGGGACCTCCCCCCGGGCCGGGCCTCCGGGGACAAGGGTCCCCGCCAGCAGCATCAACGAAACCACTGCCGCGCGCCAGGTTCCCATGGACCATCCTCCCTTTCGGGCGACGGCGGAAAGCGCCGCCGATGAGGGGTTCGTTCCCTGCGCCGGCTGCTTGACAGGGAATCCCTGATTTCCTATATTTAAATATAACAATACATATTCTTCCATCAAGGATCTCCTCTTCCCATCGGGTGAAAAGGAGGGCCCCCATGGCTTCCAGGCACCCCGTCCTTCTTGCCGCCTTGCTGATCGCCGCGTTCTCCCCCCAGGCGCTTCATGCCAAGGGGAACCCGGTTTTTTCCGACTATGAATACCAGGTGACGGACGACGGCGCCTTCGGGCTTTACAAGCCCAGGGGATGGAAGGTGGACACCCGAAGATCCCCAAAAGGAAAGACGATCCTGGTCTCCGACCGGAAAGGCCTGTCCCGCGTGGAGATGACGTTCCTGGATGCCATCGGTCCGGGGCTCGATTCGGTGACCCTGGCAAGCGACACCCTGAAAGATGTAAAGAAACGGATGGCGGACCTCAAGGTCGTCGAGGCCAGGAGCGACCGCGGCCGGACGCATACCGTGGTGAAAACCGTTCGGCGCGGACCCGGGAAGACCCCCCTGGAAGGCCGGTACTGCTTCAACGTCAAGCGCCCCGCGGCCGTGGCATTTGCGTACGAGGCACCCGCAAAAACGTTCCGGGAAACCGTGCCCAACCTTCTGACCGTCATCTCCAACATCTCCCTCCTGGAGGAGCAGGTCTACCGGCAGCGGGCATCCCGGGCGAAGGGTCCGAAGCCGGCCGAGCTGCCGATGAAGCGGACGCCGGCGCCCGACGGCACGTGCTCCCTCCTGGTCCCCGAAGGGTGGAAATTCACGGCCGGCAAAGGGGCGGCGCTCTGCTCTTCCCCCGATGGCGACACGGGATACCTCTTCAGCGTCATCGGGTTTGTCGGCCCGTCCCGGATCCCGTATTTCGACAGCTCCAGCATCCCGGGAGACCTTCGTTACGGCTACATGCCGCCCGCCGACGCCCTCGTCGTGGCCATGCGGCATTTCGGCTCCAGCAACCACCGGGTGCTCGAGCGGCACCCGAATCCCTCCTGGGCCGGGCAGGCCGCGGGCCTGATGCAGCGGAAATCCGACGCGGAGATCGCCGTGATCTCCTACACCAGCAAGAACGGAGTTCCCTGCGTCGGCTATTTCGAAATCCTGGGCCTCCATCCGACCAGCGCGGGCCAATGGGGGATCATCCCCATGGGGATCTGGGCGCCGTCGTCCCGGTTCGCGCAATCCCTTCCCTCCCTCGTCAAGATCTCGGAAAGCTACCGGATGAACGAGAAATGGGCGTCGGAGTACATCCGCCAGGGAATGGCGAACCTCAAGGCCATGATGAAAAAAACATCCTCGATGATGTCCCGCTACAGCGAGGAAATGCGCCAATCCAGCCTCGCCGCGCACCAGGAGCGGATGAAGAGCGGCGATTTCATCAGCTACAAGTTCTCCACCTACATGCGGGGCGAGCAGGAATGGGTGACCGGCCTGGAGGGAGGGAAGATCTATACCACCGACCATTGGGGACTGAGCAGCGGCGGGAAACTGCTGATCGAGGGTCCGCCGTTCAACTATTACAACTACCAGGGCGACGCCAAGTTCGGCGACATCCCCGTCGACTCGTCCCGCGAGGTCTACGAGGCGGTCAAGGGGATCCGCTGAAGGGCCCGGCTCCTCCCTCTTCCTCTGCGGAAATCCGTCGTTCCCGCTCCTTCCCATGGTCGCGGGCGATCAGCATGTAGATGGACGGGATGACGAACAGGGTGAAGAGGGTGCCGATGAACATGCCGCCGACCAGCACCAGGCCGATGGAGTTCCGCGCGGCGGCGCCGGCGCCGGTGACCAGGGTCAGCGGGAAGTGGCCGCCGATGGTGGCGGCGCTGACCATGAGGATCGGGCGGAGGCGGATCATGGCCGCCTGGCGCACGGCGTCCAGCTTGGAGAGCCCCTGCAGCTGCAGCTGGTTGGCGAACTCCACGATCAGGATGCCGTTCTTGGACACCAGCCCCACCAGGGTCACCAGCCCGACCTGCGAGTAGATGTTGAGGGTGGTGGTCCAGCCTCTGGTCCAGAAGGGCACGTTCGGGTCGGGCATCTTCAGGAAGGTGAAGATGAGCGCGCCGAACATGGCCAGCGGCACCGAGCCCGCCAGGATGACGAACGGGTCGCGGAAGCTGTTGAACTGGGCCGCCAGCACCAGGAAGATCAGGATGATCGCCAGGCCGAAGGCGGGCAGGAACTTCTGCCCCTCGGTGCGCAGCTGGCGGGACTCGCCGGTGTAGTCGATGACGTAGCCCTTGGGCAGGATCTTGGCCGCCTCGTCCTCCAGGAAGCGCAGCGCCTCGTCGAGCGGCCGGATGGCCACGCCGCTGATCTTGACCGCGTTCAGCTGCTGGAACCGGTTGAGCGAGCGGGGCACGACCGATTCGCGCAGGGTGGCGACGGTGCTCAGCGGGACCAGCTTGCCGTTCGGGCCGGTGACGTAGACGTCCTTTAACTGGTCGGGATTGAGCCGGCCGATCCGCTGGATCTGCGGGATGACCTTGTAGCTGCGGCCCGAGATGTCGAACCGGTTCACGAAGTCGCCGCCGACCATGCCGCCCAGGTCGCCGCCGACCTGCCCCAGGTTGAGCCCCAGGGAGGCCACCTTGTCCCGGTCGATGACGAATTCGGACTGCGGCTGGTCGATCTTAACGTCGATCACCGGCGGGAAGGCGAACATCTTGCTCTGCATGGCCTTCACCTGCAGCTGGTTGGCGAATTCCAGGATCTGCTCCGTGTCGGCCGTCGAAGCAAGGATGAATTCGACGGGGAAATCGCCCCCGCCGGGGAGGGCAGGCGGCGTCACCCCGAAGATCCGGATGCCGGGGATCTTCTGCAGCCGTTGCTGGACGTCGGGCAGGATCTGGAAGATGGTCCGTTTGCGGTCGTCCCACGGCTTGACGACCATGCCGGCGAAACCGGAGTTGGGGAAGGTGACCTGGAAGGTGAA
>PQAK01000124.1:23176-43721 GCA_003105225.1 Deltaproteobacteria bacterium | reverse complement strand
TCTCTCCGGCGGCAGGGTCCCCATCCTCGAAAGTTCCTCCAGGAAAGGCGCGTCGGAAGCCGCCGGCAGGCGCACGCGCATGCCGTTTTCCGAGCCTTCCGGCATTTCCCCGGCCATTGCGTCATCCATCTGCGCGCTCCCGCCCAATCGGAGCGCCGCCGCCGCGATCCGTTCCTCCAGCCCGGCGCGGTTCTCCGCGCTCACCTCGATCGTCACCATCCGCCCGAGGGGAGCCGGCAGCGCGAGCGCCGGGGGCGGGGCCTCCGGCTCGATCCTCTCCCCCGCGGTGCTCACCCGCTGGGCCGGAACCGACGGGAGAGACGTCTGCGCGGGAAGGGCCGCCTGCGGAGAGGGATCGAGGGGTCTTACGGGGGTCTCCCGTTTCCCGACGGCTGCGCTCCTGGACGGGGAGGCGAGGGGTTTGGGCGCCGGCGCCATCTCCGCCGACGCGCCTCCGGACTCCTTCCGCTGCGGTACGGCGGATTTCCCGGATCCTCCCTCGTTTGCTGCGGGCGCGGCGTCCATCCGCGCGGCCGGCCGCGGGGAGAACAGCTCCGGCAGCTCCTGATTCTGGGAGCCGATCACCAGGAGGGTGATCAGGACCACCGCCGCGGCTTCCAGGGGAATCTTGATGTGGGCGGGCAGGAACAGCTTTTTCCAAAGGGGAGTTCCCCGGGCCTTCTCCCGAGCGGTTTCACGCCGGATCCTTTCGAGAAGCTCCGCCGGGGCTTTCCCCGGCGGGAGGGTACGAAGCGCCAGGAGGGTCTCCTCCAGCCCCTCCCTCTCCTCCCTGCACGAGAGGCACTCCTGAAGATGGCCGTTGATTCCTGTCCGAACGGCATCCGGAAGCGAGCCGTCCAGCAAGTCGGAGAGGAGGTTCCGTACCTGTTCGCAGTTCATCTTCCGCGTTCCCCTATACCACCGGGGCGAGGATTTTCCGCAACGCCATCCGCGCCCTGTGAAGTCTCGATTTCACCGTTCCTACCGGGATCTTCGCCATGGAGGCGATTTCCTCGTAAGTGAATCCCTCCACGTCCGATAACAGCAGCAGCCAGCGCGAATCGGGGTCGATGCGGGCAAGCGCCTCCTCCAGGATCTTCCCCACTTCCCGGATTTCGGCGACCCGGTCCGGCTGCACCGCCTCGGGAGCCGGCGGCTGGAACGACGGTTCGTTCCCCTCCCCCGGGCCCGGGAAAGCGACCTCACGGGCCGCGAGCGAGTTCCTCCGGCGGATCCGGTTCAGGCACCGGTTGGCTGCGATCTTCATCAGCCACGTGGACAGCGACGCCTCTTCCCGGAACCCCCCCAGGTTCCGGTAGGCCGACAGGAACACCTCTTGGGCGATATCCAGCGCTTCCTCCCGGTCGGAGAGCATACGGGCGCAGAATGCGTACACCCGGTCCTGGTGCGCCCGGACGATGGCGTCGAACGCCCCCGGCTTTCCCTGCCGGAACGCCTTCAGCAGAAGGTCCACCGGTCGGGCGTTTCTTTCGATCGAATCCACTCCGACTCCCAAGGGTTCTGACATTGCCGCGGCCGGTTCGGTTCCTGCACGGCCGCTAGATGTATTCTACTGCACCGAAGGTTGCGGGGCCCCGTGACTTTAAGGTATTTTAATCTTGCACGGGCGGAACTGTGTAAAGTCCTGCAATATCTAACCGGGGGTGATGCCTTGAACGGCCAGACGGTGTTGTTTGCGGCCTTGTCGATCGCTGCGATCGTGCTGGCGGTAGTCCTGGCGATGACCCTCTGGAGGCTTCGCAGTACGATCGGTCACCTGGAGCGCCGCGTGGACGAGGCGATCCGGCAGTTCGAGATGACGGCCGAAGATCTCCGGAAAACCAACGGGATGGTGCAGGACATCCTCGGACACGCCGAGAGGAGCGCGGCCAACGTCGCACACGTGACGGAAGGAGTCCGGGGATTCCGGAAAACGCTGGACGCGGCCACCGGCATTCTGCAGCTCGCCGTGGTTCCCGTGCTCGGAAACGTGGCCGGCGGGGTGGCGGGAGTGAAGGCCGCCGTGTCGCACGTCGTTAAACGATTCTCTCGAAGGGAGGGCAGCCATGAGTGACGAAAGGTGTTGCAACGGCGGCGGAGGGATGCTCCTTGCGTTCCTGGCCGGCGGGCTTCTGGGAGCGGGGCTGGCCCTGCTCTATGCTCCCGTCTCGGGAAAGGAAGCCCGCGAAAAAATCAACGGGCTGACGGAGGACCTGAGAAGGAAGGCCGAGGGATGGTCCGGCGACTTGAAGCAGAAGGTGGAGTCCTTCATCGACGAGGAAAAGTCGGTCATCAAGGCGGCGTACGACGCGGGCCGCGAGGCGATGTCCCGGGAGAAGGCGAAGTTCGAAACGCCTCCCGGGTGAGCCGGGGGGAGGCCGGGAGACGCTTCCCCGGTTGAAGGACGGTTTCCAGCGAGGCCTGCCGCGCGGGGAGGGATTTTTCCTCCCCGTTTCCTTTTCCGGCCCTTCGTAAATCGTGGATGGCGCCCGGGATGGCGCCCGTGCGGAGAGGTCAGGCGGTTTCCCCCCGCACGTGCCGGAGAAGGGCGGTCAGTGCGAAGCATGCGGCAGCAACGAGAACGATCGTGGCGCCGGTGGCCGTGTCGAGATAGTAGGAGGCGGCGATCCCCGCCACCCCCGAGGCCAGGGAGATGGCGATCGCCGTCCAGAACGCCGCCGCCGCTTCCCTTGCGATGTTGCGCGCCGCCGCCGCCGGGACCACCAGGAGCGCCGTGACCAGCAGGATTCCCACGGCCCGGATGGCCGTCGTCACGACCAGCGCCACGACGAGGGAGAAGGAGATCTCGAGCGCGCGTCCCCGGACGCCGAGGCTGCGAGCGAATCCTTCGTGTACCCCCAGGAGCAGGATCCGGTTGAACGCAATCGACAGGTAGACGGCCACGGCCAGGAAGAGCGCGGCCATCCAGAGGACCTCCGCGTCGGAGATGGCGAGGAGGTCGCCGTACAGGTAGGACTGGAGATTCCGGGTCAGCCCCTTCTGGGCGCTGATGACGGCGATCCCCAGCGCGATGACCGTGGAGAAGAACACCCCGATGACCGTGTCCGGGCTGAGCCCGGTCCGCCCCTTGACCATCGTGATCGAATAGGCGACGAACAGGCCGAAGGCGACCATGGTGAGGAGAGGGTGGATCCCGAGAAGCACCCCCAGCGCCACGCCGGTGAACGCCGAGTGCCCGATGGCGTCCGAGAAGAACGCCATCCGGAACTGGACCAGCGGCAGCCCCACGGCCGCGGCGGCGGGGGCGACGAAGAGCACGGCGAGGATCGCCCGCTTCATGAACGCCGGCTCCGCGAAGGCCAGCGGCAGCAGGCGGTCGATCACGGAATAGAAGGGGGAAAGGAGGGACTCCACGGCTACGGGTTCCCTTCCCCGTGCAGGTGGCCGTGTCCGTCCGAATGCCCGTGGCTGAAGAGGCGGGCCTCGCTTCCGTACATCGCGTTCAAGGTTTCGGGGGTGAGGACCTCGGTCGTCGCCCCCTGGCAGACGATCGACCGGTTGAGGCAGATGACGCGGTCGGCGTGGCGCGCGACCACGGAGAGATCGTGGCTGACCAGGAGGAGGCTGAAACCGGACTCCCGGTGGATCTGGTCGAGGAAGTCGCAGAAGAGCTCCTCGCCCGACACGTCCACGCCGGATACCGGCTCGTCCAGGAGGAGGATGTCCGGGTTGCCGCGCAGGGCCAGCGCAAGCAGCACGCGCTGGAGCTCCCCTCCCGAGAGCTTCCCCAGGGGGCGGTCGATGAGGTGGTCCGCCTTGCCGCGGCGGAGGGCGGCTTCCGCTTCCGACCGCGTTTTCCCCGAGCGTCCGAGGAAGACGGGAAGCCGTTGCGTCGAGAGGGCGAAGAAATCGAGCACCGTCAGCGGGGCGTTGCGGTCCAGGTCGAGCCGCTGGGGGACGTAGCCGATCCTCGGAGTCCCTTTTCCGTGCTCTTCGGCGCGGCAGAACCGGATCCGCCCCGTATACGGAACGAGCCCCAGGATGGCCAGCAGCAGGGTGGTCTTTCCCGCGCCGTTGGGCCCGACCAGGGCGGTGACCTCCCCGCACCGGATGTCGGCGTCGATCCCGGAAAGGATCTCCGTGCCGCCGGCGCGGACGGACAGGTCGCGGATCTCGAGCGTATGAAAGCGGGCGGGCCGGTTCATCGCGTCCCCAGGGCTTCCGTGAGCGCGCGCAGGTTTTCCCGCATGACGGATTCGTAGGTGGAGGGCGCCGTGGACCCGGTGGCGACCGGGTCCAGTGTTTTCGACGGTACGCCTGCCTCGGCGGCGATCATCCTGGCCAGCCGGTCCGGGTATTGGGGCTCCCGGAATACGGCCGCCGCCTTTTTCTCCCGGATCGTCCGGACCAGTCCCTGGACCTCCCCCGCGGACGGCTCCTGGCCGGGGGTGTCTTCGATTTTCCCCACGATCGTCAGGCCGAGGTCCCTGGCGAGGTAGTCGAAGACGTTGTGGAACGTCACGAGGTTGCGGTTCCGGAACCGCGGCGACGCGGCCTCGAACTCGCCGGCGAGGTCGGCAAGCTTCGCAACGTAGGCATCCGCGTTGCGGCGGAACGCGGGGGCGTTGCGGGGAGAGGCGGCGGACATCGCCTTCTCGATGTTGCGGACCTGGAGAATCGCGTTCCGGGGGCTTACCCAGGTGTGGGGATTGATCCCGCCGTGGCTTGCGCCGCCCGTGCGGATCGGCGGAACGCCCTCCGCGGTTTCCACGATCCGGATGCGGGGATTGGCTTTCCGGACCGGCGCACCGAGAAACTCCTCCATCCCGTACCCGTTGGCGATGAACAGGTCCGCGGAAGCGATCTTCCGCATGTCCCCCGGTGTCAGCGCGTACTCGTGGGGGCATCCCAGCGAGGCGGGGAGCATCATGTCGACGGAGACACCCGGCGCATCGCCGGCCACGTTCCGGGCGAACAGGTACATCGGAAGAAAGGAGGCGAGGACGCGCAGTTCGTTCGCCCCGGCCGTCAGGGGGGAGAGCAGGAGCATCCCCGCGGCCAGCAGCGCGGCGAGCCTTGTTTTCAGGCGGGCGGCATGGGTCATCGCTTCACCTTCTTTCCCCCGCAGGCCGCGCAGGCGCCGAAAAATTCCAGGGAATGGTCCGTGACGTCGAATCCCAGCGCCCCCCGGATGTCGTTCTCGATGCGGGAGAGATCGCACCGCTTCGGCTGGAAGGACTCGATCCGCCCGCAGGTGCGGCAGACGACCCGGTGCCGGTGCGCCCCGTCGGTCGCCGCCTCGTACCGCCGGCTGCGCTCGTGCAGGGCGACGCTCCGGACCAGCCCGATGGAGACCATGAGGGTGAGGTTCCGGTAGACGGTGGAGGCGTCGGGCTTGGGATTCGGGATCCGTTCCCGGATCTCCCTCGGAGAGAGCGGGAGGGGACTCTCCGCCAGGATCCGCAGGATCTCCCCCCTCCCCCGTGTCGCAGGGTGTCCCAGCGTACGGAACCTTTCGCAGGCGGCGTCCCGATCGTTGTCCATGATTGCAAATATATTGCATTTGCAAAACAATTGCAACTTCGCCCGGGAGTGAATTCTCCCCGTCGGGCCGCCATCTAATGGTATAGGTTCGGAACGGAAGCAGGAGAGGGAGGAATCATGTTGCGACGAATGCCGATATTCGCTGTTTCAACGGCGTTTCTGCTCCTTTCCTGGGGAGGGCAGGCTGCGGGAGGGGGGCGGTTCGCCGACGCCAACAGCCCCGGAGGGGCCGGCACGGGGCTGAACTTCATCGTGCGCGAAGTCAGGGTGGCGCCGGTCCGGGCCCACGTGGGGGACATCATCAAGGTCGAGATGATCGTGGAGAACCAGGGCGGCGAGGGAGCCGGAACGACGACGGAGAGGGTCTACGCCAACGGCAAGTCCGTGGCTCAGAAACTGTTCCATTACGACATCTCCGGGGGGACCCTTTACCATGAAACGCTTTACTGGGACACGAAGGGGATGGCACCCGGGCAATATAAGATCCGGGGGGAGGTGTTCCTCTGGTACGACACCTCGCAGTTCGACAACTACCTCGACGTGAAACGGCCCGTTGAACTTGTCGCTCCGGGGGCGGCGTTTTCGGGCGGAGAGGCCGGCGGGGGCAACGCAATCGAGCGCGATCCGAGGTACAAGCCTGCGGCCGGCTCGTCGGAAGGGGGAAATCCTCCGGCGGGCGGCATGACGGGCTACTGATCGGCGGGTTCTTCCTCCGGGAGGAATCAACCGCCGGGGAACGTCATCTTACTTGTCGGAACGGGGGGGAGGAGGCGCCTTTGAAAAAGATGATCTTTCTTGCGCTGGCGGCGGCATGCACCGCGGGGACGTTCGCATGGTGGCACGCCAACCGCGTCGCCGCCGTGAGCGATGCCCCTTTCGCCCAGATCTTCATCCACGGGACTCCCGTGTGCGTGTTCACGCTGGGGGGGAATATCCTGGCGCAGGTAGGGCAGTGCCCGGATGCGCCCGGCGTGGGGAATCAGGAGGATCCCGCGGAAAGGGCGCCGTTCCACGGGGAGCCGGGGATGGAGCTTCCGCCGGGGCATCCGCCGGTGGACCGGGACCCGTTCCCGGGCGACAAGCGGTTGATCCCGATTTGATCGAAGGGGGGACCCGTGCGGCCCCCCTCGCCTGCCGTGTCCCCTCCCGGCCGCCTAGAACTTATACACCATGCGGAACGTCGTGCGGTTTCCCTGCGGGCGGTTCTCCACCGAGGATTCGAACTGGGTCTTGAGGTCGAAGACAAAGCCGTTTTTCGTGATCCAGTGGACCGCCGGCCCGATCGCGAAGGCTTTCTCCTTCGTGCCGCTCCCCTTGACGCCGTCGAACTCGTCTTCCGTGAGCTGGTGGATGTAATAGCCGGTCGCCGCGAGCCGCAGGTCTTTCACCACCTCGTACTCGAAGGAATAGTTCGCGTGGAACAGCTGGCCGGGCTGGATCTTGGTATCGTCGTTTTTCGTGTTGTAGGTGTAGTGCAGGCGCCACGAGGTCGAAAACCGGGGCGTCAGGAACCAGGTGAAGGAGTAGTATGGCTCGATCGTGTAGATATTCGCTCCCGGGTTGAGGACGTACTTCTTGTCGAACTGCCCCGTGGGAAGGATCACGTCCAGCTCGAGCCGGTGCAGGAACGGGCGGTCCAGGAGCTTGTGGGGGAACCACTGGACGAACGGTCCCACGATCAGGTCCCCCAGCGGCCCCGGATTGGCGGTCACCGGGGGTCCCCCCGGCCCCAGGGTGCCCGACCCGTTCAGCTGGCCGATGGGCTGCAGGAAGTCGATCCCGAGATTGCCGCCGAGGAACATCGTCTTCGACACGTGCGCCAGCTGGTTCATGGAAAGGACGAACGCCGCGCGGGGATTGCCGGGGATATCGTTCCCGTCCCGGTCCTTGAATTCATCCGACTGGTAGATCTGGATGTACTCGAAGAAATAGGTTCCCGGCCCCGGCACCGCGCCGTCCAGAACGTCGGTCAACCCGAAATTGAGAAGCGGCTGCTGGAAGGCGTGGGCCGGACCGCAGCAGAGCCCGGCGAAAACGACGGTCAGCACCAGTGCGATCGATCCCCGTTTCATCATCCCCTCCTCGCGGTTCTTTCCACCGGAGCGATCCGGTTTCACCCTACATTTCCATCCGGAAACCCGCCCGTCAATCATTTCTTTCGGGCAATGCGCGCCCCGGGCTGTTAGAATAGGACGCGAAAGGAGAAGGATTGCCGTTCTACGCGGATCTTAGCGAAGCCTACGACGCGCTGTTCCCGGTGTCCGATGCGCAGCGGGAGATGTTCGATTGGATTCGCGGATTGGGGGATATCCGCCGGGTGGCGGATGCCGGCTGCGGCTCCGGCGCCCAGTTGCTTCATTTCGCCACGGCCGGCGTCTCCTGCACGGGGTTCGATCCCGATCCGGCGCTGGTGGCGCTTGCGCGTCAAAAGCTTGCCCCGTTTCCCGATGCCCGCGTGGAAGTCGGCGGGTTCGCCGACACGGTCCGTCTGGTCTCGCCGGCGGTCGATCTGCTCCTGTGCCTGGGGAATTCGCTGGTCCACGTCCCCCAGGAGGAAGCCGCCCGCTTCCTGTCGGATGCCGCTTCGGTCCTCGCTCCCGGCGGACGGCTGCTCCTCCAGATCCTCAACTACGAAAGGCTCTTCCGGGATGGGATCACGGATCTCCCCCTGATGCGCGCGGAGGAGGGAACGGTCGAGTTCCGGCGCAGATACGAATGGGAAGGACAGCGGGAAATCCGGTTCCGGACGTCGCTTCGCATCGCCGGGGGAGACGGCCCCCGGTTTTTCAGGAACGACATCCCCCTCTATCCCATCTATCCCGATGAGCTGTGGGAAATGCTGTCTGCGGCCGGGTTCTCCCCCATCCGCTATCACGGCGATTTCGGGCGGTCCGAATTTACCCCCGACTCGGAGGCTCTTGTATGCCTGGCAAGGAAATCGTGAAGCAGCCCCGGAACCCCGGGAGGTTCAGGAGCCGGATCCTGGCGATTGCGGCGCTTGCAGGCGCCGGCTGGCTGGTATCCCAAGGGGTTACCGCCGCGAACCGCCACCAGCTGCAACACCCCACACGGGCGCTGCCGGCACCGAACGCCCAAGCCGCGGTCGAGCACGGCTTCGCCGCCCAGGATCTGCTGGCGCTCGTGTCCCAGGGCAGCCCGGTGGGGATCGCAAAGGACGGCTCGCGGATCACGCTTGCCCTCGACGAGGATCTCCAGAATCAGATCTTCGCGCTGTTCCGCCGGTTCGATCCTCCCTACGGGGTTTTCGCGGCGATGGAGCCCGATACCGGGCGCGTCGTCGCGCTGGTGGGCTACCGGAAGGGAGGGGGATCGGATCCCAGCCTCCCCCTCAAGGCTGTGTATCCGGCGGCTTCCCTGATCAAGGTCGTGACGGCCTCGGCCGCGCTGGAGGGCGGGAATATCTCCCCCGGGGACGAGATCAGCTACCGCGGGGGGATCTACGGCATCTCGCGCAGGGGGATCCACGCGCAGGACGGGCGCGGCGTCCCGTCCATGTCGCTCGAGGAGGCGATCGCAAAGTCCGCCAACGCGGTCTTCGGCAAGGTGGCCGTCAACTACGTGGGCTCCGAGGCGCTTGCCCGCTACATGGCCAAGTTCGGGTTCGGGCAGCCGATACCCTTCGAGCTCCCGGTGGAGACGAGCCAGGGGGAGGTCCCGCGGGATGAATACAACCTGGCCCGGACGGGGGCGGGATTCGGCGAGGTGTACGTATCGCCGCTCCACATGGCGATGATCATGTCCGCCATCGCTTCTTCCGGGGCGATGCCGCAGCCGGTTCTGATCGAGCGGGTGGAGGACAAGGACGGCGCCTTGCTGTTCGAGGCGCAACCGTCGAAGTGGCGGGACACGGTGAAGCCCGAAACGGCCGACACCCTGCTGCAGATGATGGTGAAGACGATCGAGATGGGCACCTCGCGCCGCACGTTCGGCTCCCCCGAGTCGACCCCTCTCCTCCAGGACATGGAAGTGGCGGGGAAGACGGGCTCCCTTTCGGGGTGGAGCCCCCGGATGCATTTCGAGTGGTTCGCCGGGGTTGCGCCGGTGGGCGACCCGAAGCTCGCAGTCGCCGCGCTGGTGGTGAACGACAGCCGCTGGAAGATCAAGGGGAGCTACGTGGGCAAGGAGGCGTTCAACACGTACTTCGGCTACCCCTCCTCCTCTCCCCCCGTCTACTCGAAGGCCAGGGGGAAGGCCCGTTGGAAGAAGGCGGTGAAGACATCGGAACGCAGGAAGGCGCGCGCCATCCGGAAGCACGGGAAAAAGAAGCCGGCAAGCCGCACGCCGGGGGTCGCGGCCCCGGCCGGAAAAGGCCGCGTGGGTTAACCCGGGTGGAATTCCGAAGGGTCCTTGCCGAGAGGCGGAGCCTGCGGGCGTTCGCGGACCGGCCGGTGGAGCCGGAGAAGATCGAGCGGATGATCGAGGCGGCGCGGTGGTCTCCGTCCTCCGGGAATCGGCAGCCGTGGCGGTTCACGGTCGTCGCCAGGGACGATCCCCGGCGGCCCGCGCTGGAGGAGTCCCTGACCCGCGGGAACGCATGGGCGAAGAAGGCTCCCGTGCTGATCGTGAGCGGGGCGCGCAGGGACGACGGGTCGATCGTGGAAAACCGGGAATATTTCCTCCACGATACGGGGCTGGCGACGATGAGCCTCCTCTACCGGGGAGTCGACCAGGGGCTGCTCGTCCACCCGATGGCGGGATGGAAGGAAGCGCCGCTGAAGGAAGCGCTCTCCCTGCCGGAGGACTTCCGTCCGATCGCCGTGATCGCCGTCGGCTACCCGGGGAAAACCGGGGACTTGGACGAGGAGACCCGGAGGAAGGACGAACAGCCCCGAACCCGGAAAGAAATCGGCGAAGTCGCTTACCGCGGCGGTTTCGGCGAGCCGTACCGCGCCACGCTTCCTGCCGCCCCCCCGAAAAGGTATGAAATCGACATCCCGCTGCGGTTCCGCGACATCGATTCGATGGGCCACGTGAACAACGCCGTGACGCTTTCGCTCCTGGAGTTCGGAAGGATCCGTTTCTTCTTCGATCTGTTCGGGGCGCAGCGGGTCGAGGAGATCCCGTTCATCCTCGCGGAGGCGAACGTCCGGTACCGGATTCCCATCCTGCTTCAGGACCCGGTGCGCCTCCGGATGCACGTTACCGACGTGGCGCGCAGCTCCTTCCGGTTCCAGTACGAACTCTCCGACCCGCGCGACGGGCGCGTCTTCACCGAGGCCGAGACCGTCCAGGTCATGTACGATTACGCCGCGGGGCGTCCCCGCCCCGTCGATGCGTCGTTCCTCGAAACGATCCGGGAGTACATCGGCGGATAGGGCCGGCGGTTCCGGCGGGGGTCACCGCACGGAGAAGACCTTTTCGTAGTCCGTCAGTTCCCGCAGCGCCTTCTCTTCCAGCCGGATCCGCTGCCGCAGGAGCGCGAGGTTGGCCAGGGAGAATACGACGAGGGTCACGGGGGCGCGCATCAGGAGCGGAAGGAACAGGAACTCCAGCACCACGACCAGGTAATTCGGGTGCCGCAGGAACCGGTACGGCCCCGAGCGCTTCACCTGCCCCCCCGGCACCACGATGATCCGGACATTCCAGTAGGGCGTCAAGGACGCCATGCACCAGAGGCGCATCCCCCCCAGGCACGCGACGGCAACCAGGCAGAGAATCGTCCGTGCGTCGAGGGGGAGTCTCCAGGGATACGACTCCACGAAGAGCGACAGCAGGTAGGCCCCGTGCAGGACGGCGATGTTGCGGAAAGATTCCGGGTGGAACTCCTTCGCCCCGAGAGGCGTAAGCGCGTTCCGGTTCCGCCGCGAGACCTGCATCTCGAAGAGCCGCTGCAGCAGAACGACGACGAAGATCCACGAGAAGGAAACCGTCGTCATGTCCGCACCAGCACCAGTTCCGAGGAGAATCCGGGCCCGAACGACGCCAGGACGCCATACCCCGGCGTCCTGCTCCCTTCGCCGGCCATCCATCGCTCCAGGACCAGGAGCACCGAGACCGAGGAGACGTTGCCGAAATCGCGCAGCACCTCCTCGCTGACCCGCAGTTCGCCGTTGGAGAGTCCGAGCGCTTCCTTCATGGCGTCCAGGACCTTCGCGCCGCCGGGATGGATGATGTAGTGGACCAGGTCGCTTCGCTGCAGCCCGTGCGGCAGCAGGAGCGCGTCCAGGAGCCCTCCCAGCTCCCGCTTGATGATCTCGGGAACCTCGGGCGAGAGCACCAGCCGGAACCCCCTGCCGGTCACGTCCCAACCCGCGATCCCGGCGCTGTCGGGGAAGAGGTGGGAGCGCGCCGCCACGATCCTGGGCCCCGCCGCCTTCCCCTTCGCCGCGGCATCCCCCGCCACGATCGCCGCGGCGCAACAGTCCGCGAACAGCGACATGGCGACCAGGTTTTTCCTCGAGAGGTCCTCCGGCACGAAATTGAGGCTGCACGTTTCCAGCGCCGTTACCAGGACGATGCCCTCGGGATGCGCGAGGCAGTAATCGGTTGCGCGGGCGATCCCCGCGGCTCCGGCGCAGCACCCCATTCCCCACATCGGCAATCGCGTGGCGTTCCGGGACATCCCGAGCTCGTTGATCAGGTGGCTTTCCAGCGAGGGAGTCGATAGCCCGGTGGTCGTGACGAAGATGACGTGGCCGACCTGTTCCGGCCCGCACCCCGCCGCATCCAGGCATGCGCGGGACGCCCGGAGCAGCAGCTCCAGCCCCTTTTCCCGGTGCACCCGGTTCCGTTCCTCCGGGGTGCGGGGGGAAAGGTACCAGTCCAGGGGCATCATGAAGGCGCGTTCCCGGATCCGCGAGTGATCGAACACCTCGTGGATCCGATGGATGTCCTGTTCCGGGATCTTGCCCGAATACATTCGACCCACGGCGACTTTGAGGAAATCCTGGGGGATCGCATGGGGCGGAGAGGCGTGGGCGGCGGACAGGATTACCGGCATCGTGCGGACCCCTCTCGAGAGGCGACCGTCGGTGGAGAACGGAACGGCCCTCACCATTTAGATGGGGGTCTCTCCAAACTTATTCGTGGGAACGCGAAGAAAGGGGCCCCGCCGCCTTCACTTCGCCGGCGCGGCCTCCAGCTTGCCCTGCATCCCCTTGGACCGATGGGTCGACCCCAGGAACGACTTGTCGCAATAGAAGGTATAGGTTCCCGCGGGTAGCGGGGAAAGGCGGATGAGCGTCTCTCCGCCTTTCCGCAGGGGCTTCCGGACGAGGACGTTGCCGCCGGGGCCCGCCAGCACGAAGGAATGCGGGATGACGGAGGCCTCGTTGCGGATGCGCAGCACCACGGGTTTCTCCGCGGGGATCGACAGCGACGCGGGGGCGAAGAAGTAGCTGCCCGCCCGCAGGTCGACCACCTGTTCCCCCGGCGCAACGGTGACCGCCCCTTCCCGCACGGGCGCGCCCGCGCACCCCGCCGCGAACATCAGGGCCGAAAGCAGCATCCATCGCTTCATCGCAGTTCCCCCGCAATCGTTTCCAGTAAGATGCCGAATGGGGCAATCCGATGCGGTCGACAGGAAAGAACGGGGAGGAAGAAAGCGGGGCGGCGTAACGCCGCCCCCCGGAGAGATCGGGCGAACTAGAACCGGTATCCCAGGTTGACCGTCGCCAGGATGCCGTCGATCTTCACTTCGCCCGCCGGTGCACCGAAGTCGGGTTTCGCCCAGAAATATTTTCCTTCGGCGCCGACGAAAATAACGGGGGTGAGGTCGAAATTGGCGCCGATGCCGAGCTGGAAGCCGAGGACCGTGTCGTTCTCGTCGAAGCCGCCTCCTTCCGCCTTCACGTAGTACGCCCCGATCCCGGCCAGCCCGTAAAACTCCGCTCCCATGAACGGATAGACACCCTTCAGGTTCGCGGTGATCGGGTAGGAAGTCAGTTCGGCGCCGTCCTCGCTTTGGAAATAGCCGACGCCGAGCTCGAGCGCGAAATTGGGATGGAAATACCGGGTATAGGAGATCTCCGCGTTGAATCCCGAGTCGAAATCGTCTACATCATTGGCCTGGGGGAAGTAGGCGCCCGCCTTCACGGTGACTGCGTTCGGCGGCATCTGCGCCATGACGGCGGCGGGTGCAAGGCAGAGAAGAACCGCTACGAGAAGCAAGGAAGCGCGTTTCATACATCCTCCTTTCGGTTCGTCACCGGTTCGTTGCACGCGATGCACATCCCCCTGCGAGAGGGCGCAAGGGGCGAGACACCGATCAAGGATAGGATGAAACCTGCGTGGTGGATTGCCCCCTTGTCACCCCTCCGGGCGGTTTCGTTCCTGACGGGAATATGACTGCATAAAAATATGAATGTTTCATGGTACCCGGCCCGGGTCCCGCGGATCGGCGCAGGGGACGTCATCCCAGCTTGATGCAGAGGATCCCCAACGCGATGAGCGCCGCTCCGACCAGCCGGATCCGCCCGAACCGCTCGCGGAACAACAGGATCCCTCCCGCGACGCCGACGATGGCGCTGGCCTGCCGGGCGGAAGTGGCATAGGACACTTTCGACATCTGGAGCCCGATGCGGTACAGGATGAAGGAGGCGAACAGCACCGCCCCCGCGAGCATTCCGCGCGCCCAGTGCCTCCGGACCTCTTCCAGGAAAAGGACCGGCGAGGTCGTAAGGAGCACGTTTGCCAGCAGGAACAGGAATAAAACGATGTCGAGATAATAGGTATAGAGGAAGACGTCGACCACCGTCACTCCCTGCTTGTCCACGATCGCCCCCGCCGAATAGAAGACGCCCGCCGAGAGGGCCAGGAGCACCCCGGGCAGCCGGATGTTCCGGAGCGGGAAGGTGAGCCCTGCCCACGAGATCTCCTGCATCTGGAGCAGGTAGGCCCCGATAGCGACGACGAAGATGCCGGCGAGTCCCGGCGCGGACAGCCGCTCGTCGAGAAACAGCGTTGCCCACAGGGGAATGTAGAGCGGGCCGGTCGTCGTCAGCGGGTAGGCGAGGGACACGTCGATCCGCTCGTAGGCCGCCGTGAGGCACATGTGATAGAGGGAGAAGAAGAACCCTCCCGCCAGCGTGAACAGCAGCACGGGCCCCCGCGGGAGGGGAATCCCCCCGTGCCTCGCGATCCACCAGGCGGAAAAGATCGCGATGGCGAAGCCGTGCATGAAGACGTTGAAGGCGAGCTTGCGGCGGCTGGTTTTCAGGATGAGGTTCCATCCGGCATGCATGACCGAGGACAGGAGGATGATGAGGAGCGCCTTGTCCGGCATTCGGATACGTTACGGCGGGCGGCCCGCCGCCGTCAATGCTCGAGGCCGCCGCTGTTGACCTGCATCAAGGAGGTTTTCCGATGGAATCCGTAGAGTGGCGGGAGACGAGGAGGTCTTCCGATGGAACTGCTCCACATGGCGCTGACGGCGGTCCACCTGCTGGCCGCGATCGCTTGGCTGGGCGGCATGATCTTCCATATCGTGGTTCTCGACCCGGTGTTCCGCAAGAACGAGGTGACGTTCCAGAGCGCCTTCCTCCTGGCGCTCATGGAGCAGCGGTTCCGGAAGCTGGTGGGGACATCGATCGCCCTGCTGGTCGGCAGCGGGATCGCGAAAGCGTATTTCCTGCTCGGATCCCCATCCGCCCTGTGGACGACCGCCGCCGGGCGCTACGTCCTGCTCAAGGTCGGGCTCACCGGTGCGATGCTGTTCATCTTCGCCATCTGCCCGAAGACGAAGTCCTGTTCCTCCATCCCCGGCGTGTGCGACCTCGCATCGGAAGCGCTCCTCGGGGGCAGGGAAGGGACCATACGGGAACGGTCGAAAGTTGTCCTCCCGAAAGTGGCGCTTGTCCTCGGGATCGCCGCCATGGTCACCGCGATCTATCTCCGCGGCTGAACCGCGGACGACGGGGTGAACCCAGGGGGTTCTGAAAACTTTTTGAAAAGGGACGTTCTGAAAACTTTCCGGAAGGGGACGTTCTTTAAGTTTTTAAAGGATTTAAACAATAAAAAAACTTAAAGAACGTCCCTTAACTTCGTATCAAAGTTTTCAGAACGTCACCATGAGCAAGTAATTATAATATTTGGATGCGCGCACCCCGTCGTCTGCGGAAAATCGCCCTGGCCGGGGTCGTACTCGTCGCCGCCTACGCCGGGTGGATCGGGATCTCCCTCCTCTTTCTTCCGCCGGTGGCTTCGCTGGCAAATCCGCGGGCGTCCCTGGTCATCACCGTCAAGGACTGGAACCGGAAGGACCACCCCTTCGTGCTGGGGCCGCGAAACCGGTTCTGGACGCCGATATCGGCCGTTCCCCCCTCCCTGAAAAAAGCGGTTGTCGCAGCGGAAGACGCCAACTTCTACGTCCACGAGGGGGTCGACTATGAAGCCATGAGAGAGGCGATCAAGACCGATCTCCAGAAGGGGAAATTCGTCCGCGGCGGGAGCACGATCACCCAGCAGGTCGCCAAGAACGTGTTCCTGTCCCGGGAGAAGACGATCACCCGGAAGATCAAGGAACTGATCCTGGCCCGCCGCCTGGACGATACCCTGTCCAAATCCCGGATCCTGGAGCTGTACCTGAATGCGGTCGAGCTGGGACCGATGATCTACGGGGTGGGGCGCGCTTCCCACTACTACTTCGGGAAACCCCCCTCCGCATTGACGGTCCGGGAGAGCGCATTCCTGGCCTCCATGCTGCCCGGGCCCAAGGTGTACAACCCGTACCGCAAGCTGAACCGGGTCATGATGCGTTCGAGCCGGATCCTGCGGAGGATGTACGCGGCGAGGATGATCACCGAGGAGCAATACCGGGCGGCGCTGGCCGAAACGCCCAACATCTCGGGGCTGGAACGGAAGGTGGAAACGACCATGGCCGCCCCTCCGCCGGAAGAGAAGGCTCCCGTCCCGCTTGCCGGGAGCGAGCCGGTGATCCTGGAATCCCCGCCTGGGAAAGAGGCCGGCCCCGAAGCGCCGGGGGAGCCGCCTCCTTCCGGAACGGACGGGATGCCGCAAGGCGTGGAACCCGGGGCCCCCGTCGAACCTGCCCGCTGAAACGATCCGTTATCGTTTCGCCTTGCGCAATGCCTGCGCGATGTCCTCCAACAGGTCGTCGGCGTTTTCGATCCCTATCGACAGACGCACGAGCGCGGGGGTCAGGCCGACCGCTGCCTGTTCCTCGAGAGGGATGTCCGCATGCGTCATGGTGGACGGATGGGTGACCAGGGACTCCACGCCCCCCAGGCTCTCCGCCAGCAGGACGGTTTTCAACGCGTTGAGGAATCGCGGGACGGCCTTCTCCCGTTCCAGCTCGAAGGAGATGACCGCGCCCGGGCCCGAGGCCTGCGAGAAATGCAGCTTTCGGCGCGGATGGCCTGGGAGCGAGGGGTGGAACACCTTCCGCACGAGGGGGTGCGCCGCAAGGAATGCGGCCACCGCCTCGGCGTTCTGCTGGGCTTTGGCGATCCGTACCGCGACGGTCTTGATCCCGCGGAGGAGCAGCCAGGCGTCGAAAGGGGAGAGGACCGCGCCGACCGCTTTCTGCGCGAAATGGATCTTCTCGCCGATCGCGGGGTCCGAGGCGATCACCGCGCCGCCGATCAGGTCGTTGTGGCCTCCCAGGAACTTCGTGGCGCTGTGGACGACGATGTCGGCCCCCAGCGCGAGCGGTCGCTGCAGGACGGGGGACATGAAGGTGTTGTCGACGATGGAGAGGATCCCGCGGTCCCCGGCGATCCGCGCCGCCTCCCGCAGGTCGGCGATCTTCATCAGGGGGTTGGTGGGCGTCTCGATGAACAGGGCCCGGGTCTTCTTCCCGATCTTCCTCGCCACGGCGGCGGGGTCGCCCATGTCGGCGTAATCGAAGGAGAGGCCGTAGGGGCGCAACACTTTCTCGAAGAGGCGGTAGGTCCCGCCGTACAGGTCGTCGGAGCACAGGATGTGGTCGCCCGCCGCGAAGAGCGTCATCACCGCGGAGATGGCCGCCATCCCGGAGGCGAACGCCGCGGCGCGAGTTCCCCCCTCGAGGTCCGCAAGGACCGTTTCCGCCGCCTGCCGCGTCGGGTTCTCCGAGCGGGAATAGTCGAAACCGCGGTGGTTCCCGAAGGTGTCATACCGGTAAATCGCCGTCGTGTAGATGGGGGCGCTCACCGCCCCGTACGCTTTGTCGGCGCCCACCCCCGCCTGCGCGGCAAGCGTCTCGACCGATCGTTTCCGCTTCAACGCCGCTCCTCTTCGTCCTCTAGATGAAATACATGACGTGGCGCCGCTTCCGTTCCGCCACTTCCTGCTCCTCCCGGGCAAGGTCGGCGAGGGTCCACCGGTCGAGAACCGATTCGATCGCTTCGGAGACTTCCTTGACCAGGCGGGCCACCGCGGGGGAAGCGTCCTCCGCTTCCGGTTCCCCCTTCCCCTTGTCCGAGCGCGCGGGCGACACCGGCCCCTCGACGGCGCGGAGAATTTCCGAGGAGCGGATCGCATCGGGACGGCGCCCCAGCAGGTATCCCCCTCCCACGCCCCGCCGGCTCCGCAGGATCCCGGCGTTCTTCAACTCGAGGAGGATGAGTTCCAGGAATTTCTTCGGGATCCGGTTCTTATCGGCCAGGTCCTTGATCTGGAACGTGGTGCCTTCGGGAAAGCGGGCGGCGTAGATCAGGGCGCGCAAACCGTACTCCGCTTTTTTGGAAAGCCGCATAATTCCTCCGATTTCATTTACCTATAATATCTATTCTATTGGTAGGGATATATTCGTCAAGCGCCGGCGCCACCCCTTTCCACTTCGATCTGGAAAGCGTCGTCCTGCCGCGTCACGCGGGATACCCGGTGCCCCTCGGCCTTCAGGGACGAGATGACATTCTTCAATGCCGCTTCTTTCAATCGGACCATCAACTTTCCCGATGGTTCGATATTGGCGAGCTTCATCCTGACCTTTACGAACGTCATGGGGCATACGTCCCCCGTGATATCGAGCACCGGTGTCATGGATCGCGCCATCCTTTCGTTGAGGTGCATTTCCAGCGCGGGAACTCCCGTGCGGCGCAGCGTGTCTCCGAACCGCTCCCTCGGTTTCCCGTGGGCGCGGAAAAATTCGATGACGGCCCCGATCGCAGCGATCGCCTCTTCCCGCGTGCGCAGGTCGCCGGGAAGCTTTTCCCCCAGGGAAGGGATCCTGCCGAACTTTCCCCCCGCGAAGAGCCGGAACCCGCGGTGGTCCTCTTCCATCGCGCCGGTCGGGCACGATTCGATGCAATCCCCGCATCCGATGCAGCCGGATAGGTCGACCTCCACGATACCGCCTTCCTCCGGGATGCGCACGACTTTCGTGGGGCAGACCGTTTCGCAGAGACGGCAGAAGGTGCACGCCTCCCGAGACCAGCGCGGCTCGATATATCCCTTGATCCCGATGTCGTTCTCTTCCGCCTTCATGCAGTTGTTGGCGCAGCCCGAGATGCCGACCTTGAACTTGTGCGGCGCCGGTTTCCCGTAAAATTCACGGTCCACCGCCTCCGCCAGCGCCGGCGAATCGATCGCCCCGCTCGGGCAGACGCGGCATCCCTGGCACGCCGTCACCGTGCGGACCGTCGGTCCGCACACCCCCACGCCGACCCCCGAGGAGGCGAGAAATTTCTTCAGGGCTGCGAGCGAATCGGCGGGGATGAAGGGGATTTCCACTCCCTGTCGGCTCGTGAGGTGGACCGCGCCTCTTCCGAAGCGGTCCGCGGCCTCGTGGATGGCGCGCAACTGGACCGTCGTCAATTTCCCGCCGGCAACGTGGAGGCGGACGGAGAAGAGCCCCGCCTCCTTCTGCCGCATCATCCCCCCTTTTTTCAGCTCCTTGTAATCGGCTTCGTTCATGCCGGCACATCGACCTGCGGCACCCCGTCGTTCGAGATGCGGTCGGTGAAAAACGAAAGGTACTTGAAGGCGTTGTCCGGCGAGATGCAGACGGCCACCGCCTTCTTCGGGAGATTTTCCTGGAGGGCGGCCCATACGATCGCCCCCGTGGAGGGACCGACGAGCAGGCTCTCTTCCCGCGCCAGCCGGATGGCGGTTTCGTAAGCGGGCGCATCGGGAACTCGCACCGTCCTGTCGATGAGCGACTCGTCCAGGATTCCGGGCTTGTGGCTCTCCTGGAAGTTCTTGAGGCCGGAGAGCCGGTGTCCCTTCTCGGGCTCGATCGCGATCACGCGTACGGCCGGATTCCTCTCCTTCAGGAATTTCGCCGTGCCCGTGATCGTGCCGCAGGTGCCGTACCCCGCGAAGAAGTGCGTCACGTTCCCTTGGGTCTGGTCCCAGATCTCCGGGCCGGTCGTTTCGTAGTGGGCGCGGACGTTGTCCGGGTTCTCGTACTGGTTGGGCATGACGTACCGGTCCTTCGTCGCCTCCCCGGTCACGAAGGACCGCGCAAGGGCGATGGCGCCGTCCTTGGGATGGTCGATCGGGCACAGGTCGTCGGGAGTCGGCCACACCTCCGCGCCCAGCAGCCGCAGGAGCGCGATCTTCTCCTCGGGAGCTCCCGACGGGATCGTGATCGTGCAGGGGATCCCCGCAAGGTTCGAAAGGGCGGCCAGGGCGATTCCGGTGTTCCCCGACGTCGGCTCGACGATCTTCCTGCCCGCGAGCCTGCCGCTGCTGCGGAGCCCCTCGAGGAGATACCTGGCGGTGCGGTCCTTGATCGAGCCGAACGGGTTCATCCACTCCAGCTTGAGGAACGCCTCGACATCCGCCGGCGCCACGCGGTTCAGGCGCACCAGCGGGGTGGGGTTCCGCGGGCTCGCGATCAGCTCGCGCACGTCGGCGNNTCCTTGATCGAGCCGAACGGGTTCATCCACTCCAGCTTGGCGAAGAGGGTTCCCCCTTCCGGAGGCGCGATGCGCGCCAGGCGCACCATCGGCGTCGGGTTCACCCGCGAGCCGATCAGCTGGGAAACGTCGTCAAACACTTTGCGCGGCAGGTCCATCGTTTTGCTCCTCGAAGGATTCCTGAACCGGGGAACCGGCCAGGGCGGGGGACGTTGTTTTCCCGACGAACAGCAGAGCGGGAGAGCGGATCCCGGCTTCCCGCACGAGGCGGGGCAGGT
>PQAK01000124.1:0-23136 GCA_003105225.1 Deltaproteobacteria bacterium | reverse complement strand
CCCCGCACGACTCGTTGTCCACGCCGGGTGCCGTTCTCGACAACGGCGAATGGCGTTTCCGCCGGCATCCCGGTTTTTTCCATCAGGTTCCGCGCGAGCTCTTTCGCCTTTGCGACTCCCATGTAGACGGCCAGCGTTCCGCCGCCCGGCAGCCGTTTCCAGTCGATCGCCGTCTCCCCTTTCCCGTTCGCCTCGTGGCCGGCAAGAAGCGTCACCGAGGACGAGCGGCCCCTGTGCGTCAGGGGGATCCCCGCCGCGGCCGCGCACCCGATGGCGGCGGTGATCCCCGGGACGATCTCGAACGGGATCCCTTCGTCCGCCAGGGCTTCCGCTTCCTCGCCGCCGCGCCCGAAGACCAGCGGATCTCCGGACTTCAGGCGGACCACCGATTTTCCCTCCCGCGCGAACCGGACCATCGCCCGGTGGATCGCCTGCTGTTTGAGCGCGGAGCCGTGCCCGGCGGTTTTCCCCTTCCGGGCGAAGCAGATCTTCGCCGCGTTCGGGGAGGCCAGCGACACGATTTCTTCCGGCACGAGATAATCGTGGAGGACCACGTCTGCGCCGCGCAGGAGCCCCAGCGCCCGCACGGTCAACAGGTCGGGATCCCCCGGGCCCGCGCCGACGATGTACACCGTTCCCGCCGAGGGGCGGGATTCCCGGCGCCGTCGTCCCCGTTCGACCCGGATCGCGATCTCCTCCTTGCGCTCCTCCAGGAATTCGCGGATCGCCCGCGCGACGCCGGGATGCTTCCCGGCGGTGGAGACCGCCAGCGTGAACGCTTCCCCCGGAACGACGGCGGGGAGGATGAAGGAGCACCCGGCAGGGTCATCCGCGACATTCACGGGGATGCCGCGGTTCCTTGCCTCCCGGGCCACCGATCGGTTTGCCGCCGGATCGGAAGCGGCGCAGAACGCCAGTTCCATTCCGTCGAGGTGCTCCGGGCGAAAAGAGGAGAGGATCCCGCTCACCCGGCCGCCTTCCGCCAGGCGCTCCACCGCGGGGGAGAATCGCTTCGCGACGACGGTCACCGAGGCCCCGTGCTCCAGCAGCGACCCGATCCTGCGCGCCGCGACCTTACCGGCCCCCACGACGAGGACCCGCACCCCGCGAAGGTCGTAAAATATCGGGAAGTACCTTCCGTTTTCCCTCACCGCATCCTCACAGGTAGTATTCCGGCTCTTTTTTCCCGAAGGGGTCCGGCAGGACGCTGCCCCGGAGCGCCTCCACCCGGACCGCATCTCCCTCCGCGATCTTCCCGGCCATCGGGTGACTGCGCAGGAGGAGCGCCGTCAGCGGATATCCCTCTTCCGTCGCAAGCTCCACGCGCAGGTGCGTCCCCTGGAAGGAGACGGATCCGACATCGGCTTGCGACTGCCCCGCTTCCGCGGTGCCTGCGGGGTGGAGGGAGATGTCTTCCGGGCGCAGGATCACCTTGACCGAGCTTCCGTCGCGAAGCGGTTGGTTTTCGGCCATCCGGATGGCGAGGCTTCCCGAGTAGGCGTAGCCGTGGTACATCTGGCCCGGCAGCACGTTCACCTCTCCGACGAACCTCGCGACGAACTCCGTGGCGGGCTCCTGGTAGACTTCCCTGGGAGTGGCGACCTGCTCGATCCGCCCCTCGTTCATCACCGCGATCCGGTCCCCCAGCTCCATCGCCTCCTCCTGGTCGTGGGTGACGACCAGGGCCGTGATGCCGACCTTTTTCTGGACCGCCTTGATCTCGCGGCGAAGCCGTTCCCTGACCTTTACATCGAGCGCCGACAGCGGCTCGTCCAGGAGCAGAAGGGAAGGTTCCATGGCGAGCGCGCGCGCCAGGGCGACCCGCTGACGCTGTCCCCCGGAGAGCCGGTCCACCGGGCGGTTCGCCTCTTCGGAAAGTCCCACGAGATCGAGAATCTCCCCCGCTTTCCGGCTTCGCTCCAGGGCCTCCACGCCGCGGACCCGTAGTCCGAAAGCCACGTTTTCCCGTACCGTCATCCGGGGGAAGAGAGCGTAATCCTGGAAGACGAACCCGACCCCCCGCTGCCGCGCCGGCACGCTCTCCATGTCCCTGCCGGCGATGCGGATGGCCCCGGCATCCTTGGGGATCAGACCGGCGACGATCCGAAGAAGGGTGGATTTGCCGCATCCGCTCGGCCCCAGGAGCGCCATCATCTCTCCGGTTCCGACGGTAATCGACACGCCGTCGAGAACCGGCTTCCTTCCGAACGATTTCCGGATGCCTTCGGCCGCCAGGTGGGGGGTCATGCGATTCCCTCATGGACTCCCCGCCCCGTCTGCACGAACTGGAGGAGGAGGAGGATGAGGAAGGATGCGAGCGCCAACAGGATCGCGATGGCGGAGGCTCCCTCGACGTCGCCCGTGTTGAACCGGGAAAAGATGTACAGCGGCGCGGTCTGTGTCCTCCCCACGAGGTTTCCCGAAACCATGATGGACGCGCCGAACTCCCCGAGCGAACGGGAGAAGGTGAGAAACGAGCCGGCGACGAGGCCTTCCTTGATGGAAGGAAGCGTGACGAGGAAAAACAGCTGCCATTCCTTCGCGCCGAGCGTGCGTGCGGCATCCTCCGCGGAACGCGGCGCCGACTCGAGAACCGCGCCCACGGCCCGGACCATGAACGGAAATGTGACGAAGACATGGCCCAGGAGCAGCCCGGGGAAGGAGAACATCACCTGGATCTCGCGCTCGCCGAGAAATTTGCCGAGTACGCCCATCGGGCCGTACAGGAGGAGCAGCGCGAAGCCGGTGACCACCGTGGGGATGGCCAGCGGGATGTCGACAAGCGCGTTGATCGCCCGTCTCCCCGGGAACCGGTAGCGGGTAAGGACGAAGGCCATGGCCGTCCCGATCACGCTGTTTACCGCCGTGGTCGCCAGCGCGACCGCCGCCGTCAGCCGGAGCGCCCCGAGGGCGCCCGGCTCCCGGAGCCGGCTCCAGAAGATCCCGAACCCTTCCCGAACCGCGTACCCGTTGAGCGATACCAGCGGCAGGAGGATGAGCAGGAAAAACAGCCCGATTGCGGCGGCGAACACCGACCACCGCACGAGGGCGTCGAGATTCCGGAACCGGCCCGGGTCCATGCCTACTTCTGTTGCGTCTTCTTCCATGCGTTTTCGATCACGTTTTTCCTGGCCTTCTGCCACCCGCCAAGGTCGTCCACCGTGAACGGATCGGCCACCTTCGCGTATTTCGCATGGAACTCCTTCTCCACTCGGGCGTCCACCGGACGGAAACCGTACTTCGCGTACGCGCGCTGCGCTTCCGCGGTATACAGGAACTTGATGAACTCGGTGACGGCGTGTTCTTGCGCCGGGCGAATGTTCCTGTCGATCCGGGCGACCTTCCACTCGGTCTCGATCGTCTTCCTCGGCACGGAGACCGCGTAGTCGCGCCCCTTGGCCTTCTCCAGCAGCGCCTCGTTCTCGTAGGTCACGATGGCGTCGCCGAATCCCGCGTCGAACTGGACAAAGGTCTGGCGGGCGGACTCAGGCTGGGCGATGACGTTCTTCCCGACGGCCGAGAGGAGCTTCACCCCTCCGTCCTCGGGGGTGAAGGTGAGGTTCGAAAGATCTGCTCCTGCTCCATAGATCGCGAAGATCGCCCACTGGGCGCCGCCCGAAGTATCGGGACTCGCGTGAAGCACCTTGATTCCCGGCCGGGCCAGGTCCTGATAGGTTCGCAGCCCTTTCGGGTTGTCCTTCCTCGTAACGAAGACGATGACCGACTTGATCACGGAGCCCTTGTTGGGGTTCTTTCTCCAGTCGGAGGAGATCAGGCCCTTATCCTTCAACTGGTCCAGGTAGAGCTCCGAGGAGAATATCGCCACCTGCACCGGGGCCCCGCCAAGGATCTGGTTCTTGAGCGTCCCCGAGCCGGCGAACGATGCGCTGATCTCCACCTCTTTCCCGAATTTTTCCTTGTAGTACTTCTTGAACGCCGGAAGGATCTCCCGGGTCGTCGCATCCTCCGTGACGCAGCAGGAATGGATGGCCAGCCGGACCGGTTCCGCATTCGCCGTTGTCGCCAGGACCACCATTGCCAGGAGGAAAACGATCATCCTTTTCATACTGCCTCCACTGGAAACATGTTATTTGTAGGGTTTATATCTGTAAAAAAATCCCTTGCGGCCGGGAGATTAAACAATATAAACCCTATTGGTAAAGTAGATTATAGTTGGCTCCCTGCGATGTCAAGTAAAAAATACCCACCGTCATTCCATTATCAAGATGCTGATATTACAGGAGAAACAAAACGGAATAATCACGGGGATATGCCATGGGTCGAATTTTTACGGAGAATATTTCCACATCGGCCGGTGCCATCCCGGCGCAGTTCCCGAACCATTTTCGGTTTCCTGCATATCTATAAACGAATAGGGCAGGTTAATCTGCGGCGCGCGTCCAGGCGCCTTGTTGCCAGCCGTGAGCCTGCTGAAACGAAGGGGCCGATATTGTCCCCTGAAAATTTCCAAGGAGGACTTGCCATGAGGGATATCGGAAACGCGATGAAATACCTGGTGTGCATTGCGCTGATCGTGGCCCTGGCGGGCTGCGCCGGCACCCGCACGAAGGAAAGCTCCGGAGAATATGTCGACGATTCGGTCATCACCTCGAAGGTCAAGGCCGCGCTGGTATCCGATCCGGGCACGAAGGCCCGCGAGATCAGCGTGGAGACCTTCAAGGGGGTCGTCCAGTTGAGCGGTTTCGTCTCCTCCTCCGCGGAAAAGGAGAAGGCGGGCGAAGTCGCGCGAAACGTGAAAGGCGTGACGGGTGTCAGGAACAACATTGTCGTCAAGTAGGCGGAAGGATCCCGGCTCTGGATTCGAAGGCCGGTCGAACGCGGAATGAAATTCCAGGCGCGGGTTTTAGGGGTGGAGGAGCGTGTTCGCCTGACGGTAGGCTTCGACAAGCGTTTGCAGCGAAAGATCGGTGTGCCAGTGCCCGGTGACCCTGGCGATCGCCCAGAGCATGAAGATCGTGCCCAGCCCGGCGACCGGGAGGTACCAGGGGGACCAGGAGCTGCGCCCCTTTTTCGTGACCGTCAGGCAATCCTCCACCGGGCATGCGGCGACGCACGACATGCAGCCGGTGCACTCCGGCGTCCGGACGGATGGCTTTTTATGGACGGCGATCTCCACGGGGCAGGCCCGGGTGCACGCCTTGCAGTCCGTGCAGCTTCCGGCGTCCCGAACGACCCGTTGCGGCGATGCCCAGCTGACCAGTCCCAGCAATGCGCCGTACGGGCACAGGTACCTGCACCAGAAGTTCTTGACGACGACGGAGAGCGCCGACAGGACGATCAGGACGATCGCCGCGGTCCGCGATATCTCCGTGAAGAAGAGGAGCATCTTGGCGTCCGCGGCATGGTTGTACGTGGAGTTCATGAACTTGTAGATCGCCACCTTGTCCATGCCGATCACGATCGCCCAGAAGAAAAAGGCCAGGAGCAGGTATTTCAGTGATGAGAGCGCAAGGTCCACGCCCCGGTTCACCACGGGTACCCGCTTCCCGCGTTTCCAGAGCGTCTTCTTCCCGATCCATTCGAGCGCCCGGGAGATCCCCCCGACGGGGCACACCCACGAGCAGAAGACTTTCCGCGCCAGGAAGGAGGACAGGATGGCCGCGATGAGGATGGTGAGCCCCGCCGGGTGGATCTCGTCATAATTCCCGGTGAGGAGAAACCGCTTGAGCCCCATCAGGGCGCTCAGCGGGAGGAACGCCTCCACCGCGGGGGGACGATGCGCCGTGACGGGCCCGCCGGAGACGGCCTGCCGGTAGAACTCGTGGAACTCGATCCCCACCAGCACGAAAAAAAGGACGAACGCCCCCTGGACCAGCCATCGGACCTTGGGCAGGATTTTATAGGGGTTGCGCCACTTTGAACCGGGCGCTACCGCGGGCGTGGCGGCGGCCGGGGCCTTCGGCGTTGCGGCAGGCTCGGGCATTCGTCGGTGTTCCTTCACGGTGAATTCACCGGCCGGCACGGAAATCCGCCTTCCGGACTCCCGTCTACTGTATCACCACTCCCTCCCCATTCCTTGACCTGCCTCAAACAGGAAACGTAAACTGGAGCCGGTATCCGGCGAACGCGAAGGGAGTTCAGAAGATGACCCTGATCGGGGAGGTGTTCGTCGCGGACGTCCTGGGCAAGGCGGTCCTCGACCCGCTGGGCGAGGAGATCGGGAAGGTGCGGGACATCGCGGTCGAAGGGGGATCCCCGTTTCCCAGGGCGGCAGGACTGGTCCTCGAGAAAAAGAAGAAGACGTGGTTCCTGCCCTGGTCGGACCTGAACATCTTCAACCGGCGCATCATCTCCTCCAGGAAGCGGGAATCCGATCTCTCGGAGTTCCAGCCCTCCCACGAACTGCTCCTCATCCGGAACGACATCCTCGACAAGCAGATCGTCGACATCAACGGCGCCAAGGTCGTCCGGGTCAACGATGTCAAGCTGACCGAGGAAGGCGGCGCGGCCTGCGTCACGGACGTCGACGTGGGGGTCCGGGGGATCCTCCGGCGCCTGGGAGTGGAGCGGCGCGGCGACGCATTTTTCGAGGCGATCCGCCACCCCCTGCGCCATCAGCTCATCTCGTGGGAGTTCATCCAGCCGCTGGAAACCAAGCTCGACCGGTTGACCCTGTCCGTTTCGCGGGATGCCCTCTCCAGGATCCACCCGGCGGACATCGCCCAGATCATCAGCGGGATGTCCCCCGACGAGCGGAAGGGGTTCTTCGAAAAGCTCGACCTGGAAACCGCGGCGGAAGCGCTCCACGAGCTGGAGCCGGAAGTGCAGGCCGACCTCATCACCGACATGGACAAGGAGCAGGCGGCCGACGTCATCGAGCGGATGCCCCCGGACGAGGCGGCCGACGTCATCGCCGACCTTCCCGCGGAGAAGGCGCAGGAGCTCCTGGGCCTCATGGAGAAGGAGGAGGCCGAGGACATCCACGAGCTGCTCGCCCACGAGGAGGACACCGCCGGGGGCCTCATGATCAACGAATACCTGGCCTATCCTCCGGGAATCACCGTCGGGGAGGCGATGGAGAGGTTCCGGAAGGACGCGACCGAGCTCGAGGCGTATTACTACATCTACGTCGTCGAGGGGGAGAAGCTGCTGGGGGTCCTGGGATTGCGCGACCTCCTCCTGGAGGATCCGGGCAGGCCCATCAGCGAGGTCATGCACAAGAAGCTCATCACCGTGCCCGCGGACGCCGGCCAGGAGACGGTGGCCGAGCTGATCTCGAAGTACAACCTCCTTGCCCTCCCGGTGGTGGACGAGGAGAGCTGCCTGCTGGGAGTCGTCACGGTCGACGACGTGGTCGACCTGCTCCTGCCCCCCGCTTCGAGGAAAAAACGCCGGAAGATGTGAACCTTACCCCGAAGACAGGCCCGGGAAGATCGTCACGACGACCAGGAAGGCGGTCAGGACGATCATGACGACCGTGGTCGTCCATGCGATCCCGTTGAACGCCTTCGAATTGACGTGCTCCCCCATCAGCTCCCGGTCGTTGATCAGCTTCAGCATGAAGACGAGGACGAACGGCAGGAGGATGCCGTTGACCACCTGGGAAAGGTACATGATGAGGATCAGCGGGGCCCCGGGATACAGGACCAGGATCGCGCCGGCGACGATCAGTCCCGTGTACAACCAGAAGAAATGCGGCGCGGTCCGGAAATCCCTGTCGATGCCGGACTCCCAGCCCATTCCCTCGCAGACGGAATAGGCGGTCGCAAGGGGAAGGATGGACGCCGCGAACAGCGAGGCGTTGGCAAGGCCGACGGCGAACAGGATCGAGGCGTATTTCCCGGCAAGCGGCGACAATGCGAGGGCCGCGTCCTTCGCGTCGCCGATCCGGACCCCCGCGGTGAAGAGCGTCGCCCCGCAGGCGACGATGATGGACAGGGCCACGATGTCGGTCACGAAGCACCCCGCCACGACGTCCGCGCGGCAATACCGGTACTCTTCCACCTGGACGTTCTTTTCCACGACCGCCGACTGCAGGTAGAACTGCATCCACGGCGCGATCGTCGTTCCCACCATCCCGATGAGCATCATCAGGTAGGCCCCGTCCGCCCGGAGATGGGGCGTGACCAGTTCCCTGGCGACCGTGCCCCAGGGGGGATGTCCCATCCACGCCGAAACCGCATATGTGAAATAGATCGTGGCCGCGATGAGGAAGATCTTCTCCACGATCCGGTACGTTCCCTTGACCACCAGGAACCAGACGGCGACGGCCCCGATCGGCACGGACAGGTACCGGCTGATGCCGAAGATTTCCAGGGCGGCGGCCCACCCGGCGAACTCCGCCACCGTGTTGCCGAGGTTCGCGATCAATAGGGCGAAGAGGAGGAAAAACGTCGGCCGGACGCCGAACTTCTCCCGGATCAGGTCCGCCAGGGTCTTTCCGGTCACCACCCCCATCCGCGCCACCATCTCCTGGACGACAATGAGCGCGACCGTGATGGGGATAAGCGTCCAGACGAGGGAATAGCCGAAATGCGCGCCCGCGATCGAATAGGTGGCGATTCCGCCGGCATCGTTGTCCACGGATGCGGTGATGATCCCCGGGCCCAGGATCGCCAGGAAGGTGAGGAAGGTTTTTTTATCGGGGCGCCTAAGACGCAACGGGATTCCCCTTTTCCATGAGGGTAACCTTTCAAAATTACCATATCCGTCGCGGGGTTGGCCAAGCAAAAGGGTGTTAACCGCCCGGGAATCGGCCGGGGGGTCAAATCGGGCGGGGGAGGGAAGGGATATAATGAAATCGTGGGCGTGGAGGACCAAACGGCAAACGGGTTCTCGGGGAAGGAGGCGTCCCATGGAACTTGCCCTGACCGATAAGGAAGCCCTGCTGCTGAAGGAAATTCTCGATTCGGACCTGTCCAAGCTCCTGATGGAGATCGCCAACACGGACATACGGAGCATGCGCGAGGGGCTCAAGGAGAGGGAAGAGGCCCTGCGGGCGATCGCCGCCAAGCTCCCGGTCGCCAAGGCGGCGTAAAGATCGGCAGAAAACCGCGCCCGTGACCCCGGGCATTTCCGTCAGTGGGAATGCCCGGGGAGACCGCCATGGGCGTGGGAAGAGGTTTTGTGCATTTCGGTCCCCGACGCTTCCACGGGATCGACATGGATGGTTGCATCCGAAAGATAGGATAGTCGATGCATCAGGCGGTGGCGCACTTCCGAGGCGACGGAGTGTCCCTCCGCCACCGGGACGTCCCCTGCAACCGCCAGGTTGACGTCCGCGTACATGCGATGTCCCGACCAGCGGACCCGCACCTCGGTCACCTCTTCAACTCCCGGCGTGGCGGACGCCTCCGCGCGGATTTCCTCCACCACTTCCGGGTCGACCCCGTCCAGGAGGCGCAGGAACACCTCTTTCCCGGCATCCCACACGGTCTTCATGAGGAAGGCGCAGATCAGCATTCCCGCGGCGGGGTCCGCCGCCGGGAATCCCGCCGCCACTCCCGCCGCGCCGAGAAGCACGCCCAGGCTGGTCAGCCCGTCGGCCCGCGCGTGGTACCCGTCCGCCACGAGGGCGGCGCTGCCGATCTTTTTTCCGGCGCGGATGCGATACAGGGCCACCGCCTCGTTCCCCGCGAATCCGATCGCGGATGCGGCGGCCACCGCCCAAAGGCCGGTGACCGGCGCGGGCGCCGCGAATCTCCGGGCCGATTCGATCGCCGCGGCGACCGCGCTGAAAAATATGACCGCAACGACGATGACGCCCGCCAGGTCCTCGACGCGGCCGAAACCGTACGTGAACCTGGCGTCGGGCTTCCTGCGGGCAACCCGGAAGGCGATCCACAGCGGGACCGCCGTGGCGGCGTCCCCCGCGTTGTGGATCGTGTCCGCCAGCAGGGCGACGCTGCCGGTGAACGCGGCGACGACCGCCTGGAACGCCGCCGTCGCGCAAAGCCCGGCGAACGACCAGAGGACGGCTCGGGACGCCTCCCGCGTCGCGGCCAGGACCGGATCGCCGGCGGAAAGAAGATGGACATGGGCATGCTGCCGCATGTTCCTTAGATTCCCGCGGCGGGCGCTTCAATTCGTCGGGCGGAATCCCTGCCCGGCCAGCCGGAGGGCGAGCTCTTCTCCGTGGGAGCGGTCGCGGGTTTCAAGGAGCAGGACCACGGAGGAGTATCCCGGCGGGCAGTCGGCCGGCAGCCGGTCGTGTTCGATGCTCACCACGTTGGAGCGTTCCCGGGCGATCGCGGCCAGGAGGGCGGCAAGCGACCCGGGCCGGTCCGTCACCAGGAACCGAAGCCGGATGAGCCGTCCCGAGCGGAACAGGCCCCTTTCGGTGATCCGGGCGAGAAAATTGACGTCGATGTTCCCTCCGGAGAGCACCATCACGGCCGGGAACTTCTTCGGGGGACGCTTGTAGAGAAGGGCCGCCAGCGCAGCCGCGCCCGCCCCTTCCAGCGTGGTCTTCATCTCCTCCAATGCGTAAAGGATCGCTGCCGCGATCTCCTCGTCGTCCACGGCGACGACGTCGTCCGTATACCGGCGGACCGCCTCGAAGGTGCGGTCGCTCATGCAGGACACGGCGATTCCGTCCGCGATCGTGCGCACCTGCGGACAAGCCACGGGCCTGCCGGCGGCAAGGGAGGGCTGCAGGGAGGAAGCTCCCTCCGCCTGGACGGCCACCATTTCCACATCGGGGTGCTTCTCCTTCACGGCCGTCCCGATCCCAGAGAGCAGCCCCCCTCCTCCCACCGGTACGTAGATCGTCCCCGGAACGCCCTCCGCGTCGAGGATCTCCAGTCCGAGGGTTCCTTGCCCGGCGATCACCAACGGGTCGTCGAAGGGATGGACGACTGCGAAGCCGGACTCCTGCGCCAGGGCGAGCGCATGCCGCGAAGCCTCATCGAACGTTTCCCCGTGGAGGATGACACGGGTGGTTTCGCCGCCGTCCCGTTCGGCGGCGGCTGCCTTCGAGACGGGCGCCCAGACGGGCATGACGAGCGTCGCGGGGATTCCCGCCGCGCGCGCCGCCCGGGCGACCCCCCGGGCGTGGTTCCCGGCGCTGGCCGCGATCACCCCCCGCACCGCGAGAGGATCCAGGGAGAGGACCTTGTTCGCCGCCCCGCGGATCTTGAACGAACCGGATACCTGGAGGTTTTCGAGCTTGGAGAGAACCTTCCCGCCGAACCGTTCCGACAGGGGATCCTCTTCGACCAGGGGGGTGGGGTAGGCCAGCCGGTAGACCCGCTCTCTCGCCGCCAGCACGTCCTTGCGACCGAAGTCCATCGGCGCCTCCCGCGGTTCATCCCGCCCCGGATGCTTCACGTCCCCTTCAGTTTATCCGCCCCGGGGAAAAATATCTTGACACGCATCGTGACTGATTGATATATGTGAGCAACCGTTTCATTGAAGGAGTCTCCCTCGTTGGTTTCCCCGGCAAGGAATAACGACGGCGCCCCGGCGGAGAAGGCGGTGTTCATCGACGCGGCGAGCGCTCGCGCCGCCCGGTCCGCCATGCCGGGCGACAGAATGGTCCGGGCGCTTGCGGAAACCTTCAGCGCCTTGAGCGACCCCACACGGGTCCGGATCATCACCGCTCTGACCGAACAGGAGCTGTGCGTGTTCGACCTTGCCCGCCTCCTGGGCCTCACCGGCTCGGCGGTTTCCCACCAGCTAAGACTCCTTCGCGGGCAGCGGTTGGTGAAATACCGGAAAGAGGGAAAGGTCGCCTATTATTCCCTGGACGACGACCACATCCGGAACCTCATGGAGGAATGCATCCATCACGTCTCGGTGGGGTGATATTTTTTTTCGATATGCGTGAAACGAGTGCTCATATGTGCGCCGATGCGGATCGCGAAGGAATGACGATCGGGGAATACGTCGACCGGATCGCCGAGGAGATGCATGAGCGGGTGGAGCACCAGCGCCGCATCTTCCGGCAGGCGATCTCCTGGGGAGCGGACGCTTCGGAGCGCCTGTCGTACTGCCCGTTGGTCGACTGCGAAAGGCTCTCCAGGCTTCGGGGGGCCGTTCAGGAAACGATCGATGTCCTCGAAGAGACGAGGAGTTCCTTCAAATCGAAGCGACTGGAGGTGATGCGGAAGAAGCGGATCGACATCCTGGCCGGAGTCTGACCGGCAAGGGGCGTTTTACGGTACGGATCGGGCGGCCCGCAAGGGCACTCCCTTCACCCGTATAGTCGGCGGCTACACCTTCAGCGACTGGATCCGTTTCCACTCCGAGGTTGAGCTCGAGCATGCCTTGTTCCCGTCGGGATCACGAACAGGAAACACGAGCCGCCCACCTTCTACGGCGTCGAGCGCCCCTCCTTCGACCGGGTGATCGTTCCGACGACCTGGTCCGCCGACAGGATCGGGGCCTTCGGGGGGATTGGCCCCTCGCTCAAGTACGAGCTGTACGTCGTCAGCGGACTCGACGGCTCGGAATTCGACGCGGTCAACGGGATCCGCAACGGGCGGATCAAGGAGCTGCCGAGCCTCCACGAGCCCGCGGTGACCGGCCGTCTCGAGTGCATAAAAAACCCGTAGCGGGAGGAAAGATGAGGAAGAGGGCCGTCTTGACTTTCGTCTTTCTGCTGGTCGCCGTACCCCTGTATGTCCCTGCGACGCCGCTTGCACACGAGTTGCGTGAGGCGCACGAATCGTCGGGAAAGGGGACGCCGGAGGAACCGTCCGCCGCGGAAAAGCCCGCCAACCCGCTGCGGTTCGGCCCGGTGAAGCTGGGCCTGGACTCCCTGGCGCGGGCGGAAGCGACGACCCACTTCAGTCTCGGGAGCTTCTCCTTTACGCCGGGAAACGACGAGAGCAGGATCCTGTTCCGCCTCCGGCCCTCGGTGACCGTGACTCCTTCGGAAAATGTCTCCGCCCGCGTGGAAGGGCAGTGGTACGCCTTTTACGATGATAAGGACTTTTCGCTCTTCAGCCTGTACCAGGGGTACGTGGAAGGAGCCTTGCCCGGCGTAAAAGGGCTCTCCCTCAAGGCCGGCCGCCAGGAGTTCGTCTACGGCAGCACCTTCCTTCTCGGCTCCGACACGTTTTACGACGGGCTTACCTTCGATGCGGCGAGGCTGTCGTGGAAGCCCACGGAGAAGATTTCCCTCGACTTGTTCGGCGGACAGTATGTGAGGAAATGGGCCGGGGACATCGGGGGAAAACTCTTCGGGATCTATGCGGCCTATGCACCCGGGAAAACGCATTCCGTCGACCTTTACGGTCTGCGCGACACCGGCGGGGCGGGCGCCACCCACGTCGGAGGAGAGCACGAGGTGACCTACTCCGTCGGAACCCGGCTCATCGGGAAAGTCGGCAAATCCGTCACCTACGAGCTGGAACCCGTCTACCAGTTCGGCAGGAAGAACAAGGATGGCACAAGCCACAACGACATCCGTGCCTACGGCGGCCATGCGGACCTGACCCTTGACCCGGCCCTGGGGCGATATCCGGGGAAGATCTTCCTCTCGTATGCCTTCGGTTCCGGCGACGGGAATCCCGGAGAAGGGAAGTTCACCGAATTTCACAATCCCGACAACGACACCTCATGGATCGGCGACATGAGCGTGATCGGCGACCTCTCCGGGCTTACCGTTGCCGACCCAGCCGGCAACGCGGTGCATGCGAGCGGGCTCCACGTCATTACCGCGGGGGGCGGTATCGACGTGACGGAGAAGCTGAATGTCTCTCTGGACGGACACTACTTCCGGGCCGTCAAGACGCCTGCCCGGATCAGCAAGGAGATCGGCATCGAGACGAACCTGATCCTCACCTGCAAGCTCAAGGAGAACGTCTCGGTGCTGGTCAGCGGCAACCGGTTCTTGACCGGTGGTTTCTTCAAGGAGGCCGCCGGGAGCGGCAAAGACATCAACTATTTCTATGCGCAACTTCAGGCCACGTTCTAAAGGGGGTAGGGCGATGTTTCCGCCGGGATTCATGGCCAGGGTATTGCCACGGGTGCAGCTCCGCAGGGAAATGCAAATAGAGTCAAGTCAGACCTGCGCGTTCATGAGATGCGCCAGGCTGCCGACTCTCAACTTGTCGATTCGTCCCCGGAAATATCTCGCATTCAGCTCTTCGGGATCGATATCCTCGATCCGCCCGAACCCCAGGTCCCGCATCAGGGTCGGGAGGGAAGAAGGATCGAAGAAGGTCTTGAAAGGCTCGCCCGCCGATGCTACGCGATGCGCCAGGCTGTCATATGCCCGGCGCGCGGTCGGACCGAGCGAGGATGGGGAGATCATGTAATCGAAAACGATCCCGCTGCCGGCCGGCATCGATGCGACGAATCGCAGCGTGGAGGTTATCGCGGGACCCGTCAGATACGGGGTTACTCCGAGCCACGAGAAGAAAGCCCGCCGGCCGGTATCGAAACCCGCCCGCAGCAGCCCTTTTTCAAGCGTCTCTGTTTCGAAGTCCACGGGTGAAAACGTGAGCGTTCGCGGGATCGGGATCGACGCTTTTTCGAGGAGCGAACGCTTCCAGGCCTGGGTATCGGGGTGATCCACTTCGAAGACGCGCAGGATTTCCCCGGGGTACGGGCTCCGGCAGGCGAAGGTATCGAGACCTGCGCCGAGAACGACATATCGGCGGATCCCCCGCTCGACGGCGAAATGAAGCTCGTCTTCGGCGTACCGGCTGCGCGCCGCCAGCGAGGCCCGAAGCGTGCGTGACAGCGGAGTCTCTTCCAGCCACCCGTGATCCGACGGCAGTGCGGACGCATTCTCCACCCCCAGAATGCGAAGCGCCAGGGGGTCGTCGAATACCTTGGGATCGTCCAGGACCTGGTGTGCGGCGCGACGCGTTGCGACGCGCAGCGCCGTCTCGCTCGGGCGGTTCTCTTTCGTGGATTCTCTCCATTGGTGGAACGTCCTGCAGTTCCGGCGAAACCGCGTGCTCCCTTTATACCACTTCGTGATCCCACGCGACATATTGGAGAATTTCGACGCGTTTACGGCCAGCACCGCTCTATCCTATCCGACCCCCGTAGCACCTATTCTGCAATTCCGTAATCTTTCCCTGCTCCGGCGTTATTCTGCCGCCGGTGGGCAAGGGGGAAAATCCTGTATCCGGCGGATTGCATCGAAAACCGCAGACGTAGAGAAGGATAAGAGTTGGTCCGCAGAGGACCGGGAGGCATGCGGATAGAGGTGGCAAAGTTGCGACCGTCCCTTCCCGGGGTATTGAGAGGGGTTCTCTTCACGTTCCTCCTGCTGTCCTCGGCCGCCGTCCTCTACGCTACGGGGCTGAACGCCCGCACTGCGAAGACCCTCGCGGAAAGCTCGCTGGAGAGCACGGCGCTGGCCCTTTCCACCTCCACGGAAAGCGCCCTGCGGGCCGGATGGAACCAGGCGGAAGGGGAGATACGGGACATCCTTTCCGACCGGGTGGTGGCGTATGCGCTGATCGCCGGAAAGGATGGAACGGTCCTCTTCCACTCGAACGCCGAGCTGGTGGGCACAAAGCTTCAAGATGCGGGACTGGCGGATTGGCTGCGGTCGGGAAAGACCTATGGACGGCGGGTCAGTCTCGGCACCGGCCTTCCTGCGTATGAATTCAACTATCTCCTCCACGGCCCGGGCGGAAAGATCGAGATCCTGCGTCTCGTCCTTCATACGACCCAGGCGGACCGCATCATATCCGATGCCCGCAAGATGTGGTGGACGGTGGGGGCCGTCCTTCTCCTCTTGTGGGCGGTCGGGGTCGTGCTCGAGCGCGTACTGACTCGTCACCTGCGGCTTCAAGCCGAGGTGGACCGGAGGGAACGCCTGGCCCTCATCGGACAGATGACCGCCACGCTCGCCCATGAGATCCGGAACGCCTTGGGAAGCATCAAGGGGTACACGCAATGGGTGGATGAGAAGGTCGAGGAGGCGGACCCCCGGAAGAACGCCCTTGCGATCGTTCTCCAAGGCACGGAGCGGATCGAGTCCCTGGTGAACGACCTCCTCCTTTTCTCACGGGAGGAAAGCTACTCCGTCGAGCCCGTCGATCCGACCCCCCTCTTCAAGGAAACCGTCGCCGAGGCGGCTTCCGGCTGGGCGGGGGAAGTCGAGATGGAGACGGTTCCCGGCACGCGCGCGATGGCGGATCCCGATAAACTGCGCCGTATCCTGCTCAACGGGGTCCGGAATGCCGTCCAGGCGATGGGGGAACGCGGAGTCTTGAAGATTACTGCGCGGCCGGAGGGGCTCCGGCTGGTCATCCGGATCGAGGATACCGGCCCGGGCATTCCCGCAGTGGAGCTGCCCCGGTTGTTCACTCCTTTCCATACGACGAAGACGGACGGCACCGGCCTGGGACTGGCATACTCGAAGAAAGTGACCGAAGGGATGAAGGGTGTGATCGGGCTTTCCAACCGGGAAGAGGGAGGCGCCGTCCTCGCCATTCATCTCCCGATCGCAGGGGAGGGGTGAAATGTCGAAAAGGATCCTGGTCGTCGACGACGACGAACGGATGCGTTCCTTTCTCTCCTCCGTCCTCCGGGAGGAAGGGTACGGGGTCGAGGAGGCAAGGAACGGCACCGAGGGGCTCGCGAAACTCTCCGGCGCCGATTTCGACCTCGTCATCACCGACCTGCGGATGCCGGACATGTCCGGGTTGGCCTTGATGCAGGAGGGGAAGAAGGCGCGCCCCGATGTCCGGTGGATCCTCATTACCGCCTATGGCTCCATCGGGAATGCCGTGGAGGCGATGAAGGCCGGGGCCTCCGATTACCTCACCAAGCCTTTCCGCGACCCCGACGAACTGCGCCATGTCATCGGGAGGGTGCTTCGGGAAGCCGAGGCGGAAACGAAAATCTCCCTCCTGTCGGAGGAACTGGGCAGGCAGTTTCCCGCGGCGGAAACGATTTTTCTCGGCGATAAAATGGAGCAGGCGCGGAAGCTGGTGAACGACGTGGCTCCCACCCCGACTACCGTGCTCGTCACGGGGCAGAGCGGGACGGGGAAGGAACTCATCGCGAGGGTGATCCATGATCTGAGCCCCCGGCGGAAAGGGGCCTTCGTCGCCGTCCACTGCGCCGCCCTTGCGGAGAACCTCCTGGAGAGCGAGCTCTTCGGGCATGAGCGGGGATCTTTCACCGGGGCCGTGGCCGCCCGGAAGGGAAGGTTCGAGCTGGCCGACGGGGGGACGATCTTCCTCGACGAAGTCGGAGAGATCTCCACGGCCGTCCAGGTGAAGCTCCTCCGGGTGCTTCAGGAGAGGGAGTTCGAGCGGGTGGGGGGAATGAGGTCCATCTCCGTGGATGTACGGATCGTCGCGGCGACGAACAAGGACCTCAAGGAGGAAGTCGCGGCGGGGCGGTTCCGGGAGGATCTCTATTACCGGCTGAACGTCTTTCCGATCGCCCTTCCGTCCCTGGCGGAACGCCGGGATGCCATTTTCCCGCTGGCGGCATATTTCCTGAAAAAGTTCGCTGCCGCCGTCGGCAAATCGATCGCCGGGTTTTCCCCTGGTGCGCGGCTGGCACTTGAAAATTATCCCTGGCCGGGGAACGTCCGGGAATTGCAGAACGTGATCGAGCGCGCCGTAATTCTCGCCCGCGGGGAGATCGACGCGAAGCACCTGAACCTTGAACCGATAAGCGCACCCCCGGTTCCCGCGGAAAGCGTCCTCAAGGCGAACGAACGGGAAACGATCCGGAAAGTGCTCGATGCGTCGGGGGGGAACCGCAAGCAGGCGGCGCGGATCCTGGGCATTTCCCTGCGCACCCTCCAGTACCGGATCAAGGAGTACGGTCTGTAGGAGAAGTGCAAACTTTGCGCACCGATGTGCAGGGATTGCGCACCCTCGCCGCAGGAAGCTCCGGAAGGATTCGGGAACGGCAATAAATCCTCTTCGATTTCGCCGGATTCATTCTCCAGGCACGGATGGCATCCTCCTTGCTCTCTTCGGTGGCCATGCGAACCGATAGCCTCACAATCCCGAAGATCAGAAGGGCGGGACTTCCCGCATTGTTGCTTCTTTTCTGGGTGACCGCATTCCTTCCCCCGGCGCTCGAATCGGCGCAGGCGCAAGAAAGCGATACGGTGCTGGAGGGAAGCGGCATTCGTTATCCCGGCGGGTTCGACCCGAACACGGTGGGAGAGGTCCGTGGAAAAGCGTACGGCCTTTCCGTTCCGGAGCGCGGGCCGGTGCGGTTCCGGCTGGAAACCGGAAAGGAAACCTACACGGTTCTGGCTTCGCCGAAATGGTTCTGGAAGGACCTGAGCGCCGATCTTCCCGACGGCACGGAAATTCGGGTCCGCGGTTCCAAGACGCTTGGCCGAGACGCGAATCTGTACGTCATCGCCCAGCGGATCCGGATCGGGTCGTCGGGCCGGTCCATGGACCTGCGCGACGACGACGGGTTCCCGCTCTGGAAAGGTCCCAAGGCGGGCGGGATGGGAGCTCCGGGCAGCTACGGCTCCCCCATGCGCGGGGGCGGAGGAATGGGAAGCGGTCCGGCCGGAATGGGCGGCATGGGCGGTCGGCGTCGGTAAATCACCGGTCCATCCAGTGTCAAGGAAGGAAACGAGGAATGTTCCTGATCCGCAGGCTCGCATTTTGTTTGGGTGTTGTCGCACTGGTTTCCGTCCCGGAAGCGGGCCTCGTGTTCGCCGGATGGGAAACGGGAGCCAAGGCGGGGTTCGACACGAACGTAAGCAGGTCGATCTCCGGCGGAGAGAGCGACGAGTATCTCCTGGGATACGTTGCATATAACCGGGAACCTTCGGGCGAGACCCGGCTGGACTGGTCGTTTTCGGCGGTGGGGGAAGCAGCCGCCTATGCGAGTCTGAACGATCTCGATTATGCGGCGGTCACCATTTCTCCCGGCCTGGTCTATTTCTACCGCCCCGGCTGGACGATCACGGCGGCTCCTTTTCTCCAGGCAAAGGGAGTGCGGGACTCCAACCAGTCGGCGGTCGCCTTCGGGGGAAAGCTATTGTTCAGGCAGCAACTCCCCTCCGATTTCTACCTGGGAGAGTACTACGCCTACACGGACAGCCGGGCGGATTCCGACACGTTCTCCTTCACGGAGCATGCGCTGGGGGCTTTTCTCGGCCGGAACTGGACGCGCACCGTCTATACGGAGCTTGGGTACGAATTTTCCCGGGGGGATTCGTTCCGGTCCGTGGGAACCTCCTCCTTGCCGACCGGAGGGACGGGCGGCTTCGAGGGAATGCATCCGATGTTTTCCACCGTTTTCGGGACCGAGGTGATCCGGGAGCGCGTGGACCGTCACGCCGTTGGGGTCACGGCGGGGATCGACTGGACGAAGTCGGTCTTTTCCGTGGCCAGCTACACCTTCACCGATAGACGAGGGGACCTCGGATCCAGCCCGTCCCATGCCGGGTTTCTGGGAGTCGGATATCGTTTTTGACGTTGGCCGGAGCAACAGGCCAGGAAACATCCGGAAACAGGACGCAACAAGAAACAGGAAGCATCACAAATCGTTTTACGGGGAGGAAGGAATGAAGGGAATAAGAAGGATCAAGGGGTTTCTTTTCATCTCGGTGATGGCCTTGGCGCTTGCGGCATGTGGAGGAGGGGGCGGTGGTACGGCTGACGTCCCCGGTGCAGGAACCGCCACGATCCAGGGGCAGGTATCCGGATCGGTGGTCGTTGCAGTCGACAACGGCACGGGTTTCGAAGCGGGACGCGCAACGGCCTCCGGCAGCCCGAAGACCTTCAGCATGACCCTGCCGACGGGGAACGCTTACCGGTTCTACCTGATGGAGAACGAGGGGGCGGGGAATGCCGGGAGAATCTACCCCGTCTACATGGGGTCGACGAACGTGTTCGAAATGACAAGCGCCGCGAACGGCCGGACCATCGACCTCGGTATGGTCCGTCCGGATTTCACCAAGGGGACCGCTTTTCCCGCAAACAGCCCCATGACGTATTCCGGCGTGATGGCGGGAGGCGAGAACCGGTCGATTCCGCCTTCCCTTTCCGGCGCGGCCTTTTCCATGGGGGACCTGCAGGGGACCTGGAACTTCAACTCTCTGACCACCTCGGGAACCACCGGCTGGATGCACGGCGCACTTTCCATGGATAACACGGGGATCGGCGCGATGACTTCCCTGGTCCGGAACGGCATGCCCTGGCCGTCCATGGACAACGTTCCGTTCGCGATGTTCCCCTGCGGCATCGTCAGGATGGACAACGACAATACCTTTCACGGCTTCCTGTCGAAGGACAAAACCATGATGGCGGCAACCTGGACGGACAACACGGGCGGCAGCGCCTTGATGATCTTCCAGAAGCGGGGAGGCGCATTTGCGCAGGGCGATCTGTTCGGAACCTGGAACTTCCACCGGCTTACCGCCGGCGGCGACAACACGACGTCCGGTTGGGCGTCCGGAACGATGACGATGGGTTCCCCCGGCACCGCGGTGATTACCGCCATTCAAACCAGCAATAACGACATGAGTGAAGCCGGAAGCTCTTTCTTTATGTCCCTGAACGCTAACGGGATCGTCTCCTCCGCCGGGGATGCCACCCTCTATGGGGTCATGTCCCAGGATAAAAATTTCATGGTCTTTTCGAAAACCGACGCGGGCGGACATTACGACCTGATGGTCCTGACGAGAACCGCCACGGGGGTGTCCTATTCCACGACCGATCTCCTGGGGGACTGGATGCAGCACGCGGTCGTTTCCGGCAGCCCGAACGATACGAACTGGAACTTCGGCCAGATGGTGATGGAATCCGACGGACAGGCCACGTTCAACGGCATGATGGGACGGACGGGAGCGTTCTCCATGCAGCCGGGGACGTTCGCAATGAATTCGTCCGGCATTGTCACCATGAGCGGAATGGGCATGGGCGGGGGGATGATGAGCCAGACGACGCTTCAAACGTACTCCGGATTCATGAATTCCGCAAAGGACTTCATGGTCGCGACGTACACGGACGGAAACGGGGGGTACCAGCTCGGAATCGGCATGAAGTAACCGATGCCTTCTTGAAGAGAACCGGACGCCGGGAGAAGAGGGCCCTATTTTGGGGGCCCTCTCTCCCGGTAACGGTTTTCCTTACTTTGCCGGCTTTTTCATCGCTTTCGTCTTTTCCGACTTGGTGTTTGATTTGCTGGTTTTTCCCGGCGGGACGCACCCGCACCCGCAGTTTTCCTTCTTGGCCAACAGGATCACCTCCTTCCCGACCGGTTCCCGGTTTCTTTCTCTTGCGACTGCCGCGAGCGCCTGCATCCGCAGATGCACCGCCTCGCGAAGTCCCGCGGGAGGCGAACCTCCTGCATCGTCTTTTCCGCCATCCTGACAATCCGCTCCTGGAGCTTCTTCTTCCCGTCGTGAAGCCGTTTCCGGACGGTACCCTCCTTGATGCCGAGGAACCGGGCAGCCTCTGCCGTGGGAACCCCATCGAGGTAACAAAGCAGAAGGGGAAACCGAAGCGCATCCGAAAGGGATGAGACGACCTTGCGGACCTCCGCCTGGAACGCTTCCGCCTCGTTGCGTTCGTCATTCTTCTCCATTTCGGACGCCTCGACCGGCGACGGCAGGACCCCTGCGTCTTCCAGCGGCGCAAAACGGTCCTGCTCCTTCCGCCAGGCGAGAGCCTTGCTGCGGGCGATTCTCCGCAGCCAGGACGGAAACGCTTCCATCGACCGGAGATCTTTCAGCGTTGCAAACGCGGCGATGAAGGTCTCCTGGGCGACGTCCTGGGCGGCTGCGGGGTCCTTTACGATTTGAAGCGCCGCCGCGTAGACGAGGTACTGATACTTCCGGATGATTTCCCCAAACGATGCGGCATCGCCCCGCGCAGACTTCCGTAAAAGATCTATTTCCTCTTTCGGCATCTTCGCTCTTTACTCCCCGGTATAGAGATAGCGAAGTCCCCGGAATGTTACCAATAAATATCGGCCCCACGGGCCCCGGGGTTTCGTCCCTGACGCCCCAACTTCTTGCTTTTTACCGCACCATACATGATATAAGAACATTCTAATATTCTATATGGAGGGGATATGAACGCCGATCGCGCATACGAATGGGCCGATCTGCTGAAAGCTTTCGCCCCCCTACACGGCTGCAGATCCTTTCCGAGTTGCGCAAGGGGACGCGGTGCGTGACGGACATGGAGGAGATCCTTCCCGTCACCCAGGTCAACATTTCGCAACACCTGACTGTCCTGCGCAACGCGAAGCTCGTGGACTTCGCCCAGGACGGAGCGTTGCGCTGCTACTACCTGTGCCGACCGAAACTGGTGGATGGAATCCTCGATCCGCTGGCCGCGGACTTCCCGGTCATCCGCAAGACGAAGGAGCAGATCGATCGGGAGAAGGAGCGGGCGAAGAGAAAACCGGTGGCATCCCGTGGTTGACGGATTCCGCTCCCCCCTCCTCGATTACGACCCTGCCGAGCCGCCGGTTTTCCTGCCGGGAAACCTGCCGGAGGCGGCCCGCCGTCGGGAAACCGATTGTCTGCCTGGCCCACATTACCAACGCCATGGCGACGCGCGGGGACGATTTCGAAAAAGGGGAGGGGAAATGAAGTTTGCGGTGGAAGATCTCCATGAGCGGATCCGGAAGTCCAACCGCGTCGTGACGTTCTGATGGAGGGAGTCGTGCCGGATCATACGGCGGACAAGGCGAATATTCCGACCGCCCCGGATCCCGAACCGGTCCTGGGGCTTCGGCAAAACCTCGCGCAGTTCTCGCTCCTGGTCCTGGTCAACGCCTTCGTTGGAGGAATGGTCGGGCTGGAGCGGGTGATCCTGCCTCTCATCGCGGAGCAGGAGTTCGGGCTGGTTTCCAAAAGCGTCATCCTCTCGTTCATTGTCGGATTCGGTTTCGTCAAGGCGTTCACCAACCTTGCCGCGGGCAGGTTCTCCGACCGGATCGGGCGGAAAAGGCTCCTTGTGGGCGGTTGGATCGTCGGGCTGCCCGTACCCTTTATTCTGATGTGGGCCCCGTCCTGGGGGTGGGTCACGGTCGCCAACTTCCTCCTGGGCATCAACCAGGGACTTTGCTGGTCAACCACCGTCATCATGAAAATCGACCTGGTGGGGCCCCAGCGGAGGGGACTGGCGATGGGCTTGAACGAGTTCTCCGGGTATTTCGCCGTCGCCGTAACAGCGCTTGCGTCGGGATATATCGCCGCCGCCTACGGTCTGCGTCCGGCTCCCCTCTATCTGGGGATGGGCGCGGTCCAGTTCG
>PQAK01000123.1 GCA_003105225.1 Deltaproteobacteria bacterium | reverse complement strand
TCGATCGGCATGGCGTACAGGTCCTCCATCGCCTCGGGCCCTTCGGGAGCCGGGCTCGCCTCCGCGAAGGCGACCGCCTCCTCGACGATCCGCTTCACCTTTTCGGTCGTTTCCGCCTGGATGGCGTCGAGGTCGTACTTTTTCTTCTGCAGGTAGACCTCCCAGCGCTGGATCGGGTCGCGGCTCTCCCAGGTGATGAGCTCCTCCTCGCTTCGATACGTGGCGCGGTCATGCTCCGAGTGGCCGTGGTACCGGTACGTCTTGCACTCGAGGTAGGTCGGCCCTTCCCCGCTCCGGGCGCGATCGATCGCCTTTTTCGCGGCCTTCATCACCGAGTGGAGGTCGTTCCCCGAGCAGACGTCCCCCTTGAAACCGTACCCGGGGCCCCGGACGGCCACGTCCTCCACCGCGAACTGCAACTCGTTGGGGGTGGAATACGCGTAGAAGTTGTTCTCGCAGACGAACACCACGGGAAGCTTGTAGATGCCGGCGAAGTTCATCGCCTCGTGCACGTCGCCCCGGCTGCTCGCCCCCTCGCCGAAGAAGGCGACCGCCACGCGGTCCTCCTTCCGGATCTTGAACTTGTAGGCCATCCCCACCGCGACCGGCAGCGTGGACGCCAGCATCGAGGTCGCCCCGAAGATGCAGCGGGAGAAATCGCCGCCGTGGAGAAACCCGTCCTTCCCCTTGGCGAACCCGTCCCTCCGCCCGAGGATCTGGGCCATCAGCCGCTTCGGGTCGGCCCCCTTGACCAGGAATGCGCCCAGGTCCCGGTGGAGCGGAAAGATCCAGTCGTCGGGCCGGAGATCGTGGCAGACCCCCACGACGACGGCCTCCTGGCCCTTCCCGGAGTAGATGCCTCCATGGATCTTGCCCTGCTTGTCCAGCGCGGAGACCCTGTCCTCGAACTCCCGGATGAGCCGAAGCCAGAAATAGAGTTCCCGCTCCTTTTGTTCGGTCATGCCGCCTCCGCAGCGTCAGATGTCGATCGCCTCGCCGCCCAGCATCAGCGCCGCCTCCCGGATCGCTTCCGGGAGCGTCGGGTGGGGGTGAACGGTCCTGCCGATCTCGTGGAACGTCGCTTCGACGGTGCGCGCGAGGGCCAGCTCGGAGATCAGGTCCGGCGCCCCGTACCCAATGATGTGGCAGCCGATCACCTCGCCGAAGCGCTCGTCTGCAACCATCTTCACGAACCCCTCCGTGTGCCCGGCCGCCACGGCGCGGCCCAGCGCCGTGAAGGGGAATTTCGATACCTTGACGGGAATCCCGCGCCGGCGCGCCTCCTCCTCGGAGAGCCCGATCGTGGCGACCTCGGGCTGGCAATAGATGCACGCCGCGATCTTTTCCGGATCGGGCCGGCGGGTCGCCATCCCGGCCATCATCTCCACCGCCGCGACCCCCTCCGCGGAGGCCTCGTGGGCGAGGAGCATCCCCCCGATCACGTCGCCGATCGCACGGATCGACGGACAGGAGGTGCGAAAGCTGTCGTCCACCTGGATGAAACCGCGCTCGAGCCGCACGCCGCACGCCTCCAGGCCCAGCCCTTCCGTCAGCGGCTTCCTGCCCACCGCCACCAGGACCTTTTCGGCGGGCAGCGCCTCCTCCTTCCCCCCGACGGAGACGGTGATCGTCCCACGGGCCTTGTCGAGCGCTTTCGCGGTGGCGGAGACCAGGACGCGGATCCCCCGCTTGCGGAACGATTTCGCCAGTTCCTCGGCCACCTCCCGGTCGACGCGGGGCAGGAGCTGGTCCATCATCTCGATCACGGTCACCTCGGCGCCGAAGGTCCGGTAGACATAGGCGAACTCCACCCCGACGGCCCCGCCGCCCAGCACAGCGACGGACCGGGGCAGCGATTCCTGCGCCAGCGCATCGTCGCTGGTGATGACGGTGTTCCCGTCCGGCTCGATCCCGGGAAGACCCCGCACCGCGGTGCCCGTGGCCACCAGGATGTTGGCGGCCTGCAGCTCTTCCTCGCCCGCACGGACGGTGGTGGGGGAAGGGATCGACGCGTTGCCGGCGAACAGCTCGATGCCGTTTTTCTTGAACAGGTAGGAGACGCCGCGCGACATCCGGTCGGCGACCTTCCGGCTGCGGCGGATCACCTCGGCGTAATCGACCGACAGCCCCTGGCAGGCGATCCCGTACGACGCCGCGGTCTTCATCTCCTCGAACAGGCCGGCGCATTTGAGGATGGCCTTGGACGGGATGCATCCCCAGTTGACGCATACCCCGCCCGGGCGGTCCCGCTCCACGACGGCCACCCGCATGCCGAGCTGCGCTGCGCGGATCGCGGCGACGTAGCCGCCGGGCCCCGCGCCGATCACGACCAGGTCGAACGGTTTCATGGTGTCCTCACTCCGCGCCCAGCGCCTCGATCTGCAGGATGACGTCGTTCATGAACCGCGTTGCCGCGCCGCCGTCGATCAGCCGGTGATCGAAGGACAGGCTCAGGTACATCATGTCCCTGGCTACGATTTCATTCCCCCGCACGACCGGCCGGCGGACGATCTTGTGCACCCCGAGGATGGCCGCCTCCGGAGTGTGGATCACCGGGTAGCTGAACAGTCCGCCGATCGAGCCGATGCTGGTGACCGTAAACGTGCCTCCGCCGAGGTCGGAAGGGGAGAGTTTCCCTGCGCGGGCCGCTCCCGACAGCCGATCGATCTCGCGGGAAAGCTCGACGATCGTCTTCTCGCCGGCATTCCGGAGGACCGGAACGACCAGCCCGTCCTCGGCATCCACGGCGATCCCGATGTGGTACTCCTTCTTGAGAAGGATCTCCTCCCTTTCCTCATCGAGCGAGGCGTTCAGCGCCGGGTGGATGCGCAGGGCGGTCACGACCGCCTGCACGACGAACGGCAGGATCGTGATCTTCACTCCTTCGCGCGTCCCGATCTCCCGGAGAGTCCCCCGCATCGCCAGCAGATTCGTTGCGTCGACTTCATCGACCAGCAACGCATGGGGGATGGTGGTTTTGGAGAGGACCATCTTCTTCGCCGCCGCGCGGCGTTTGCCGCGGAAGGGGATTCGCTCCTCCAGCGGATTCGTCCCGGCGGGAGCAACGCCGGCTGCGGCTGCGCGGACGTCTTCCTCGGTCACCCGCCCTGCGGTGCCGGAACCGGCGACCTTCGACAGGTCCACCCCCAGGTCCCTGGCGAGTTTGCGGACGACCGGAGTCGCCAGGACCTCCCCCGCCTGCGCCCGGGGAGAGGGAGCCTCGCCGGGGATGCCCCGTTCCGCGTGTTCCGCGGCAGTCCCTTCCTTTTTCTCCGCCGCGGGCGGTTCGGGGACCGCGCCATCAACCTCGATGAGGGCGATCGCCTCCCCCACCTTAACGATGCGGCCGGGCTGCGCCAGGATCCTGGCCAGCACCCCGCTCACGGGAGAGGGGATCTCGACGTTGGCCTTGTCGGTCAGGACCTCCACCAGGAGGTCGTCCTCCTGGACCGATGCCCCTTCCGGCACCAGCCATCGGACGATCTCCCCCTCCGCCACACCCTCCCCGACGTCGGGCAACCGCAGCTCGAAGGCCATTCGTAGACCTCTTCCAGGAAAATCGCAGCGTACCTTAAATCATATTCCGAAATATGGATGAATCGGAGCGAAATTCCCTTACGGCTTGATCATCACCATCTTGATGTTGGTCATCTCCTCGACCGCGAACCGCACGCCTTCCCGCCCCAGGCCGCTCATCTTGTTCCCCCCGTAGGGCATGTGGTCGACGCGGAAGATCGAGGTGTCGTTGATCATCACACCGCCGGCGTTGATCCGGTCGACGGCGTAGAGCGCCTTGCGGATGTCGTTGGTGTAGACCCCCGCCTGCAGCCCGTACGGGGAATCCTCGACCATCCGCACGGCGTCCTCGAACGTCTCGTATTCGTAGAGGGAGACCAGCGGCGCGAACGCCTCCTGGCACATGACCTTCATCTCGGGACGCACGTTCGCGAGGACCGTCGGGTACAGGACCCTTCCCTCGCGTTTTCCGCCGATGAGGACCTTCGCCCCCTCGTCCACCGCCTCCCGGATCCAGGCCTCGGCTCGGCGAGCCTCGCCTTCGTCGATCATCGGGCCCACGTCGCAATCCTTCTCCACGGGATTGCCGACCTTGAGCTTCTTCGTCTCCTCGACGAACCGCTTCGTGAACTCCCCGGCGATCGACTTGTGGACGTAGAGCCGCTGCAGGGAGATGCAGACCTGGCCGGAGTTGGCGAAGGCGCTGACCACGCAGCGGGGGACCGCCGCGGCGAGGTCGGCATCGGGCTCGATGATCGTGCCCGAGTTGTTCCCGAGCTCCATCGTGACTTTCTTCAGGCCCGCCTTCCGGAGGATCGCCTCGCCCACGGGAGGGCTCCCCGTGAAGGAGATCTTGGCCACCCGCGGATCGGTGGTGATCCAATCGCCCACGGTGCCGCCGGACCCGACCACGACATTGAAGACGCCGCCGGGAACCCCGGCCTCCTCCAGGATCTCGCCGAGACGCACGGCGGTCAGGGGGGTCGTGGATGCCGGTTTCAGGACCAGCGCGTTCCCCGCGGCCAGCGCCGGTCCCACCTTGTGCGCGACCAGGTTCAACGGGAAGTTGAACGGCGTGATGGCCGCGACCACCCCCACCGCGCTGCGCAGGTAGAATCCCATCCTTCCCTCCCCCGCGGTGCTGGCGTCCATGGGCACGGTTTCCCCGTGGATCCGCTTCGCCTCCTCGGCGGAGAACTGGAACGTCTCCACCGCGCGCGCGACCTCTCCCATGGAGTATTTCCAAGCCTTTCCGGCCTCCCGGCAGATGATCGTCGCGATCTCCTCCTGGTGCTGCGCCAGCAGGCGGCTCGCTTTTTCCAGGATCCGGAACCGCTGGTGGGCCGGCGTCCGCGACCAGCCGGGAAACGCCGCATGGGCGGCGGCGATCGCCTTCTCGACGGTCTCCCGGGACGCCACGAAAACGTTGGCGATTCCCTCACCGGTGTACTTGTCGATCACGGGAAGGAGCTCCTTGTCCTCCACCCACGCTCCGCCCACCAGCAGCCGGCGATTCTTCACGCTCACCGTCATGGCGTTCCCTCTCCTTTCATCGAAGTTTCGGATTTCGCCCCGGTCACCATAATCGCATCGATTCCTCTATGATGCGCGTAAGGTCTTCCCGTGTCACCGGCCGCGGACTTCCCACGAGAAGCCGCTGCTGTTTCCATCCCCCTTCCACCAGGGCGGGTATGTCCGCTTCGGAGTACCCGACGGCGGAGAGACCGTTCGGGCAGCCGATGTCCCGCATCAGCCGGAGGAAGGCGTCCGGCAGCCGCATCGCCGTCTCCATCACCGACATCCCTGCAGCGCCTTCTCCCAGGAGCTCCGCGATGCGGGCGTGCTTATGCGGGTCGGCCGGCGCCGTGAAGCGGAAGTTGGCCGGCGCGGTGAGCACCACCGACAGCCCATGCGGGATCATGGGCTCATCCGTCGCGTAGCCGGGCGGAACCCACCCCTTGACCCCTCCCGCGATCGGGTAGGCCAGTGCATGCGGGATGTGCACGCCGGCGTTCCCGAAGCCGATGCCGGCGAAGGTGGCGGCCATCGCCATGTGGCTCTTCGCCTCCACGTCGGCGCTGTTGTAGCAGGCGCGCCTCAAGTACGCACCCACCCACTCGATGGCCTTCTCGCTCCAGAGATCGGCGATGGGATTCGCCCCGATATAGGGGGGCCGCAGGGACGGGTCCTTCGGCTTGGGTCGCACGTTATAGGGCTTGATGGTAAACGACTCCGCGGCGTGGGTGAGCACGTCCAGGCCGGTCGAGGCCGTGACCGCGGGCGGCGCCGACAGAGAGTTCAACGGGTCCACCAGCGCCACGGCGGGCCGGATGTGCTGGTGGGAGATGCCGGTCTTGAGACGCATCTCCAGGAGATCCATCACGATCACGGTGGTCGTCTCGCTCCCGGAGCCCGAGGTCGTCGGCAGGGCGATCAGCGGCTTCAAGGGCCCCGGGACAGGCTTTCCCCGGCCGATGGGAGCGTTGAGGTACTCGTACAGGTCGGCGGGATGGGTGCGGTACAGGTTCACGGCTTTCGCCGTGTCCATGGTGCTTCCGCCGCCGAGGGCCACGATGGCGTCGAATTCGACGCCGCTCGCCGTTTCGATCGCGGCGCGCATCGAGACGTCCGTCGGCTCGCAATGGACGTCGTCGAAAATCGAAAGGGATATTTTTTCCCCCTCGACGATGGACTTGACCTTGTCGACCAGCCCGTGCTCCCACAGGGCGCGGTCCGTCACCAGCAGGACCTTCCGGGCGCCGAGGGAGTGGAGCTCGTATCCCAGCTCCTCCGTTGCGCCGATGCCGAACTTGAGCCGGGCCATCGTAAGGGGAATGATCGTTTCCAGCTCCACGCCCATCGGGGACCTCCTCGCCTATACCGCCAGGTACTTTTTCTGTACGGCCTCGTCCTCGACGAATTTCGCGGTCTCGTTCCGGTACCGGATCGCCCCGTTGTCGATGATGAATACCCGGTCCGACACCTTCACGGCGAACTTGACGTTCTGCTCCGACAGCAGGATCGTCGTTCCCATCTCCTTCAGCCGGAGGATCATCTCCTTGAGGGAAAGGACGATCACCGGCGCCAGCCCCTCCGTGGGCTCGTCCAGGAGGACCAGGGCGGGATTCCCCGTCAGCGTCCGAGCGATCGTGAGCATCTGCTGCTCGCCGCCGGAAAGGTG
>PQAK01000122.1 GCA_003105225.1 Deltaproteobacteria bacterium | reverse complement strand
TTCCCCCACGAACAGCCGCTGACCCTCGAGCAGCCCGGCGAACCAGGTGAGGGCCTCGACCGTCCCCGGCCACGGGGCCGCGCGATCCGGGATCCGCTCGATATCGTCCAGCAGGGAGAAGAGAGCGGACAGCGCCCGGCGGTCGCGCTCCGCCTCGTAGCTGTCGTCGTCGAGGAAGCGGAAGTTCTCGACGAGGATCCGCCGAAGCGTCCTGGCGAGGCCGGCCTGCCCCTCCGCCTTCCGCACGGGTGCGAGCGAGGCGCGCAGGGCGCGCACCTCGGCCCGCAGGAGCTTAAGCTGCTCCTCCTTCTCCTTCCACGCGGGGCTTTCCCCCTCCTCCGGGTCCCGCGGCCGGAGGCGGGAGAGCCGCGTGTCCCAATCCTTGCCGGACACCACGAGGAGTTCGCGGCTCCACACGTCCCAGAGGTCGGGGCGCGGCGCGGCGGGCGGAACCGCTGCGGCATGCCGCCGGTACGGCGAGGAAAGGATGTCGATCGTGTCGCGGCGGGGGAAATCCTCCTTCGCCGCGTCGAGCATCTGGAGCAGGACGCGCACCGGGGGGACCGACGACAGGGGCACGGTCAGCCGCTCCACCGTCGGAATTCCGTATTCCTGCGCCACGCGCTCCCAGGCGGAAACGGCCGCCTCGTCGAGCCGCCTCGATACGAGCAGGATCTCCTCGCCGGGATGCCCGTCGAGCCATCGGCGGACCTGCCGCGCCGCCAGGCGCGCCTCGCCCTCCTCGTGCGGGGCGGACAGGACCGCCACCGGCGGGGACGCAAGGGTTTCGGGAGGGACGGTGGAAAAGATCCGCTCCCGCACCGCGCAAAGACCCGCCGGCGCGGCGTCGGACGGGATCTCCACGTTCCCCTCGAACGCGCGGGAGAGCCGGTCCCACGCGTGCGCCGCGAAGAAACAGGCGGGGGACAGGGAGCCGTCCGGCCGGAAGATGCCCGGGAAGTACACCTCGTCCAGGAGGCCGCTCGACAGGAGCGCCTCGACGAGGGTCCACTGGAGCCGGGTGAAATCGTAGAAGCCGTAGAGGGACACCCGGAACGGGTAGCCGGGCTGCTCGAATCCGGACACCGCCTCCTGGAAGATCCGCCGCCGCGTCATCCCTCCCATCGCGCGGACCTTCCGCTCCATCGCCTCGACGAGCCGGCGCCACTCGGCCCACCGGGCCGCCTTTCCGGGGCGGCCCTCTTCCATCGCATGCCGTTCCGCCAGGCGCAAGGAGCCCGCGTCCAGCCACCCCTCCTCGAGATCGGAGAGCGTTCGCTGGAGCGCCGGGAGAAACCCCGGCGTGCCGGAGATCCCCGCGAAGTCCCCCCTTCCGTCCGCGTAGACTTCCCGGACGGCCGCGAACAACGCCGCCGACATCATCGCCCCGGGGAGCTCCCTGGGGAAGATCCCGCGGTGCTTGAGCAGCCGCAGCGTGAAATCGTAGAGCGTCAGGATGGAGACGCCGGCGGCAGCCCCTTCCCAGCGCGCCGCCAGGCGGCGCAGAAGGTGCTCCCGAAGCTCGTTCGACGGGACGAGGAGGACCTGCTCCCATCCCCCGGCGCGGGACAGCTTGCCCGGCAGCAGGGAAAGCAGCATCTCCTCGATGGCGGGAAACGTTCCCGCGAACAGCCTGGAAACGGGGAGTGCGGGATCGGTCATCGCCCTCCCATTGTAATCGCCCTCGCCCGGGGGGAGAATAGCCTGTAAGGAGCGATCGATGACGCTGTCGCCAAAGAGGAAAATCCGGAGGCAGTTCGCCGGGGTGGCAGAGCGCTACCGCGTCAGCAGCGACCACACCGATCCCGGGGACCGGAAAATCCTCATCGAGTGGCTGTCGCTTTCCCCCGCGCACGCCGTCCTCGACGTGGCCACCGGAGGCGGACACACGGCGGTCGCCATCTCTTCGCGCGTCCGGCGGGTGGTCGCTTCGGACCTGACGCCGGAAATGCTGCAGGAAGCCCGGACCCTGGCGAGGGATTCCGGCCGGGCGAACATCGACTTCGTCGCCGCCGACGCGGAGTGCCTGCCGTTCGCCGCGTGCTCGTTCGACCGGGTCACCTGCCGCATCGCGCCGCACCACTTTCCGAACCTGCCCGAGGCGATCGCCGAATTCGTGCGCGTTGCAAGGCCCGGCGGGCTGGTGGGCATCATCGACAGCGTCGTCCCCGACGACCCGGCGCTGGACGCCTTCATCAACGGGATCGAGAAGGTCCGCGATCCCACGCACGTGCGCAGCTACCGGGTCGAGGAGTGGGTCTCCCACCTCAAGGAGGCCGGGCTGTCCCTCCAGCACGCCTGCTGCTCGTGGAAGGAGCACCGGTTCCAGGAGTGGGTGGAGCGCACCGGCGTTCCGCCGGCCGTGCAGCGGGAAGTCGAGGAGATGTTCCTCGGGGCGTTTCCCCGCGCCAGGGAATTCTACAGGGTCCGGGTCGAGGGGAACCGCGTCGCATCCTACTCGGACGAAAAGGGGATCTTCGTCGGCTGCAAGGAGTGACCGCCCCGGACCGGACGGATGTGGTCCTCCGAGGGATACTTCGCACCGAATCACCGTAAAATGGAAATGATGGATACCGGCGGAACGAGCACCCTGTCCCGGATCTTCGTCCCGGCGATGGACTGCCCGGACGAGGAGAAGGAGATTCGCGCGGCGCTGGGGCGCCTGGGCGGGATCGAGGGGATGACCTTCCACCTCTTTTCCCGGCAGGTGGAGGTGCGCCACCGGGGAGAGCTGGACGCGATCCTGGCCGCCCTTAAATCGATCGGGATGGAGGGCCACCCGGTCGACGAGTCCTTGAGGAAGGCCGACATCCCCGAAGCCCCGAAGGCCTCGCTCGCGGTATTTTACGGCTCCGCGGCCCTGTTCCTCTCGGGAGCGGTGCTGGCGCTCCTTTTCCCCGACTCTCCCTGGGGAGGCCGATTGTTCCTCGCCGCGGTGCTGGCCGGCGGGGCGCGGATCGCCCTGCGCGGCGCCCGGGAAATCCGGAACCGGTCCCTGGGGATGAACGCCCTGATGACCATCTCCATCACCGGAGCGACGGTGATGGGAGAGTGGGCGGAGGCGGGCGGGGTGGTCACCCTGTTCGCCCTGGCCAACTACCTCGAGGCCAGAAGCCTGGACCGGGCCCGCAAGGCCACGGCCGACCTGTTCGCGTTTTCCCCGGAAACCGCGGTTTTGCGGGAAGGGGGGGTCGACGGCCGGGAACGGACGGTCGCCGCGGAAGAGGTGCGGGCGGGCGACATGCTGATCATCCGGCCCGGCGAGCGGGTGCCCGTGGACGCGGTCGTCTACAAGGGGGCGTCCGACGTGAACGAGGCCATGCTCACCGGCGAATCGATCCCCGTCGCGAAGCGCGAGGGGGATCCCCTCTATGCCGGAACGGTGAACGGACGAAGCCTGCTGCTCGCCTCGGCGACCCGGCCGCTGTCGGAATCCACGTATGCCGCGATCCTGCGCCGGATCGAGGAGGCGCAGGCGCAAAAGGCCCCCATCCAGGCCTTCATGGACCGGTTCGCGTCGGTCTACACCCCGTCGGTGCTGGCCGCCGCCGCGCTGGTGGCGTCGGTCCCCCCGCTCCTGGGGTACGGAGGGATATCCGCATGGGCGTACCGCGCGATCGTCCTGCTGGTCATCGCGTGCCCCTGCGCGATCGTCCTGGCGGCCCCCGTCGCCACCGTGGCCGCGCTCACCCGGGCCACGCGCGAAGGGATCCTGGTCAAGGGGGCCCACCACCTGGAGGCGCTCGCGAACGTCCGGGCGGTCGCCTTCGACAAGACGGGGACGCTCACCCGGGGGAAGCTGAAGGTCACCCGCGTGCGGGCGGCCGAAGGAACCCGGGAGGAGGAAGTGGTGCGGCTGGCCGGCGCCGTGGAGGCGGGCTCCGCGCACCCGGCCGCCGAAGCCGTCCGGCACGAAGCGAGGCGGCGGGGCGTGGCGCTGGCGGCGCGGGGAACGCTGGCTCACACGCTGGAGGTGTTCGAGGGGCGCGGCGTATCGGCGGAGGTCGAAGGGCGGCGGGTGTTCGTCGGCAACCGCCGGCTCTTCGAGGAGATCGGGGCCGCGCCGTCCTCGCTGGAGCGGCTCCTCCCGGACGAGAAGGGGAAAGCGGCATCGCGCGTGGTGTCGCTCGTGGGGACCTCGGGCTTCGTCGCGGGCGTCCTGGAGATGGAGGACGAGCTTCGGGAGGAAGCGCCGGGAGCGATCCGCTCCCTGCGCGCCCTGGGGGTCGATCACCTGGTGATGCTGACCGGCGACCGTCCCGACATCGCGCGGGCGACGGGAGCGGCGGCGGGGATCACGGAGGTGTTCCACGACCTCCTGCCCGGGGACAAGCTCGAAAAGGTCCGGGAGCTGGTCGCCGCCTACGGGACGGTGGCGATGGTGGGGGACGGCGTCAACGACGCCCCCGCCCTCGCCCTTTCCTCCGTCGGGATCGCGATGGGCGCCGCGGGCTCTCCCGCCGCGATCGAGACGGCGGACGTGGCCCTGGTGACGGAGGATCTGCGCAAGCTCCCCGCCGCCGTCGTCCTGGGGCGGCGGATGGTGGCGCTCATCCGGCAGAACGTGGCCGCCTCCCTCGCGATCAAGGCCGGCTTCCTGGCGATGGCGGTCGCCGGGTACGCCACCCTCTGGATGGCGGTTGCCGCCGACATGGGGACGACGCTGCTCGTGATCGGCAACGGCCTCCGCCTCCTGCGCAGTCCCGCGCCCCGGGGATGACCGCCGCGTGAACCGCGCACGCCTCGGCAGAAACGTCCTCGCCCTCGGGCTGGTGAGCCTGCTGACCGACTTCTCCAGCGAGATGATCTATCCGCTGCTTCCGGTCTTCCTCACCACGACGCTCGGCGCGGGCCCGGCCGCCCTCGGGATCATCGAGGGGGTGGCCGAGACCACCGCCAGCCTGCTTAAGCTCTTCTCGGGCGTCGTCGCCGACCGGACCGGCCGGAAAAAACCGCTGGTGGTGTCGGGGTACGGACTGTCGGCCGCGATGCGGCCCCTGGTGGGGCTGGCCACCTCGTGGGGGCACGTCCTGGCCGTGCGGTTCTCGGACCGGATCGGCAAGGGGATCCGGACCTCTCCCCGCGACGCCCTGATCGCCGCATCCGTGCCGGCGCAGGACCGGGGGCGCGCCTTCGGACTGCAGCGGGCGATGGACCACATGGGCGCGGTGATCGGCCCCCTGGCCGCGTTTCTCCTTCTCTCCGGGGCGGGACTCTCCCTGCGGACGGTCTTTTTTCTCTCCGCGATTCCCGGCGCCGCCGCCGTCGCCGCGCTTCTTTTTCTCGTGCGGGAGCCGGAAGGCCCCGCGCAGCCGCAGGCGAGGGTGACGTTCGGGGACGGGGGGCTGCCTCCCGCTTTCCGGCGCTACCTCCTGATCGTCTGCATCTTCACCCTGGGGAACGCCAGCGACGCCTTCCTCATTCTCCGCGCGGTGGAAGAAGGCATCCCGGTCGCATACGTCCCCCTGTTGTGGGGGGCGTTCCACGTCGTCAAATCCTCTTTCTCCATACCGGCGGGTATCCTCTCCGACCGGTGGGACCGCAGGAAGATCGTCGTCGCGGGCTGGCTCGTCTACGCCGCGACCTACGCGGCGTGGGGCCTGGCCGCCGGCCCCGGGTGGATGGTGGGGCTGTTCCTCGTGTACGGCCTCTACGCCGCCGCGACCGAAGGGGTGGAGCGGGCGCTGGTCGCCGACTTCGTCCCCGCCTTGCGGCGCGGGACCGCCTACGGGTGGTTCCACCTGGTGGTGGGCATCTCCGCGCTTCCGGCCAGCGTCCTTTTCGGGGTGCTCTACAAGTGGCGGGGCGCGCCGGCCGCCTTCGGGGCGAGCGCGGCGCTGGCGCTCATCGCGTCCGCGTTTCTTCTCTCCCTCAGGAACCCCACAGGGCCTGCGGAGAGCGGCCGGGAGACTCGATCACCCTGAGCACGAACGGGCGGCGGACCGAAAGCCCGCCGAACCGCAGGTCGAAGAACGTCACCGTCGTCTTCCCGTCCGAAACGTTCACCGCCACCGCAGGGAACCTCGCGAACCACAGGTAGGTCCGCACGTCCTGGAGGCGTTCGAGAGCGCGCACTTCCGGTACGTCCCTCCCCTTCCAGGCGCGCTCCTTCCAGGCCACCGCCCCGTCGAAGGGGTCCACCTCGCCCCGAAGGTACGTGCTGCCGTCGTCCACGAATCCGCTCCAGGCGAACGGGCCGGCCGGAACCGGGAAGGTCTTGCGGTCCACCAGCACGTTGAGCGCGGGAGCGGCGTCGTCCGGCCCGGCCCTGGCGGCCGCCTCGGCCTTCCGCCCGATCCCGAGATCCAGGGAAGCCGGCACGTGGAGAAGCCTCGGCAGCGCCCACGAGGAAACCACGGGCACGCCTTGACGCAGGGCGGCCTCCCGCACGACGTTCTCGGCGCGCAGGTGGAGAAACCCCGCGAGCCCGACGTAGACGGCAAGGGCGGCAAGCGCCGTGCGCGCGCGCCCGGGACGGCGACGGGACAGGAAAAGCCCCGCGACGATGATCCCCGTGAACGCAAGGTCGACGATGAACAGGAGATCGAGCGACACCCGGGCGTCGGAAAAAGGCTGGAAGATCTGGGTCCCGTAGGAATTGAGCAGGTCGAGCGCGATGTGGGAGAGCTGCCCCAGCAGCGTCAGCAGGTAGAGTTTCTTCAAGTCCTTCCACTTCCCGAACCGGTAGAACAGCAACGCCACCAGGAGCGAGGACACCGCGACGCCCGCGAAGGAATGGGAGATCCCCCGGTGGATCCGCAGGTAGGATTCGCTGCCGAGCAGGGAGGCGATGTTGTCGGCATCCGGGAGGACCGAACCCACGATGACCGCGAGGGTCGCCTCTTTCTTCCCGATATCCGAAGGGATCGCCCGACCGATGAGCCAGCCGGTCAGGCCGTGCGTAACCGTGTCCATATTTATCGAATTATACCATCGTCCTCGGATCGAGAACGCGGTCGATCTCCGCATCGGAAAGGATCTTCCTCTCCTTCAGGAGGACGCGGATCGTCTTGCCGCCGTGGAACGCTTCGTGGGCCAGTTCCGCGGCCCGGTTGTAGCCGATCTTGACGGCCAGGGGGGTCACCATCGCCAGGCTCTGCTCGATCAGCTCCTCGCACCGCCGGCGGTTGGGCGTGATCCCCTCCACGCACCGGGAAGCCAGGAGACGCGAGGAGGCGGAGAGCACCCCGATCGACTCCAGGAGGTTGCGGGCCATGACGGGGAGCATCACGTTCAGCTCCAGGATGCCCAGCGAGCCGCCCACCGTCACCGCCGCGTCGTTCCCGATCACCTGGGCGCAGGCCTGGATGCCGATCTCCAGGATCACCGGGTTGACCTTCCCCGGCATGATGGAGGAGCCCGGCTGCAGCGACGGCAGGTCGATCTCCCCGATCCCGCACCGCGGGCCCGACGACAGGAGCCGCAGGTCGTGGCAGATCTTCATGAGTGAGGCCGCAGTCGTCTTCAGCGCTCCGCTGGCCGAGACCAGGGGGTCCTGGGCGCCCATGGCCTCGAAACGGTTCTCCGCCGGCCGGAACGGGATGCCGGTGACCGTGTCGATCTCCGCGATGGTCCTCGCGCCGAACTCGGGATGGGCGTTCAGGCCGGTCCCGACGGCCGTTCCCCCCAGCGGGAGCTCTTCCAGGTCCGGGAACGTCGCGCGGATCCGGCGGATCCCGTGGTCCGCCTGGGAGGCGTACGCGGAGAACTCCTGTCCCAGGGTAACCGGGACGGCATCCTGGAGGTGGGTCCTGCCGATCTTCAGGACGTCGGAAAACTCCCGGGCCTTCGCCGCCAGGGCGTCCCGCAAGCCTTCGAGGGCGGGCAGGAGCTCCTCGGACAGCTCCCGCCGCGCCGCGATCCGGATCGCCGACGGGATCACGTCGTTGCTCGACTGGCACCGGTTCACGTGGTCGTTCGGGTGGACCGGGACGTTGCCCCCCAGCGGCTTCCCCAGCAGCTCGTTGGCCCGGTTGGCCAGCACCTCGTTCACGTTCATGTTCGTGGAGGTGCCGGACCCGGTCTGGAAGACGTCGACGATGAACTCCCGGTCGAATCTCCCCTCCAGCACCTCCCGCGCTGCGCGCGAGATCGCCTCGGCCAGGGGAGGGGGGAGAAGCCCCAGCCCCGCGTTGACCTCCGCGGCCAGCCCCTTGATCATCGCCGCCGCATAGACGACCGGCAGCGGCATGAGCACGCCGCTCACGGGGCCGTTTTCGGCGGCCCGGCGCGTCTGGGGCCCGTAGTACGCCCCGGAAGGAACGCGTACTTCGCCCATCGAATCCTTCTCCACGCGGAACTCGCTCACCGTTCCCTCCGGCGCCTCATCGTACCGGCAGGCGCCCGCACCTCCGTTGGATTCCCGCGGGGGCGGGGCGGTTTCCCCCGATTCCCCCGGCGGCGCGCGGCTTTATTCCCCCTCGTAGCGGATCGGCTCGTACTGCTCCCTCGAAGGGGAATAGCGGTGGACGCATCCCGTCCGGATCTCGAAAAACCACGCGTGCACGTGGAGACGCCCCTCCTTCGCCGCGGAAAGGACGACGGGGTACGTGCGCAGGTTCTCCATCTGGACCAGGACGTTCTCCTCGGAGGTGATTTCCAGCCGCTCCTCCCGGGAGAGCTCGGGGTAGCAGGCGGTGACCACCCGCATCGTCTGTTCCCCGTATTTCAGCCACTGGCCGATGTGGGGCGTGCCGGAGTAGTGGGACCGGTCCATGTACAGCGCCTTCATCGCGCCGCAATCGGAGTGGCCGCAGACGATGATGTCGCGCACGTGGAGATGCTCGACGGCGTACTCCACCGCCGCCGCCACCCCCGTCCCTTCCAACCGGCTTTCCGAGTAGGGGGGGACGAAATTCCCCATGTTTTTTACGATGAACAGGTCTCCCGGCTGACTGTGGGTAATCACCACCGGGTCCACCCGCGAGTCGCAGCAGGTGATGAACAGCGCTTCCGGGCTCTGGCCGCGCTCCGCCAGCCGCTCGAAAAGCTCCTGGTTCGCGCTCCAGTATTGCTTCTGAAACCGATGGATGCCCGCGATCAGCTTCTGCATGCCTTCCTCCGGGGCGCTTTCTGGTAATATTATCCGTAATTCCGCAATCAACAAGCGGAATTTGCCCAACCATCCGATTATTGAGGGCGCTTGACGTACATCAAGGCGCCGGTCCACGAATCCATCCTACCTTGTACATCAGCCGGGACGCAGCAGCCGGTTGGAGGAGACGTGGAAAATTCCCTGAAACATTCGGAACCTGCCATCGATCTTAGGGGAGCCTATCTCAGGACGGAGCGGAAGTTTTTTTCAATGGCCGTTCGCTCCGGCGGCAACTTATTCATATTGCAGCGAAATCCTTGCGAAAAGGAGGCTTCGGAATGACAAAGAAGGTCGCCTTCTGGATCTTCCTGCTGGGCACGATCTCCTCGTCGGCCGTGTTCTTGTGGGCTACGTGGGACACGCACCGGCAGGTGGCCGTCCTCTCCAACGTGGACAAGCTGTCCGACCGGGTGGTGGCGGGGAAACGGGCGTTCGAGAAGTACAACTGCAACGACTGCCACACGATCCTGGGATTCGGGGCGTATTACGCGCCCGACCTGACCCGGGTGGTGCAGCGGATCGGGGATGACGGCGTCCGCTTCCGTATAAAGAATCCGGAGAAGGCGTTCGCCAACTCCTGGAGGAAGATGCCCGACCTGCACGTCTCGGACGCGGAGATCGAAGACATGGTCGCGTTCTTCCACTGGGTGAACGAGGTCAACAACAACGACTGGCCGCCGCAGGACAGCAAGAAGCGGATGTCGCGGGGCGAGCAGGCCATGGTGGCGACGGTCGGGGTTTCCCCGGGCGCCGCGGTCTTCCAGACGAAAGGATGCATGAACTGCCACTCCCTGCACGGCACGGGGGGGACGTTCGGGCCGGCCCTCGACACGATCGGACGGCGGCTCTCGATGGAGCAGATCGAGCACTACGTCCAGGACCCCAAGAGCGTCAACCCGAAGGCGCAGATGCCGCCGCAGAAGGAGCTCTCCGCCCGGGAGCTCGAAGAAGTCGCCAAATTCCTTTCGAGCCTGAAATAAGGAGGGACTGATGGAATACCGATCCCAGAAGATCGCCTACTGGTATTTCGCCGCCGCGCTGCCGCTGTTCGCGCTGCAGATCCTGTTGGGGCTGTACCTGGCGTACAGCTACACGTGGACCGTGCCCCAGTCGATCGTCGACGTCTTCCCCTTCGCCACGGCGCGGGAGATGCACACCAACCTCCTCGTCCTGTGGATGCTGCTGGGGTTCATGGGCGGGACGTACTACATCGTCCCCGAGGAGACGAAATCGGAGATCTACTCCGAGAAGCTCGCCTGGTTCCAGCTCATCGCCCTGCTCGCGATCGGCGTCACGGCCCTCGTGGGATTCCTCTTCGGCTGGACCCAGGGGCGGCCGCTCCTGGAGATCCCCCGGCCCCTCGATTTCGTCGTCGTCGTCGGGGCGCTCGTCTTCCTGTTCAACGTCGGGATGACGATGCTCAAGGCGAACCGGTGGACCGCCATCCAGGGGACGCTGCTCGGCGGGCTGGTCTTCCTGGCGCTGCTCTACCTCTTCGGCATCCCCTTCTACCGGAACCTGGTGATCGACTGGTACTACTGGTGGTGGGTGATCCACCTCTGGGTGGAAGGGGCGTGGGAGCTCGTCACCGCGGCCATCTTCGCCTTCATTCTGATGAAGCTCACCGGCGTCGACCGGCAGGTCGTGGAGAAGTGGCTCTACGTGGAGATCGGGCTGTTCCTGTTCACCGGGATCGCGGGGACCGGCCACCATTACTACTGGATCGGCGCGCCCCGGTACTGGCTCTGGGTCGGCGGGATCTTCTCGGCCCTCGAGCCGCTGCCGATCCTCCTGATGCTCATCGACACGATGAACCACGTCAAGGAGCGGAAGACGAAGATCGTCAACCCCCTCACCTGGACGTACGCCGTGGGGTGCGCGGTCTACCACATGATCGGGGCCGGGGTGTGGGGATTCCTGCACACGCTGCCGCAGATCAACTACTACACGCACGGCTCCCAGGTCACCGTGTCCCACGGCCACCTGGCGTTCTTCGGCGCCTACGCGCTGCTGAACCTGATGACCTTCTACTACGCGATGCCCAAGCTGAAGGGGATCGCGGTGTACGACGACACCCGCGGGAAGTACGGGTTCTGGATCATGTCCGTGGCGATGATGCTGATGGGCCTGTTCTTCGGCGTGGCGGGCGTCATCCAGTCGTACGTGGAGCGGGCGATGGGGATGGGGTACATGACCGCCCAATCCTACATGCGGTTGTGGATGGGGGGCGTGTTCTTCATGGGCCTGGTCTTCCTCGGCGGGGTGCTCACCGCCGTCACGGACCTGCTCACGGTGCGCCCGGCCAAGGTGCGGGCGTAAAATAAAAAAGGGACACCTTGAACGCATTGATTGACGCGAAGCATCAGCGCGTATCCGGCGTAGCCGCCGCAGGAG
>PQAK01000121.1 GCA_003105225.1 Deltaproteobacteria bacterium | reverse complement strand
CGCTCCAGGACGAGAAGTTCGAGGCCCTCCGCGCGGCGGAGGCCCTGGGGGATACGCTTGCCGCCGTCCGGCTGGACACCCCCTCTTCCCGCCGCGGCGACTTCCGCAAGCTCATCCAGGAAGTCCGGTGGGAGCTCGACCTGCGGGGGTTCCGGCATGTCCGGATCATGGCTTCCGGAGGCCTGGGAGAGCAGGATGTCCTGGACCTCCGGGACGTGGCGGACGGCTTCGGCGTCGGGACGTGCATCAGCAACGCCCCGACGATCGATTACGCGCTGGACATCGTCGAGGTGGAGGGCGCGCCGTTCGCCAAGCGGGGGAAGCATTCCGGCGCGAAGCAGGTGTTCCGGTGCGACGCCTGCGGCGCGCGGAAGATCGTGCCCGAATCCGCGGGGAAGCCCCGGTGCGCCTGCGGCGCGGAAATGGAAGGGATGCTCCTTCCCGCGATGCGGGCGGGAGAGATCCTGGCGCCCCTGAGGTCCCCGCGCGAGCTCCGGCAGAGAGTCCTCGAGCAGGTGGCATCCTTCCACGAGCGAAAGGAGAAGGTGTGACCCTCCCGTTTCAAACCCTCGAGTGGACCGGGGACGCGCTGCTCCTCCTGGACCAGCGCGCGCTTCCCGAAAAGGAAACGATGCTGCGGTTTACGGACGCCCCGGGCGTGGCCGGCGCCATCCGCACGATGGTGGTCCGGGGAGCGCCGGCGATCGGGGTGACGGCGGCATTCGGGCTGGTGCTTTCGGTGCGCGCCGACGGCGCCGCGGGCCGGCCGTGGCGGGAGGCGTTCCGGGAAGCCGCCGAAACGATCGGCGCGTCGCGGCCGACCGCCGTCAATCTCTTCTGGGCGATCGAACGGATGCGCAGGGCCGCCGCCTCGCTGCCGGACGACCCGCGGGAAGCGCGGCGAATGCTGGAACGGGAGGCGGTCGCCATCCGCGACGAGGACGTGGAGGCCAACCGCAGGATGGGATCGCACGGGGCGGAGCTGTTGCCCGACGGCGCCTCCGTGCTGACGCATTGCAACGCGGGGGCGCTGGCGACCGCAGGATACGGGACGGCCCTCGGGGTGATCCGGGCGGCGGTGGCCGCGGGGAAGAAGATCCACGTCTACGTCGACGAGACGCGGCCCTTCCTCCAGGGGGCGCGGCTCACCGCGTGGGAGCTCATGAAGGACGGGATCCCCTGCACGCTCATCACCGACAACATGGCGGCGAAGCTCCTGGGGGACGGGAAGATCCAGGCCGCGATCGTCGGGGCGGACCGGATCGCCGGGAACGGCGACGTGGCGAACAAGATCGGAACGTACGGGGTGGCGGTCCTGTGCCGCGCCCACAAGGTCCCGTTCTACGTGGCGGCCCCCTGCTCCACGATCGACCCGGCGATCCGCACGGGGGCGCGGATCCCGATCGAGGAGCGGGACGGGGGCGAAGTGACGCACCTGATGGGAAAACGGATCGCGCCCGATGGGGTAGCGGTCTGCAACCCGGCGTTCGACGTCACGCCGGCCCGGTTCGTTTCCGCCATCGTGACGGAGAAGGGGATCCTGCGCCCCCCTCTCGCCCGCGCCCTCCGGGATCTCTTTCGGTGAACTCCCTGCTCGACCGGCTGCTGGCCCTGGGCGTGGAGAACACCGCGCGCGCCCTGCCGCTGGCCGAGGAGATCCGGAAGCGGCTCGGAGGCGGGGATGCCGCGCTGGAAGTCGTGTGGGAGATCGCCGCCGCCTCGCCCGACCCGATGGCGTTCCTCCTCAACCTCTCCAAGATGGCCGATGCCCTGCCGCGGGAAGACCTGGCGGCCGTCCTGGCCCGCCCGCGGAACCTTCCCGTGCTCGGCGCGCTCCTCGGGGGGTCCGGTTTCCTCTCCGACCAGATCGCCAGGCGAAGGGAGATCTTCTCCTTCCTCTTCCTGGAGGAAGGATACCGCGACCGGGTCCCCGCCGAGGGGCTGCTGGCCGAGGCGGTGGCGGCGGGCCGCCGGGCCGGCACGGAGGACGCGATCAAGGCCGCCCTGCGCCGCATCAAGCTGCGCGAGATGGCGCGGATCGCCGCGCGCGACCTCGCGGGCCTGGCGCCCCTTTCCGAGGTGACGCAGGACCTTTCGGCGCTTGCGTCCGCGGCCCTTTCCGGCGCCCTGGAGTTCGCCCGCCGCCAGCTCACGCAGCGGTACGGGGCCCCGCGCCCGGCGGAGACGGCGGGCCGGGAATGCGGCTTCGTGGTCATGGGCATGGGGAAGCTCGGCGGCTTCGAGCTGAACTTCAGCTCGGACATCGATCTTCTCTACCTCTACGAGACCGACGAGGGGTCGACGGACGGCGGAGCCGAAGGGAAGCCGATCCCCCTGCACCAGTACTTCGTCCGCCTCTCCGAAACGGTCACGAGGATCATCTCGGAGATCACGGAGGACGGCTTCGTCTTCCGCGTGGACCTGCGGCTGCGCCCCGAGGGGACCCGGGGGGACCTCGCGAATTCCCTTCGCTCCGCGGAGATCTATTACGAATCCTGGGGCCAGACGTGGGAGCGGGCGGCTCTGATCAAGGCCCGGCCCGTCGCGGGAGACCTCGAGGTGGGAGAGGAATTTCTGCGGACGGTCACCCCGTTCGTCTACCGGAAATACCTGGACTTCACCTCCATCGAAGAGATCCAGGAGATGAAGGAGCGCATCAACCTCGCCGCGTCGCGCGCCCACCGGGGCGACCGGGACCTCAAGCTCGGGGCCGGCGGGATCCGCGAGATCGAGTTCTTCGTCCATGCGCACCAGCTGATCTACGGGGGGAAGAACAAGGCGCTGCGCGTCCGCGGGACCCTCGAGGCCCTTTCGGCGTTGGCGCAGCAGGGGATCGTCCCCGCGGAGGAGCGGACGGCGCTCTCGGAAGCCTACGTGTTCCTGCGGTCGCTGGAGCACCGCATCCAGGTCCACCAGGAACGCCAGACCCATGTCCTCCCCCACCGGGAAGAGGATCTCCGCCGCCTGGCCAGGACGATGGGGCTTTCCGGGGGAGAGGCTCTCCTGTCGGAGCTGGACCGTCACACGGGGAATGTCCGGGCCATCTACGGGCGGCTCTTCCGGGGAACGGCGGAGGACGTCCCCTCCGCCATCCCCCACGAGGTGCAGGCGCTGTTCTACCCGGAACTCGAGGAAGCGGAGGCGGCGTCCCGGCTGGAGGCGCTGGGGTTTTCGGAACCGGAAGCGGCGGCCAGGAACCTGGTCTCCCTTCGGGAGGGACCTCCCTTCGTCCGCCTTTCGGCAAGGGCCAGGAGGTACCTGGCGAAAATCGGCCCCGCGGTGCTCACCCGCGTGATCCGGACCCCGGACCCGGACATGGCGCTCGCCCACACCGAACGCTTCCTGGCGGCCGTGGGGGCGCGGACGATGTTCTACGCCATGCTGTTCGAGAATCCCAAGGTCATCGATGCGCTCGTCCGCCTCTTCGGGAGCAGCCGCTTCCTGTCCGGCTACTTCCTGCATCACCCGGAGCTCATGGACACCTTCCTCAAGGAGGACCTGTCCGCCTTGATGAAGACGAAGTCCGGGCTGCGCCGGGAGCTGGGCGAGGCCCTGGCCGCCTGCACCGACTTCGAGCAGGAGATGGACGAACTGCGCCGCTTCAAGAACCTGGAGACCCTGCGGATCGGAACGCACGACCTGGCGGGCAATCTTTCCCTGGAAGAGGGGATGTACCAGCATTCCGCGCTGGCGGAAATCCTGCTGTTCCACGCGCTGGCCATCGCCCGCCGGGAGCTGTCGCGGCGGTTCGGCGTCCCGATGGGGTCCGGAGGGGAGGAGGCGCGGTTCTGCGTGATGGGGATGGGCAAGCTCGGGTCGGAGGAGCTGTCGTACCACAGCGACCTCGACATCATCTTCCTCTACTCGGGGGCGGGGGAGAGCGTGCCGGCGCCGGATGCGGACCCCGCGGATTTCCGGAAAGTGACCAACCACGAGTATTTCGCGAAGGTGGCCCAGCGGCTGATCACCCTTCTCACGATGGCGACCCGGGAGGGGTACGTCTACAAGCTCGATACCCGGCTGCGCCCCTCCGGCAACGCCGGGCCGCTGGTCTCCTCCCTGGCGGCGTTCGAGACATACCATGAGCATTCGGCCCATCTATGGGAGCGCCAGGCACTGCTCAAATGCCGTTTCGTGGCGGGGGACCGGGAGTTCGGGAAGCAGGTGGAGGGGATGGTCGCCCGGTTCATCTTCGACCGGCCGCTGCCCGAAGGCGCAGCGGAGGAGATCCACCGCCTCCGGATGCGGATGGAAGTGGAGCTGGGCCGGGAACATACCCGCCTACTCAACCTCAAGGTCGGCCGCGGCGGGGTGGTCGACGTGGAGTTCGCCG
>PQAK01000120.1 GCA_003105225.1 Deltaproteobacteria bacterium | reverse complement strand
CAGGCCGCGCACCAGCGTGAACACCACCCCCACGCCGGCCAGCTCCTTCTCGGGAAACCCGCAATCGCGCCGCTTGGGGTCGAGGACGGCGGCCGCCGGGGGAAGTTCCGCGCCCGGGAGATGGTGGTCCGTCACGATCACGTCCATCCCCCGCGCGTTCGCAAGCCGGATCGCATCGATGTCGGAGATGCCGCAGTCGACCGTCACGAGGAGCTTCACCCCGGATGCGGCCGCCGCCTCCACGCGGTCCCGGTGCAGCCCGTACCCGTCCGCGACCCGGTGGTTCTGGTGGATGGAAACCGGGAGGCGGGGAAAGGCTTCCCGGAGGAAGAGGAACAGGCAGGCGGCGCCGGTGGCCCCGTCCACGTCGTAGTCCGCGTAGATCAGCACCGGGTCGTTCCGGCGGCCCGCCTCGATCAGGCGCAGCGCCGCCTTCTCGAGGTCGATCATCCGGAAGGGGGATGCGATGTCCCGCAGCGTGCCGGAAAGGAAGCGGCCGGCTTCGGGGCCCCCGGCGATGCCGCGGTTGGCCAGGATCGTCGACGCCGTGGAGGAAAGGCCGGTGGTTTCGCGGATCTCCCGGACGAGGGACCGGTCAGGGGCGCGGAGCTGCCACTCTCGACGGGTTCGCCCCTTCACCCGTTACCTTTTCACCTCGACCATCTTCTCTCCGCGCCAGACCGCGACGATCGGGCTGGCGACGAAGATGGAAGAGTAGGTCCCCACGACCAGCCCGATCAGGAGCGCCAGCGCGAACTCCTTGAGGACCACGCCGCCGAAGAAGAGCAGCGACAGGCAGGTCAGCAATACGGTGAGGGTCGTAATGAGGGTGCGGCTCAGGACCTCGTTCACGCTCAGGTTGATCGTCTCGGAGAAGGTCGTCTTCTTCCGGAGCCGGATGTTCTCCCGGATCCGGTCGAAGATGACGACGGTGTCGGTCAGCGAATACCCCGCGATCGTCAGCAGGGCCGTGATGAAGAGGAGGTCCATCTCCCTGCCCAGGAGGTAGAAGATCCCCACGACCGCCGTGACGTCGTGGAAGGTGGCGATCGCCGCCGCCACGCCGAACTTGAACTCGAACCGCCAGGCGAGATACACGATGATCGCCAGCGCGGAAACGGCCATCGCCAGGATCGCGTCGGAGCGCAGCTTCCTGCCGATCGCGGGCCCGATCTCGGCGACGCTCTCCACCGTCATGGGGTTGTCGGGGAACTTCTGGCGGAGCAGGGTCACCACCTGGTCGGAGACCATCTTCTCCTCTTTCCCCTTCCCCCCCACCTTGACGATCAGGATGTTCTCGGAGGGGACCTCCTGCAGGTTCGCCTCGCCGTGCCCCGCCGACGTCAGCAACTGGCGGACCGCGTCCATCGACACCGGCTTCGCGAATTTCAGCTGGATGGAGGTGCCGCCCGCCAGGTCGATCCCGAGATTGGCATGGCCCCGGTAGATCTGGACGACGCCGAACCCGCCGAGCAGGACCAGGAGGGCCGAGACGGCGAATGCGTATTTCCTGACTCCCATGAAGTCGATGCGGGTGTTCTTGACGAGCTCCATCATGGCCGCTGGGTCCCCTTGCCCTTCCTAGATGCTCAGCGCCTGCATCGGCTTCTTGGCGTTGAGGTAGTCGAACACGACCTTGGTGCAGACGAGCGCGGTGAAGAGGTTGATCGCCACGCCCATGGAGAGCGTCACGGCGAACCCCTTGATCGGCCCGGTGCCGAACTGGAAGAGGATCACCGCGGTGATCAGCGTGGTCACGTGGGAGTCGACCACCGTCCAGAACGCCTTGTCGTACCCCGCGTCGATCGCCGCGCGCACCGTCTTCTTCGCCCGGATCTCCTCCCGGATGCGCTCGAAGATCAGCACGTTGGAATCGACCGCCATCCCGATCGCCAGGATGATCCCCGCGATCCCCGGCAGGGTGAGGGTCGCTTCGAGAAGCGCCATCCCGGACAGCAGGAAGAGGATGTTGAAGACCAGGGCGAAGTCGGCCACCAGCCCCGCGAACCGGTAGTAGACCGCCATGAAGACCACCACGAGGAAGGCGCCGATGAGGGCGGCGCGCACCCCCTTCTGGATGGAGTCCCGCCCGAGCGACGGGCCGACGGTCACGTTCTGGATGACCTTCACGGGGGCGGGCAGCGATCCCGCCCGCAGGACGATCGCCAGGTCGGAAGCCTGCTCGGCGGTGAAGTCGCCCGTGATCTGCGCCTCGCCGCCGGAGATCCGCTCCTGGATGACGGGGGCGGAGTAGACGGTGTCGTCGAGGACGATCGCCAGCCGGCGCTTCACGTTTTCGGCGGTGACCCGGTCGAAGATCTTCGTGCCCCGCGGATCGAAGGAGAGCGAGACGTAGGCGCCGCCGCGCTGCGACCCGAAGTTCACCTTCGCGGTCTTGATCGTGTCCCCGGTCAGCACCGCGCGCTTTTTGACCAGCAGGGGCGTCTTGCTCGTCCTCCCGGTCTGCACGTCCTGGGATCTCTGGTAGAGGATCTGGTCGTCCTCGGGGATGTTCCCCTTCAGGGCCTCCTCGACGCTCGCCCCCTCGTCGACCAGCTTGAACTCGAGCAGGGCCGTCTTGCCGACGAGCTCGATGGCGCGCTGCTGGTCCTTGACGCCCGGGAGCTGGATGACGATCCGGTCCTCGCCCTCCGCGATGATCTGCGGCTCCCGGACGCCGAACTGGTCGATCCGGTTGCGGATCGTCTCGACTCCCTGGCCCACGGCGTTCATGCGGATCGCCTGGACCTCGGCGGGCTTCATCCGGCCCGCGATCGTGGCGCCCGCGGGACCGGTCTGCCCGAGGGAGAAGTCGAGCGAGCCCAGTTCCTCCTTCAACAGCGTCAGGGCCCGCGTCGCGAAGTCCCCGGGGGGGAACTTGAGCGAGAACCCGTCCATCCCCTCTTTCTGCCACCCCAGCACGGGGATCCCCTTCTCGCGGCAGATCGAGCGCGCGTCGTCGGCGTACCGCAGGGTGGTGTTCTCGATGGCCTTGTCGATCTCCACGGCCAGGCGGAGGAAGACCCCTCCCTGGAGATCGAGCCCCAGGTGGATCTTCGGCGTCTTCTTCTGCCAGGTCTCCGGCAGGTTGTCCGTGAGGCTCGGCAGGACCACCGCGATGGAGACCGCCGTCAGGACGGCGATCAGCGCGGCCCTCCACTGGATGCTCTTCCACATGGTCCCCGAATCGCTCCTTTCCGCGCCTTCGTTTCCCTTACCGATCAGTTCTTGGCCGTCTTGGCTTCCGGGGCGGCCGCGTCCTGGCTCTTTCCCGTCACCGCGGAGCGGGTCACCTTGACGCGCACCCGGTCGGCGACCTCGAGGGTGAGGGTCGTATCGGTCAGCCCGGTGATCTCGCCGTGGAGCCCGCCGCTCGTGACCACGCGGTCCCCCACCTTGAGGTTCTGCAGGAACTCGCGCTGCTTCTTCGCCTGCTTCTGCTGGGGCCGGAACACCAGGAGGTAGAAAATCCCGAAAAACAGCAACGGCAGCACGAGGACCTCGATGCCGCCGCCTCCCCCCGCGCCTTTCGAGCCCATCGCGTACGCCATCCCCGTAACCAGCATCGCCGTGACCTCCGCCGGAAGCTAATCGTTGCCTGAACCGAGAGATTCTTTCACAAATTCCCCGAAATTTCCAACCCTAATTGCCTGCCGGATCCGCTCCATCCACCGCGCGTAGTAGTACAGGTTATGGACGGTCATCAGCATCGGGGACAGGATCTCTTTCTGCAGGTACAGGTGGCGCAGGTAGGCCCGCGAGAAGGACCGGCAGGTCGGACACTCGCACTTCTCGTCGGGCGGAAGAGGATCATCCGCGAAGCGGGCCTGCTTGACGACCAGCGGCCCCGCCGAGGTGAACAGCATCCCGTTGCGGGCATTGCGGGTGGGCAGGACGCAGTCGAACATGTCCACGCCGCGGGAGACGGCGAACAGGATGTCCGCGGGCGTTCCGACGCCCATCAGGTACCGGGGTTTCCCCTCCGGAAGCAACGGGGCGGTGAAGGACACCGTTTCCCGCAGGAGGTCCTTCCCCTCGCCGACGCTCACCCCCCCGATGGCATATCCCGGGAATTCCATCGAGCCGATCTCGTCCGCGCTTCGCTTCCGCAGGTCCGGGAACATTCCTCCCTGGACGATCCCGAACAGCCCTCCCTCCGCGCGGCGGCCGGCGTCGAGGCTCCTGCGCGCCCAGAGGGTCGTCCGCCGCACCGCCTCCTCCACCTCCCTGCGCCCCGCGGGGTATTCGACGCATTCGTCCAGGACCATCCGGATGTCCGATCCCAGCGCTTCCTGCGCGGAGACCGCAAGCTCCGGCGAGAGCGCGTGCAGCGATCCGTCGATATGGGACCGGAAGGTCACCGCCTCGTCGGTCACCTTCCGCAGCGCGCTCAGGGAGAAGACCTGGAACCCGCCGCTGTCGGTCAGGATCGAGCCGTCCCACCCCATGAACCGGTGGAGCCCTCCCAGGCCGCGCACCCGCTCGTGGCCGGGGCGCAGGTACAGGTGGTACGTGTTGGAGAGCACGCACGCGTACCCCATCTCGCGAAGCTGGACGGGCCATACCCCCTTGACGGCGGCCGACGTTCCGACCGGCATGAACGCCGGGGTCGGAAACGATCCGTTTTCGGTCGTCACCGTCCCCGCGCGGGCGGCCGTCCCGGCGTCCCGCGCCTCGATCCTGAAACCGATCGCCATCCCGCCGCCCTCAGTAGAGGAACATCGCGTCGCCGTAGCTGAAGAACCGGTACCGCTCCGCAACCGCCAGCCGGTACGCCTCCCGGACCAGGTCCGTTCCGCCGAACGCCATGACGAGCGCCAGCAGGCTCGACCGGGGAAGATGGAAATTGGTCAGCAGGGCGTCCACGGCGCGGAACCGGTAGCCCGGGGTGATGAACAGCCGGGTCGTGCCGGAGGACGGCGCGACGAGGCCCCCGGGGACGGCGCACGTCTCCAGCGTCCTCAGGCTCGTGGTCCCCACCGCGACGACGCGCCCCCCTCTTTCCCTTGCCTCCGCCACCGCGGCGGCGGCCCCCCCCTCCAGCCGATACCGTTCGGCGTGGATCCGATGGTCCTCCACCTGCCCGGCGCGGATCGTGGAAAACGTCCCGTACCCGATCGACAGGGTCACCATGGCCGTCGACACCCCCGCGGAGGCGATTTCCGCGAGGAGCTCCTTTTCGAAGTGAAGGCCGGCGGTGGGAGCGGCGACGGAGCCCGGCCGCCGCGCGTACACCGTCTGGTACCGCTCCGCATCCATCGACAGGAGCGGGTCGCCCGCCTTCCTCCGGATATACGGCGGCAGGGGGACCTCGCCGGCGCGCTCGAGCGCTTCGGGGACGGACCCGGGAGCGGAAAGCCGCACCGACCACCTTCCCTCCCCCAGCCGGCGCAGGAGCGCGACCTCCAGCCGGTCCCCCACGCAAAAGGACATCCCTTCCCGCAGCCGCTTCGACGGGCGCGCCAGGGCTTCCCAGGTCTCCCCCCCGGCGGGATCCGGCTCGTCGCGGGGGGACAGGAGGAGGACCTCGACGGCCGCCCCGGTCGACTTTCTCGCCCGGAGCCTGCCCCGGATCACCCGCGTGTCGTTCAGCACGAGAAGATCGCCCCGCCGAAGCAGCCCGGCGAAGTCCGGGAACCGCACGTGGCGGATCTCCCCCGTCCGCCGGCAGACCGCCATCAGTCGCGAATCGCGCCGTTTCCGCGCCGGCGACTGGGCGATCAGTTCAGGCGGCAGCGGGTAATCGAGTTCCCCGGTCTTCAGGGCGTGCTCCGCGAAAGCACGGTCCCCGGGTAATAGCGCGAAAGGATTTCCTGGAAGGTCTTTCCCCGCTTCGCCATGCCGTCGGCGCCCCACTGGCACATCCCCACGCCATGGCCGTATCCCCGGCCCGTGAACACCCAGCCGTTGCCGACCGGAACGATCTCCATCATCAGGCTTTTCACGCGCGCATAGCCGGCCTCGCGGCGGAAGGCGGCGGCGGAGATCTCGCGGGACACCCCTCCCGATGCGATCCGCATCCGGCTCGCCCTGCCCGTGGAGGACCGTCCCGTAATCTCGATCCGTAAACCCTTGTCCGCCCGCACTCCGAGCGAGAGCGCCACCTTCCTGCCCTCCCGGGCGTCCATCCGGTAATCCCACCGGTACGAGGGGCTGTCCCGGCAGTCGTCGCATGCGATGGACCGAAGGTACGGCACGTCGGTCCCCCAGGCGTCTTTCGCGGTTTCCGTCGATCCCCCGCAGGTGGAGTGGTACACCGCGCGCGCGAGCCCTCCCCCGTAGGCCAGTACCTGCCCTCTCGTCGACTCGGCCGCCTTCCGGGAAACCTCCGCGATGCCGTCCCTCCCGTCGTATACCTGGTCCTCCACCCCGGCCACGACGTCATGGGTCGGCTCCCGCGGCTTCTCCATGGACTGCAGGACGTAGGTCCGCACGGCCACCGCCAGGGCCGAGAGGGACTCGATGTGGAAGGAGACCGGGGCCTCCCGGCTGACGACCGCCGCGACGTACTCCTCCAGCGGCACCACCGCCACCGCCAGGAGTCTGCCGTTTCGGGCCGAGACCCGGATCCGGCCGACCAGCTGCTTCCCGTCGATGCGCAGGCCGGAAGGAGCGGCGACGTCGATCGGCGAAGGCAGGGTTGTCTCCCGGCCCCACCGGATCTTCTCCCCGTTCGCGGAAAGGTCCACCGCCCCGCTGCGCTCGGCCACCGGGGCCCCGGCCGCATTCCATGCCCGGATCGATTCCCCCCCGATCGAAAGCGCTTTGCGCGGCGCTCCCAGCAGGACGCGCACGGGCCGCCCGGATGCGGACGGCGTGCGGACCTGCGGGAGCGGCGCCGGGGGAGGAGCCGCCGCAGGGGCCGGCGGACGGGGCGCAGCCGGAGGGACCCCCACGGCCGGCGGCGCCTCCGCCGCGGAAGGCTTTTCCCCCCTCGGCGGGGCCCCCGCGCACCCCCCGAACTGCAAGGCGGCGGCCCCGGAAAAAAGAAGGAGCGCGGCGGCAAAGACGGCGCTCCCCGATGCCACGCGGCGGCGGCGCATCGGCAAGATCTTATCCCCGGGGGGGCGCGCCGCCCGCCGGCGGGATCGTGCCTTTCATGGCTTTCGCGATCTCCATGAACGGGGTGAACAGGTCGATCGGGACCGGGAAGATGGTCGTCGAGTTGTTCTCGGCCGCCACCTCCCGCAGCGTCTGCAGGTAGCGCAGCTGCAGCGCGATCGGGTTCTCGGCGATGATCTTCGCCGCGTCGGAGAGCTTCTGCGCCGCCTGGAACTCCCCTTCGGCGCCGATGACCTTGGCGCGCCGCTCCCGCTCGGCCTCGGCCTGC
>PQAK01000119.1 GCA_003105225.1 Deltaproteobacteria bacterium | reverse complement strand
GGCGGGCGCACCGTGGGCGCCGGCGTCGTCGCGGAGATCCTGGAATAACCGAAAGCAAAGAGGGGGAGACCCGTGGCGATCGAGCATCAGAAGATCCGCATCCGGCTGAAGGCCTTCGACTACAAGCTCCTGGACAAGGCGACCGGGGAAATCGTCGAAAAGGCCAAGCAGACGGGAGCCAAGGTGGCGGGGCCGATCCCCCTGCCGACGAAGATCGAGCGGTTCACCGTGAACCGCTCGCCGCACGTGGACAAGAAGAGCCGGGAGCAGTTCGAGATCCGGACGCACAAGCGTCTCCTGGACATCCACGAGCCGCCGGCGGCGACGATCGACGCGCTGATGAAGCTGGACCTCCCGGCGGGCGTCGAGGTCGAGATCAAGCTGTAGCGGTTGCAGCAGGAACCGTAACCCAATGAACGAAACGGCAAGGTGCGAGCCATGACGACCGGGATCTTGGGAAAGAAGCTGGGGATGACCCAGGTGTTCGACGCCGAGGGGAAGGTGATCCCCGTGACGGTGATCGAGGCGGGTCCGTGCACCGTGGTGCAGCGGAAGACGGTCCAGTCCGACGGGTACGACGCGGTCCAGATCGGGTTCGTCCCGAAGAAGGCGCACCGGGTCGGCAAGCCGATGATCGGGCATTTCCGGAAGGCGGGCAAGGGCGCGTTCGGGGCGCTCAAGGAGATGCGGATCGCCTCCGGGTCCCCGCTGGACGCCGGCCAGGAGATCCAGGTCGACATCTTCAAGGAAGGCGACGTCGTCGACGTGACCGGGCACACCAAGGGCAGGGGGTTCGCCGGCGTCATCAAGCGATGGAATTTCAAGGGCGGGCGGGCGACGCACGGCTCGATGTTCCACCGGGCCCCCGGCTCGATCGGGGCCTCCGCCTATCCCTCCCGGGTCATCAAGAACATGAAGATGGCCGGCCATTACGGGAACGAGAAGGTGACGATCCTCAACCTGCAGGTGGTCGGCGTGCGGCCCGAGCAGAACCTCCTGCTGGTCCGCGGCGCGGTGCCGGGAGCCAGGAACAGCCTCGTTTTCGTAAGGCACGCGGTGAAGAAAGGCAATTGACAGGAGTCGATGATGGCTACGCTGGATCTGGTCGACAAGGAACGGCAGGTGAAGGAGACGGTGGAGCTGCCGGAGGCCGTCTTCGGGGCCGAGGTGAAGCCGCATCTCCTGCACCACGTCGTCGTGGCCGCGCTTGCCGCGCGGCGCGAGGGAACCGCGGACACGAAAACCCGGAAAGACATCTCCGGCGGCGGGAAGAAGCCGTTCAAGCAGAAGGGGACCGGCAGGGCCCGCATGGGAAGCTCGCGCTCGCCGCTGCTGCGGGGCGGGGGGACGGTGTTCGGCCCCCATCCGCGCGGCTACGAGATCAAGGTGAACCGGAAGGTCATGAAGGCGGCGCTGCGCTCCGCCCTGAGCGTCAAGGCGAAGGAGAACAAGATCCTGCTGGTGGACGACCTGGATCTCTCCGCCCCCAGGACGAAGGAGTTCCTCAAGGTGGCGGGCGCCCTCGGGCTGTCGGAGGCGCTGCTGGTGGTCGACGGCTCTCCGGGCAACCTGCGGCTGGGCATCCGGAACCTGCGCTCCTTCAAGGCGCTTCCGGTGTCCGCCCTGAACGTCTATGACGTCCTGTCGTACGACCAGCTGGTGATCACCCGCCCGGCCCTCGAAAAACTGACGGAGGTGCTCGGACGATGAATCCATCCGCCATCCTGAAGAAACCCCTGATCACCGAGAAGGCCACGCTGCTCAAGGGGACCTCCAACGCCGTCTCCTTCCAGGTCGACCGGCGGGCGAAGAAGAAGCAGATCCAGGAAGCCGTGGAGAAGCTGTTCAAGGTGAAGGTCGTGGGCGTCCGCACGATGATCATCGCCGGCAAGGTCAAGCGCCGGGGCCGGACGGTGGGACTGCGGCCCGGGTGGAAAAAGGCGATCGTCACGCTGAAGGAAGGCGACAAGATCGAGTTCTTCGAAGGCGTGTGACGGACGGCACGGGAAGGAGACGAACCACATGGGAATCCGGAAATTCAAGCCGACCTCTCCCGGCGTACGGGCGATGACGGTCCTCACCAACGAGGACCTGACCCCGAAGCCGCCGGAACGGAGGCTCGTGGAGAAGAAGCGGAGCACGGGAGGCCGGAACAACCAGGGATCGATCACGTGCCGGCATCACGGGGGCGGGCACAAGCAGAAATACCGCATCGTCGATTTCAAGAGGGACAAGAAGGACATCCCGGCGACGGTCGCGGCGATCGAATACGACCCGAACCGCTCCGCCCGCATCGCGCTGCTGCACTACGCGGACGGGGAGAAGCGGTACATCCTCTCCCCGGTCGGGCTGTCCGTGGGGGACACGGTCGTCTCCGGCGCGGGCGCCGACATCAAGCCGGGGAACGCGCTCCCCATCCGCAACATCCCGGTGGGCACCCTGGTGCACAACGTGGAGCTGAAGCCGGGGAAGGGCGGCCAGATGGCCCGGGCTGCGGGTTCGGCCGCCCAGTTGATGGCCAAGGAAGGCAAGCAGGCCCACCTGAAGCTGCCGTCGGGCGAGGTGCGGATGGTGCCGGTGGACTGCCGGGCCACCATCGGGCAGCTCAGCAACGTGGAGCAGGAAAACGTCTCCCTGGGCAAGGCCGGGCGGAGCCGCTGGCTGGGCACGAGGCCGACCGTGCGGGGCGTGGCGATGAACCCCGTCGACCACCCGCTGGGCGGCGGGGAGGGCAAGTCCTCCGGCGGGCGGCATCCCTGCACGCCCTGGGGCAAGCCGACGAAGGGGTACAAGACGCGGAAGAACCCGTCCACGGACCGGTACATCGTCAAGCGCAGGAAATAACGGACAAGGGGCGAGGGCAAAGTGGCGCGATCCATAAAGAAGGGACCGTACGTAGAGGAAGGGCTGATGCGCAAGGTGCGCAAGGCGGTCGACACGGGGGAGAAGAAGGTCATCAAGACCTGGTCCCGGCGGTCGACGATCACCCCCGACATGGTCGGGTACACGTTCGCGGTCCACAACGGCAGGAAGTTCATGCCGGTGTTCGTGACCGAGAACATGGTGGGGCACAAGCTCGGCGAGTTCTCCCCGACGAGGACCTTCCACAGCCATTCCGGGGACCGCAAGGCGAAGGTCAAGAAGTAAGGGCGCGTTGAAGGAGAGGGTGCGATGGAAACAAGAGCGACGGCGAAGTTCATGCGCGTGTCTCCCAGGAAGGCGCGGCTGGTGGTCGACCTGATCCGCGGGAAGAAGGTCTCCGAGGCGCGGACGGTCCTGAACCTGGCGAAGAAGGCCTCCGCCGCGGTCGTGAAGAAGGTGCTCGATTCGGCCGTGGCGAACGCGGGGCAGACGGGCGTCATCGACCTGGACACCCTGTACGTGAAGCAGGCCTACGTCGACCTCGGGGCGTCCATGAAGCGATTCCGCCCGGCGCCGATGGGACGCGCGCACCGGTACCGCAGGCGGTCCAGTCACATCACGATCGTGGTCGATGAAGCGTAAACGGATCCTTTGATGCCGCGCAGCGTGAAATAAGGAGGGACTTTTGGGACAGAAGACGCATCCGTACGGGTTTCGGCTGGGGATCATCAAGACGTGGCGGTCGCGGTGGTATTCGGAGAAGGAATACGCCCACTACCTGCAAGAGGATCTCCGCATCCGGTCCTACGTCAAGGGCCGGCTGGTCCACGCCGGCGTGGCGGCCGTGGAGATCGAGCGGAAGTCGAACCGCGTGCACGTCGTCATCCACACCGCCCGCCCGGGGATCGTCATCGGGAAGAAGGGGGCGGAGATCGAGAACCTCAAGAAGGACCTCCTGAAGTTCACGGACCGCGAGGTGTCCATCACGATCCAGGAGATCCGCAGGCCGGAGACCGACGCCCAGCTGACGGCGGAGAACGTCGCGATGCAGCTGGAGCGGCGCGTGGCCTTCCGGCGCGCGATGAAGAAGACCGTCCTCTCCTCGATGAAGCTCGGCGCGAAGGGGATCAAGATCCAGGTCGCGGGACGGCTGGGCGGGGCGGAAATGGCGCGGACGGAATGGTACCGCGAAGGGCGCGTACCGCTGCACACCCTGCGGGCCGACATCGATTACGGGTTCGCGCAGGCGAGGACCACGTACGGTACGATCGGGGTGAAAGTGTGGATCTACAAGGGAGAGATACTGCCCTCCGTCGCCCCCGCTTCGAAAACCGAATAGGAGAGTAAGGATCGATGCTGGCTCCCAAGAGGGTGAAGTTCCGCAAGACGCAGAAAGGCCGGCGGCGCGGCAAATCGCTGGCGGGCAGCACGCTCAACTTCGGCGATTACGGCGTCAAGGCCTCCGCGGCGGGGTGGATCACCTCCCGGCAGATCGAGGCCGCGCGCGTCGCCATGACGCGGTTCATCAAGCGCGGCGGGAAGATCTGGATCCGGATCTTCCCCGACAAGCCGATCACGAAGAAGCCCGCCGAGACCCGCATGGGGAAGGGGAAGGGGGCGCCCGAGGAGTGGGTCTGCGTGGTGAAGCCCGGCCGCGTCCTGTACGAGATCGAGGGGGTCGACGAAGCGACGGCCCGCGAGGCCTTCCGGCTGGCGGGACACAAGCTCCCGATACAGACGAAGTTCCTGTCGAGGGAGGGGTAGGCGCCCATGAAGCGGAGAGAATGGAAAGAGATGGCGGCGGAGGAGCTCCGCCAGAAGGAGCGGGAGCTGCGCGACGAGATCTTCCGCCTGAAGATGAAGCGCGCGGCGTCCGCGCTGGACAACAAGATGCTGATCCGCAACCGCAGGCGGGACCTGGCGCGCGTGATCACGCTCCTGCGCGGGAAGTCCCGGGCGGCGGAAGGGAAGGCCAATTAAGATGGGTGCGGAGACAGCGATGGAGAGCCGGGGGATTCGGAAGACCAAGGTGGGGACGGTGGTGAGCGACCGGATGGACAAGACGGTCGTGGTCCGCGTGGAGCGGCTGGTTCCGCACCCCGTGTACAAGAAATACGTGAAGCGCCGGACGACCTACAAGGCGCACGACGAGAAGAACGAGTTCCGGGTCGGCGACCGGGTGGAGATCGTCGAGACGCGCCCCTTGAGCAAGGAGAAGCGGTGGCGCGTCGGCCGGCTGATCGAGCGGCCGGTGGTCCGGTAACCCCAAGAGCGGAGAGCGTACGCCATGATCCAAATGCAGACCATGCTGGACGCCGCCGACAACTCCGGCGCGAAGCGCCTCTGCTGCATCAAGGTGCTGGGCGGCAGCAGGCGCAGGTACGCGGGCGTCGGCGACATCATCGTCGTGAGCGTCAAGGAGGCAATCCCCCACGGGAAGGTGAAGAAGGGGGACGTCTACAAGGCCGTCGTGGTCCGGACGACCAAGGAGGTCGGGCGGGCGGACGGCAGCTACCTCCGGTTCGACCAGAACTCGGCGGTGCTGATCAACCCCCAGATGGAGCCGATCGGCACCCGCATCTTCGGGCCGGTGGCCCGGGAGCTCCGGGCCAAGAAATTCATGAAGATCATATCCCTGGCGCCCGAAGTCCTGTAGGGCGGGGGGGAGAGGAAGCGATATGCCCGAGGGCACGCTGCACGTGAAGAAAAACGACATCGTCAAGGTCATGACCGGCAGGGAAAAGGGGAAAGTCGGCCGGGTCCTGAAAATCGACCGGGAGAAGGGGCGCATCGTCATCGAGAAGGTGAACATGGTGAAGCGCCACGTGAAGCCCGGGAAGACCAACCCCCAGGGAGGCATCATCGAGAAGGAGGCCGCGTTGGCGTACTCCAACGTCCTCATCATGTGCGACAAGTGCAACAAGCCCTCGCGCATCGCGATGCGCGTGGACGCGTCGGGGGAGAAACACCGCACCTGCAAGCGGTGCGGGGACATTCTCGAGGAAAAGAAAAAATAGCGGTCGCCCGCCCGGCGGGGGCGGACAGGGGTGAACGGACATGGCAAGGTTGAACGATGTCTACAAGTCGGAAGTCGTCCCCAAGCTGAAGGAGAAGTTCGGGTACAAGAACCCGATGCAGGTCCCGAAGCTTGACAAGGTCATCATCAACATGGGACTGGGCGAGGCGATCGAAAACATCAAGATCCTGGACTCGGCGGCGGAAGAGATCGGGATCATCGCCGGGCAGAAGCCCGTGATCACGAAGGCCCGGAAAAGCATCTCGAACTTCAAGCTGCGGGCCGGCGTCCCCATCGGGATGAAGGTGACGCTCCGGCGCGACCGGATGTATCACTTCCTCGACAAGCTGCTGGCCGTGGCGCTCCCCCGCGTGCGCGACTTCAAGGGAGTCTCCCCCAAGGGATTCGACGGCCGCGGCAACTATACCCTGGGCATCAAGGAACAGATCATATTCCCGGAGATAAACTACGATAAAATAGACAAAATCAAGGGTATGAACATAACGATCGTAACCACCGCCCGCACCGACGAGGAGGGGATGGAACTGCTTCGCCTCCTCGGGATGCCGTTCCGGGCCTAGGGAAGAAGAGGAGGAGGGGATTTGGCCAAGAAGTCGATTGCCGCAAAGGCGAAGAGGACGCCGAAATTCGGGGTTCGGAAATATAACCGCTGCCCCCGCTGCGGAAGGCCCCGCGCCTTCTATCGCAAGTTCCGCCTGTGCCGGATCTGCCTCCGGGAGCTGGCCCTGCGGGGCGAGCTCCCCGGCGTGATCAAGGCGAGCTGGTAGGGGAGGGGCGATGGCCATCAACGACCATGTATCGAACCTGCTGGCGAGGATCCGCAACGCCCAGATGGCGCGGTTCGAGCAGCTGGAATTGCCCTGCTCCCACGTGCTGGAGAACGTCGCCCGGATCCTGAAGGAAGAGGGCTTCATCCGGAATTTCCGGGTGATCGCCGAGAAGAACCAGCCCACCCTCAAGATCTTCCTGAAGAGCGTTCCCGAGGCGGGCTACGCGATCAAGGGGATGAAACGGGTGAGCCGCCCCGGCCGGAGGGTGTACGTGGGGAAGGACGACATCCCGACCGTGAAGAACGGCTTCGGGGTCGCCATCATCTCCACGTCCCGGGGGGTCATGACCGGGGAAAAGGCGAAGAAGCTCTCCATCGGCGGGGAACTGCTCTGCGAGGTATGGTAGGCGGCTTTCGGGGTCCACTTTCGGAGGGATGAGATGTCCAGAATCGGCAAAGTTCCGGTGGTTCTACCTTCCGGGGTGACCGTGCAGCTGCAGGACGGCAGCATGGTCGTCTCCGGGAAGAAGGGGAAGCTGTCGCGGCCCATCCCCGGCCCGGTGAAGGTGGACGTCGCGGAGGGGAAGATCGTCCTGTCGCTCGGTTCGGCGGACCGGCGGAACCTGTTCGGGATGTACCGCACCGTCGTGGCCAACATGGTCAAGGGGGTGACGGAGGGGTTCACGAAGACCCTGGACATCGTCGGGGTCGGATACAAGGCCGAGGCCAAGAAGGGGGCGCTGCACCTCGCCCTGGGATACTCCCACCCGGTGGTCTTTCCGCTGCCGGAGGGGATCAGCGCGGAGGTCGAGGCGAACACCGTCATCAAGGTCAACGGGATCGACAAGGAGCTGGTCGGGGAGACCGCGGCCAGGATCCGCAGGCTCCGGCGGCCGGACGTGTACAAGCTCAAGGGGATCCGGTATCGCGGGGAGAAACTGATCAAGAAGGTGGGCAAGGCGGCCGGCAAATAACCCGGACCCACCGGGGGCAGGGAAATCCCAGGACGGAGCAGCACGAGCCATGAGCCAGACCAATATGCGGGAAGAAGCACGGCAGAAGCGGAAGGCAAGGGTCCGGACCCGGATCTTCGGAACGGAGCAGCGTCCTCGCCTCTCGGTGTTCCGGAGCGCGAAGCACATCTACGCGCAGCTCGTGGTCGATTCCACGGGCTCGACGATCCTCGCGGCCTCGACCTTGAGCCCGGAAATCCGAGGCGAGATCGAGGGATTGAAGAAGAGCGACGCCGCGAAGAAGGTGGGCGAGCTGATCGGCAGGAAGGCTGCCGAGCACAATATCCGCAAGGTGGTTTTCGACAGGAACGGCTTCCTCTATCACGGGCGGATCAAGGCTCTCGCGGACGGCGCCCGGGAATCGGGCCTGGAATTCTAACGCTTTCGAGCGAGCGTACAGGGAGGGACGTTTGAAGAGAGTGAATCCGGAAGGTCTGGAGCTCAAGGACCGCGTCGTGCACATCAGCCGCGTCGCCAAGGTCGTCAAGGGCGGCCGGCGGTTCTCCTTCAGCGCCGTGGTCGTCGTCGGCGACGGGAACGGGCACGTCGGGACGGGCCTGGGGAAGGCGAACGAGGTCCCCGACGCGATCCGCAAGGCGGTGCAGAACGCGAAGCGGTCGCTGATCGAGGTCCCCCTGGTGAACGGGACGATCCCGTACGAGGTGATGGGAGAGTTCGGCGCCAGCCGGGTCGTGATCCGGCCGGCCTCCCCGGGGACCGGCGTCATCGCCGGCGGCGGGGTGCGGGCGGTCATCGAGTCCGCCGGGATCTCGAACATCCTCACGAAGTCGCTCGGGAGCAACAACCCGCACAATCTCGTGAAGGCGGCCATCAACGGCCTGAGCCAGCTGCGGACTCCCGCCCAGATCTCGGGGACCCGCGGGCCGAAGGAAGAAGAGGCGTCGGCATGAGCAAAACCTTGAAGATCACGTTGACGCGCGGATTGAGCGGCCATCGCGAGGCGCACCGCCGGGTGGTCCGGGGGCTGGGGCTGACGCACGTCAACCGGTCCGTGGTGCGCAAGGATACCCCCGAGATCCGGGGGATGGTGGAAAAGGTCAAGTTCCTTCTCCGGGTGGAGGAGATGGGAGAGTCCCGATGAAGCTTTCCGAGTTGCGTCCCGCGAAAGGGGCCACGAGCGCGAAGAAGCGGGTCGGACGGGGGCAGGGCTCCGGCCTGGGGCAGACCTCCGGGCGGGGGCACAAGGGATTGCGCGCCCGCAGCGGCGGCGGCACGAAGCCCGGGTACGAAGGCGGTCAGATGCCGTTGCAGCGGCGGCTTCCGAAGCGCGGGTTCACCAATCCCTTCCGGAAGGAATATGCCGTCGTGAACGTGAAGGACCTGAACCGGTTCGATGCGGGCACGGTCGTCGACGTCGACGCCTTGCGGGCCGCCGGGCTGGTCAACCGGGTCCGGGACGGGGTGAAACTGCTGGCCGACGGGGAGGTGAACCGCCCGTTGACGGTGAAAGTCGACAAGGCGAGCCGCGCGGCCGCCGATAAGGTGACGGCCGCGGGCGGGACCCTGGAGGTGATCGCTCCTTGCTGACCGGTTTCCAGAACATCACCAAGGTGCCGGAGCTCAAGAAGCGGATCCTGGTCACCTGCGCCCTGCTCATCGTGTACCGGATCGGCGTCTACATCCCGACCCCGGGAATCGACAACCAGGCGCTCTCCGCGATCTTCGCGAGCCAGTCGGGGACGCTGTTCGGCCTGATCGACATGTTCTCGGGAGGGGCGCTCAGCCGCTTCTCCATCTTCACGCTCGGGATCATGCCGTACATCAGCGCCTCGATCATCCTGCAGCTGCTGACCGTCGTCATCCCCCAGCTGGAGAAGCTGTCCAAGGAGGGGGAGCTCGGGCGCCGGAAGATCACCCAGTACACCCGGTACGGAACGATCGTGCTTTCCGTGATCCAGGGGATGGGGATCGCCGTGGGGCTCGAGAGCGTCGGCACGGGCGGGGCCTCCGTGGTCTACGCCCCGGGATGGGGGTTCCGCCTCCTCACGGTCATCACGCTGACCTCGGGGACGGCCTTCATCATGTGGCTCGGCGAGCAGATCACGGAGCGGGGGATCGGGAACGGGATCTCCCTGATCATCTTCGCCGGCATCGTCGCCCGGTTCCCCAGCGGGCTGGTCCGCACGGTGACCCTGATCCGGACGGGCGAGATGAGCCTGTTCATCGGCATCCTCATCCTCGCCCTCATGGTCGCGGTCGTCGGGTTCATCATCTTCTTCGAGCGCGCCCACCGCAGGATACCGGTGCAGTACGCGCGGAGGATCGTCGGCAGGAGGGTCTACGGCGGGCAGAGCACGCACCTGCCGCTGAAGGTGAACACGGCGGGCGTCATTCCGCCGATCTTCGCGTCGTCGATCCTGCTGTTTCCCGCGACGCTGGCGAGCTTCATCAAGCACCCGGTCACCGAGAGGATCTCCCAGGCCCTCACGCCCGGCAGCTGGCCGTACGAGAGCCTGTACGTGGCCTTCATCATCTTTTTCTGCTATTTCTACACCGCGGTCACGTTCAACCCCGTGGACGTCGCGGACAACATGAAAAAATACGGGGGGTTCGTTCCCGGGATCCGGCCCGGGAAAAAGACCGCCGAGTACATCGACAAGATCCTCACGCGCATCACGCTGGGCGGGGCGCTCTACGTGTCCGTCATCTGCGTGCTGCCCAGCATCCTGATCTCCCGCTTCAACGTTCCGTTCTACTTCGGCGGAACCGGCCTGCTGATCGTCGTGGGCGTCGCGATGGACACGATCCAGCAGATCGAATCGCACCTGATCACCCGGCATTACGAGGGATTCCTCAAGAAGGGCCAAATCAAGGGGAGGAGGACGTAAGCCGATGCTCGGAATCATCCTGCTGGGGCCTCCCGGCGCCGGAAAGGGCACGCAGGCCAAGAAGATCGCCGCGCAATTCTCGATCCCCCAGATCTCCACGGGCGACATGCTCCGGGAGGCCGTGAAACAAGGGACGGAGATGGGGAGGCAGGCCAAGTCGTTCATGGACCAGGGCGGCCTCGTCCCGGACGAGGTGGTGATCGGGATCGTGAAGGACCGGCTCCAGGCGCCGGACTGCGCGAAAGGGTTCATCCTGGACGGGTTCCCCCGGACGATCCCCCAGGCCGAGGCGCTCGACCGCGTGACGAAGGAGCTGAATAAGGAGATCCGCGTGGTCCTGTCCCTCGAGGTCGACGAGAAGGAGCTGATGGAGCGGCTGTGCGGCCGCCGGACGTGCACGGGGTGCGGGGCCATGTACCACGTGAAGTTCAACCCGCCGAAGGCGGCCGGGAAGTGCGACAAGTGCGGAACGGCCCTGATCCAGCGGGACGACGACAAGGAAGAGACGATCCGGACCCGGCTCGTGAACTACAAGAAGATGACGGAACCGCTGCTCCGCTACTACCAGGGGTCCGGCAAGATCCGGTCCGTGCGGGCCACCGGGGACATCGACGCGATCTACGCGGGCATCGCGAAGATCCTCCAATAGCGCATGATCATCATCAAGTCGCCTCCCGAGATCGAGGCGATGCGGCGCGCAGGCGCCATCGTGGGGCAGTTCTTTGAAGAAGTGAAATCGATGATCCGGCCCGGGATCGCCACCTTCGATCTCGAGGCGTTCGCCGAGGCGTACGTGCAGCGGCACGGGGTCAAGGGAGCCTTCAAGGGGTACCTCGGGTACCCCGCGAACCTGTGCACCTCCATCAACGAGGAGGTCGTCCACGGGATCCCCTCCCGGAAGCGGGTCCTGCGCGAGGGCGACATCGTGAGCATCGATTTCGGCGTCGTGCGGGAGGGGTACTACGGCGACGCGGCGAGGACCTACCCCGTGGGCGCCGTCCCGGACGGCGCCGCGAAGCTGATGGGCGCGACCGAGGCGGCGCTGGGGAAGGCGATCGAGGCCACCCGCCCGGGAAACCGCATCGGGGACATCTCCTTCGCCGTGCAGCAGACGGCGGAGGCGGCCGGATTTTCCATCGTCCGGGATTTCGTCGGCCACGGGATCGGCCGGATGCTGCACGAGGAGCCCCAGGTCCCCAATTTCGGCGAGAGCGGAACGGGCCCCCTGCTCGCTCCCGGCATGGTGCTGGCGATCGAACCCATGGTGAACGAGGGGAGATACGAAGTCGAGATCCTCGCGGACGGTTGGACCGTGGTCACGCGCGACAGGAAGCGGTCGGCGCATTTCGAGCACATGGCCGCCGTGACGGAAGCGGGCTGCAAAATCCTGAGCCTCCCCTAACGGAAGGGGAGCGGAGCAAAGGGGACGATGGCGAAGGAAGAAGCCATTGAAGTCGAGGGGACGGTGATCGAGCCGCTTCCGAACGCCATGTTCCGGGTGGAGCTGGACAACAAGATGAAGGTGCTCGCGCACATTTCCGGCAAGATGCGGATGCACTTCATCAAGATCCTGCCGGGGGACCGGGTCACGGTGCAGCTGACGCCGTACGACCTGACCCGGGGCCGGATCATCTACCGATCGAAGTAGAAGGGGGACGCGATGAAAGTCAGGCCGTCGGTGCGCAAGATGTGCGCGAAGTGCAAGGTGGTCCGGAGGAAAGGCGTCGTTCGCATCATCTGCGAGAACCCGAAACACAAGCAGCGCCAGGGCTGACGTGAACCGCGGGGCCGCGTCCCCGCGCTCGAGGAGGAGCATTTGGCACGCATAGCGGGAGTCGACATACCGAAGAACAAGCAGATCTGGGCCGCGCTCACCTATATCTACGGCATCGGCCCGACGTCCTCGAAGAAGATCCTGGAAGAGGCCCGGGTGTCCCCCGAGACGAGGACGAACACCCTGACCGAGGACCAGGTCGCCCGGATCCGCGACGTCATCGACGCGAACTACCGCGTCGAGGGGGACCTGCGCAAGGAAATCTCCATGAACATCAAGCGGCTGATGGACCTGGGCTCCTACCGGGGGCTGCGCCACCGCAAGGGGCTGCCCGCCCGCGGGCAGCGGACCCACACGAACGCGAGGACCCGGAAGGGGCCGCGCAAGGGCGCGGTCGCCCGGAAGAAGGAAGCCCCGAAGAAGTAAAGGGAAGAGACCCTTCCCGCGCTGCCGCGGGAACCCGGAGGAACGATGGCAACACCGAAGCGGAAAGGAAAGAGGAAGGTCCGGAAGAACGTTCCGGTGGGCGTGGCCCACATCAAGGCGACCTTCAACAACACGATCATCACGATCACGGACCCGGACGGGAACACCCTCGCGTGGGCAGCTCGGGGTCGAAGGGGTTCAAGGGATCGAGGAAAAGCACCCCCTTCGCCGCGACGGTGGCGGCGGAGGAGGTCGCCAAGAAGGCGATGGAGTACGGCGTCAACACCGTCTCCGTCCACATCAAGGGGCCCGGGTCGGGCAGGGAGGCCGCGCTGCGGACCCTCCAGGCAGCGGGACTCAAGATCAACTATATCCGGGACGTGACGCCGATCCCGCACAACGGCTGCCGCCCGCCGAAGCGGCGCCGGGTGTAACGCCGGGGCGGAATCGAGAAAGAGGAGGACAGGATTTGGCCAGGTATCGCGAAGCGGTGTGCCGGCTCTGCCGGAGAGAGGGAATCGAACTCTACCTGAAAGGGGACCGCTGCTTCACCGACAAGTGCGCCATCAAGCGGAGGGGATACCCGCCCGGACAGCACGGGCAGCGGCGCCCCAAGCACAGCGACTACGGCGTCCAGCTGCGGGAGAAGCAGAAGGCGAAGCGGATCTACGGCCTGCTCGAGAAGCAGTTCCGGAACTACTTCGAGAAGGCCGATAAGATGAAGGGGAAGACGGGCGACAACCTCCTGATCCTGCTGGAGCGCAGGCTGGACAACGTCGTCTACAAGCTGGGCTTCTCGGTGACGCGCCGGGAGAGCCGGCAGATGGTCCGGCACGGGCATTTCAACGTGGGGGGGCGCAAGGTGAACATCCCCTCCTTCCTCGTGCGCCCCGGCGACGTAGTCGAGCTGCGGGAAAAGAGCCGGAAGAACGTCGGCATCAACGAGGCGCTGGACGCGGTGGTCCGCAAGGGGATTCCTCCCTGGCTGGAACTGGACCGGGAAACCTACCGGGGAACGGTGAAGACGCTCCCCACCCGGGCGGAGATCAAGGAGCCGATCCAGGAGCAGCTGATCGTCGAACTTTATTCGAAGTAAAACCTTCCGGAGCGGAAGAAGGGGGCAGCATGTTCCAAAGGAACTGGAAGCAATTGATCAAGCCGCGCCGCATCGAGATCCAGGCGGATTCGGCCACCGCCGACTACGGCAAGTTTCTGGCGGAGCCGCTGGAAAGAGGATACGGGACCACCCTGGGCAACGCGATCCGGAGGATCCTGCTGTCCTCGCTCCAGGGCGGGGCCATCACCTCGGTCCGGATCGAGGGGGTGCAGCACGAGTTCTCCACGATGACGGGTGTCGTCGAGGACACCACGGACATCGTCCTCAACCTGAAGGAGATCCGGCTCCGGATGCACTCGCCCGAACCGCGCTCGATCTTCCTGGAGGCGAAGGGGCCGAAGCGGGTCAAGGCGTCGGACATCCAGGCCGATCCGATGGTGGAGATCCTGAACAAGGACCGCCACATCGCGGAGCTGTCGGAAAACGCGACGCTCCGGATGGAGATGACCGTCCGCATGGGGAAGGGATACGTCCCCGCGGAGCGGAACCTGGAGGAGAACGCGCCGATCGGGACCATCCCCATCGACGCCATCTTCTCCCCGATCAAGAAGGTCAATTTCACCGTGACGAACGCCCGTGTCGGGCAGCAGACCGACTACGACCGCCTCCTGCTGGAGGTCTGGACCGACGGTTCCATCCTGCCCGCGGACGCGGTGGCGTATGCGGCGAAGATCCTGAAGGAACAGGCGACCGTGTTCATCAACTTCGACGAGGAAGCGGAAATGCCGGACGAACCGGCGATCCTGGAAGCGGGCGCCGTCAACGAGAACCTGTACAAGCCGGTGGAGGAGCTGGAGCTTTCCGTCCGCGCCTACAACTGCCTGAAGAACGCCGACATCAAGTACATCGGCGAGCTGGTCCAGCGTTCCGAGCAGGAAATGCTGAAGACGAAGAATTTCGGCAAGAAGAGCCTGAACGAGATCAAGGAAGTCCTGCACGGGATGGGTCTCTCCCTGGGAATGAAGGTGGAAAGCTTCACGCCGGAGAAGTTCAGCCCGCCGAGGGAAGAAGACTAAACCACTCCACGACACGAGGAAGCACCATGCGTCATGCGATCGATCACAGGAAGCTGCGCCGGAACCCATCCCACCGGAAGGCGTTGCTGCGGAACCTCATGAACGCGCTGGTCCGCTCGGAGCGGATCGAGACCACCGTCGCGAAGGCGAAGGAGCTGCGCCGCCTCGCGGACCGGCTCATCACCCTGGGGAAGCGGGACACGCTCCACGCGAGAAGGCACGTCTTCTCCCTGCTGAGCGACAAGAAGAACACGGAGAAGCTGTTCTCCGGCCTGGCGGGGCGGTTCTCGGCGCGCGCGGGCGGCTACACGCGGATCGTCCGCACCGGGTACCGCGCGGGCGACGGGGCGGAGATGGCGATCCTGGAATACCTCCCCGCCGAGGAGAAGAAGGCGGGCGCCCGGAAGGGGAAGAAAAAGAAGGCAACCCCCGGAAAAGAGAAGCCGGCCGCGGCGAAGGGAAAGACCGCGAAAGCGGCCGCCCCGAAGGCGCCGGGCAAGAAGGGGGAATCCAAGGCGAAGGCGGGAAAACCGGAAGGGGAGAAGACCTCCCGAAAGCGGACGCCGAAGAAGCCGGAGGCGGGCAGCTAGTACCGCATTTCTCACCACGGTTCGTCGCGAGGCAGAACTTTCTCTGGGGGACGTTCTTAAAACTTT
>PQAK01000118.1 GCA_003105225.1 Deltaproteobacteria bacterium | reverse complement strand
GATGTTCGGGAAGACGTAGAACGCGCCCTGCGGGAGGAGGCAGGACACGCCCGGGATGCCGTTGAGCCGGTCGACGATGTAGCGGCGCCGCTTGTCGAACTCCGCCACCCAGCCCTTCATGAAGTCCTGCGGGCCGTTCAGCGCCTCGACGGACGCCTTGTCGCAGAAGGAGACGGGGTTGCTCGTGCTCTGGCTCTGGATGTTGTTCATCGCCGCCACGAGGTCCTTGTCGGCCGCGACGTACCCGATCCGCCACCCGGTCATCGAGTGGGACTTGGACAGGCCGTTCACCAGGATCGTCCGCTTCTTGATCTCCTCGCCGAGCGAGGCGATGCTCGCGAACTCGAACCCGTCGTAGACGAGCTTCTCGTAGATCTCGTCGGAGAGGACGGTGATGTCCCGCTTGACGACGACGTCCGCCAGCTTCTTCAGCTCCGCTTTCGTATACGCCGATCCCGTGGGATTGGAAGGGCTGTTCAGCACCACGCACTTGGTCTTGGGGGTGATCGCCTTGTCCAGCTGCCCGGCGGTCATCCTGAAGCCGTTTTTCTGGGTTGTTTCCACGATCACCGGCGTGGCGCCCGCCAGAAGGGCGATGTCCGGGTAGGAGACCCAGTACGGGGCGGGGATGATCACCTCGTCCCCCTCCTCGAGGAACGCCTGGGCGACGTTGTAGATCGAGTGCTTCGCGCCGAGGGAGACGATGATGTTCTCCCGCTTGTACTCCAGGCCGTTGTCCCGCTTGAGCTTGGCGATGATGGCGTCCTTGAGCTCCGGCGAGCCGGGAACCGGCGTGTATTTCGTGTATCCCGCGTCCAGGGCCTTCTTCGCGGCCTCCTTGATGTGGTCCGGAGTGTCGAAGTCCGGCTCCCCCGCTCCGAATCCGACCACGTCGATCCCCTGCGCCTTCATCGCCTTCGCCTTGCTCGTGATCGCCAGCGTCGGCGACGGCTTGATCTTCCCCACCCTGCCTGCAAGCTTCATCATGCTTCGCTCCTTTCCACGGATGCGGTTCGTGGGTTATTTGCCCTTCCGGATTTTCCGCAGGACCTGGTCCCGGACCAGCGCGGGGACGAGGTCGTCGATCTTCCCGCCGAACGCGGCGATCTCCTTGACGATGTTGGAGCTGATGTAGGAGTACCGCTCCCCCGTCATCATGAAGACCGTGTCCACCTCGGCCGCCAGCTTCTTGTTCATGTGCGCCATCTGGAACTCGTACTCGAAATCGGATATGGCCCGGAGCCCCCGGACCACCACGTGCGCCCCCTTGTCCCGCGCGTAATTGACCAGGAGCCCGCGGAAGGAGTCGATCTCCACGTTGGAGTAGGACCGGGTGAGCTTGCCCAGCAGGGCCACCCGCTCCGCCGGCGTGAACATGACATTCTTCCGGATGTTCAGGGCGACGGAGACGATCACCCGGGAAAACACCCGGGAGGACCGGTCGATGATGTCGAGATGCCCGAAGGTCGGCGGGTCGAAGGAACCGGGATATACCGCAATCGTCCTCATCTTGCCTCCCTCGTGGAGATCTCCGCTTCCGGGCTCAGGCGGAAACCTCGAACAGCATCACCCTCGTGTCCCCATACCGCCGGTCGATGAAGAGCGCCCATCCCTCCGGGAAGGAGGCCTCGGGCGCCCGGACCGCCTCCTCCACCACCACCGTTCCCCCGTCCCGCACCGTGCCCGCCCCGGAGAGGGCCGCGGCGGATTCCGACGCAAGCCCCTTGCGGTAGGGAGGATCCAGAAACACGAGATCGAACCGCTGCGGCCGCGCCCGGAGGCGGCGAAGCGCCTGCCGGTAATCCAGCTGCCACGCTTCGGCTTCCCCGGCCCCCAGTGTTTCCACGTTCTTCCGCAGAACGGCGAACGCGGCGGGATCCGGTTCGACGAAGACCGCCCGGGACGCCCCGCGGGAGAGCGCCTCCAGGCCGAGCGCCCCGCTTCCGGCGAAAAGGTCCAGGACGGAGGTCCCGGAGACCCGTTCCCCGAGGATATCGAAGATGGCCTCCCGAACGCGGTCCGACGTCGGACGGACCGCCAGGCCTTTCGGGGCTCGCAGGGGCCTCCCCCGCCACTTCCCCGCGACGATTCGCAAGCCTAGACGTTTGCGGCCAGGTAATCGGCGACCGTTTTCGCCGTCCCCTCGGCCCGGAACGCACGGAAGAGCTGGAGGGCCTCCCGGTAGGCCGCCCGCTCGATCCTTTCGGCATACTCGGCGGGGACCGCGTCGATCTCTTGCTTGAACGGCTTCGTCGCGAACTTGATATCCTTGCCGGCGCTCCGGGCCCAGTCGCGCATCTTCTCCATCAGCTCGGGCGGGAGCCCCGCGTGGGCGATGTTCTGCCACTGGGTGCCGACGTTCCCCTTGCGGATCCCGTAATCGGCGAACTTGCCGATGAGGTGGAGCGGCGTCCCGGTGATCCCGTGCTGGGCGATGGAGACGCCGAACCGGTCGTGGATCGCCGCGTGGATCTGCCCCGTCCGCTCGAGATCGATGAAGATCTTCTCCCCTTCGAGGTAGTTGCCGTGCTTGGAGCCGTTGTTGATGGCGAGCAGGTCGGGCGCGATCCCGCCGGCGGAGAGGCGCTCCATGAGATCGACCGCTTCCTCGACGGTGGACAGGGTGGATTCGCTCCCCGCGGACTTGATCTCCCCGACCTCGACTTCGAGCCCCAGCTTCCGCTCCCGGACCGGCGCGGAGAGCTCGGCGGTGATCCGGGCGTTGTCGGGGATCGGGTTGAAGGAGGCGTCGATCGCGAACGAGGTGTACCCTGCGGCCAGCTCCGCGGCGATCAGGGCGCGAGCGTCCTCGATCTCCTTGGCGGAGGTGTTCTTGACGGTGATGTGATCGCCGTGGATGACGAACGGAACGGAGAAGTTCACCTTCTTCGCGTGGGCGAGGATCGTGTCGACGAACCCCTGCGGGTTCATCCCCGTGTACCCCCCGTCCACGTTGCCTTCCGTCTTGGCCAGCTCGAACGCCACCACCGCGCCCAGCTCGTCGGCGGCCCGCATGATCCCGGGGATCACCAGGGGGATCCGGATGTTGCACGCCATCACGATCACCTTATGCGCGGAAAGGGCCTTGAACACATCGCTCCCGTTGAGCGGGCAGGCGGGGTTTCCCGATGGAATCCTGGCCGCCGCGTTCGGCGGCACGAACTTCTTCAGCGCCGTCCAGTTCATTTGACGACCTCCCGGAAGATTCCCATCATTATTGGGATTTCGGGTCCCCGCGTCAAGGCGGATCCGACCGCGCGCTTAGCCCGCATTTCTCACCAACCTCCTACTGCGGCGGCGGATACAGGCTTGTCTGCTGCGTTGCGCTCGTTCGGCCTCCTCGACGTAGTGTCAACTACGCCTTCGTCGTCCTCACGTCGCGCGCCTTGCATCCAAACCCGTCTCCACCGCCTCGCTACGGACGCTGGTGAGAAATGCGGGCTAGGAGCAGCGGGAGGATCTCCCCCGTTTTACCGCGGAAGGAGAACCGCGCCGATTCCGTAATCGGGGTCGCTTCCAGGTTGACCTCGATCACCGTCCCGCCCCGCCTTGCGACCGAGAGGGCGAACGAGGCCGAAGGCTGGACGACGGACGACGTGCCGGCGGCTACGAGCACCTCGCACCGCCCGATCATGGAGAGCGACGCCGCAAGCGCGGCCTGCGGGATCGGCTCGCCGAACCAGACCACGCCCGGCCGCAGCAGACCGCCGCACGAAGGGCAGCGGGGAGGGAGGGAGGGGAAATCGGAGCGAACTTCCTCCGCCCGGGCGCAATCCATGCAGCGGACCTCCCAGATGCTGCCGTGGAACTCCACCAGCTTGCGTGATCCGGCCAGCCGGTGCAGGCCGTCGACGTTCTGCGTCACGAGGAGAAAATCCTCCTTCTCCCCCTCGATCCGGGCGATCGCCTCGTGACCGGGGTTGGGGGCGCATTCACGGATCAGCTCCCTGCGCCACCGGTACCACTCCCACACCGTCTTCGGGTCCTTCGCGAACGCCCCGGGCGTGGCGAGCGACATCGGGTCCCGGTTCCTCCACAATCCCCCGGTACCCCGGAACGTCGGCACGCCGCTTTCCGCGGAAACCCCCGCGCCGGTAAGGACGCACAGGGAGCGGCACTCCCGGACCACGCTGCGCGCGTTTTCCAATCCGGCGTCCGATGGAAGCATCCCTTCCCTTCCTCCGGCGGCATTCGCCAGACGAATCCGGCCCGCCGCCCGATTCCTCGCAACAATATACTCCCGGCGGTCGTGCTACACTATCCGCGAAAAAAGCGCCCGCGAGATGCCGATGAAAACCCGATCGCGCCTTCCGATGTGGATGCTCGCCATGGCGATTGCCGGGATGGTCCGTGCGATGCCCGCGTACTCCGCGGCCGATCCTCCCCCCTCCCGGGAAATCACGATACGGGAATGCGTGGAGATCGCCCTGCGCAGCAACATCGATATCGCGGTCGCACGCGCCGAAAAGGAGATCGGGGAAGCGGGGGTCCCGATCGAGGAGGCGGCCTTCCTGCCGAGGTTCACTGGGGACCTCGGGGCATCCCGCTCCATCGCACCCACCGGCTCGGCCCTCGACGGGACCCTCACGCTGGACCAGCGGATCTTCAAGTTCGATATCGGGGCCAAGGAGCTGCTGCGCAGCGGCACGGCGCTCTCCCTCTCCTTCGAGAACCAGCGGCAGGATACCAACACCTCGATCGCCCTGCTCTCCCCGGAATACCTGACGGCGATCACCCTGTCCGCGCAGCAGCCCCTCCTGAAAAACCGCGGCCGGCAGGTGACGGAAGGGCCCTATCTCATCGCGCGCGCCGGGGCGGCGGCCAAGACGGCGGATTGGAAGGCGCGGGTGATGGACACCGTCGCCTCGACCCGGTACGCCTTCTTCACGTTCCTTGCCGCTACCCGCGAGGCGAGCGTGCGAAGGACCGCCGTCGATCTGGCCGACCGCCTGATGGTCGAGACCGACGCCAGGATCGACGCCGGCGCGGCGGCCCCCATGGACCGGCTCCCCGCCGAAGCGGCGGCGGCGGCGCGGAAGGAGGAGCTGATCCGCGCCGAGGCGGCGGCGCAGGCCGCGGCGGACGACCTGAAAACCCTCCTCGGCCTGCGCTCCTCCGGCGAATGGACGGAGCGCCTGGTGCCCGCGCCCCTGCACGGGGACGCCTCCCCTCCCGGAGCCGACGAGACGTTCGAAGAAGCGCTCCGGAGACGTCCGGAGGTCGCCGCGCAGGCCGAGCGCAGGAAGCAGGCGGAAATCCAGGAAGTCGTCTCCAGGAACCGCATCCTGCCGTCCCTGGACCTTACGGTTTCCGGGGGGCTCTCCGGCCTGGCGGGATCCCCCATCTCCAACCCGCTGTTCCCCGTCTCCTCGACGCCGTTCGAGGGAAACTACCGGGACAGCCTGGACCAGATGGTCTCCGGAAGGTACTACAACTGGTTCGTGGGGCTGAAAACGGAGCTTCCCTGGAGATTCGACCGGGAGAAGGCCGAGTGGGCCCGGGCCCGCTCCGCGCTCGACCAGCAGCGTCTCCTGGAGGAGGGGCTTGCCTTGCGGATCCGGTCGGAGGTGCGGAAATCCAGGCGGGACCTCGAGTCCGCCATGGAAAGGATCGACGCGGCGCGGGTATCGGTTGCGGCGGCCTCCAAAAAGCTCGAGGCGGAAGAAAAGAAACTCGACCTGGGACGATCCACCACGATCGAGGTACTCCGGTTCCAGCAGGACCTGTCGGAGGCGCGCCTTTCCGAGATCCGCGCGCAGCTGGACGCATACGCCGCGCAGACCCGGCTCTGGCGGGCCGTGGGTCTCCTTCTCGACAAGGAAGGAATCGCCATCCGATGAATCGGAAGGTTCTCGCCGCCGGTGCTTTCGTCCTCCTGGCGCTGGGGGCCGCGTTCGCCTACCGCCGGTATGCCGCCGCCGTCGAGGTGGACGTCTACCAGGCGAGGTACGGCAGGATCGAGGAGTACGTGACGTCGGTATCCGCCGGCACGGTGAAATCCCGGCGGGAATCCACGCTGTCCGCGGAGGTGGGGGGGAGGGTCTCGAAGGTCCTCGCCGCGGAAGGGACGGCGGTGCGCAAGGGCGACCGGATGGCGACCCTCGAGGATCCGGAGCTCGACCGGCAGATCGACGCCGCCCGCGCCGACGTCCTCTCCGCGCAGGAGGGCCTGCGGGAAGCGGAGGCCCGGCGCGACGAGGCCGACCGGAGATTCCGGGCGGATTCCGCCCGGGCGGCGGCCCATCTCCGGCAGGCCAGGGAGGAGCATCGGCGCGCGGTCGAACTGTTCCGCGGCGGGTTCCTGTCGAAATCGGGCATGGAGCAGGCGGACACGAGCCTCGTCAGCGCGGAAGAAGAAGCGAAAATCGCCGCCGCCGGTGAGGACGCAGTCCGCGCGATCGGGCGGGAGATCGAGTCCCTGAAGGCCCGCGTGGCATCCGCCGGCGCCAGGGCCGCCTCCCTCGGCGACCGCCGGGCGAAGCTGCGCATCGAGGCGCCGTATGCGGGCATCGTGATCCGGAAGACCGTCGACGTGGGGGAGGTCAAGACGCCGGGGGCTCCCCTGTTCGTCCTGGCCGATCCCTCCGACATCTACATCGAGGCGCCCATCGACGAATCGGAGTCCGCGAAAATCCGCATCGGCCAGAAGGCGAAACTGTTCCCCGACGCCTATCTCGGGGAAACCTTCGCGGGCATCGTATCGGAGATCAAGCCGGTCGTCGAGGTGTCCAAGGAAGTCTCCCGGGCGAACACGATCCGGGTCCTCGCGACGGCCCCCCCGAAGCCGCTGCGGCTCGGCATGTCGGTGGACGTCGAGGTGCTGACGGGCGGAAAGGACAACGTCCTGCTCGCCCCCTCCGCCGCGGTCATGGAGCGCGAGGGGCGGAAATTCGTCTACGTCGCGGAGAACGGGAAAGCGGTCCGGAAGGACGTGACGGCCGGCATTTCCAACTGGGACTGGACGGAGATCCTCAAGGGAATTTCTTCGGGCGACCCCGTCATCACCTCGCTCGAGATCAAGAACCTGACCGCCGGAAGCCGCGTTGGGATCCGCAGCCGGAGGTGAGCCCCTCCTCCGCCTGAGGGGGGTCGGCAAGGTCTACGAGGCCGGGGAGCACGCCGTGGTCGGCCTCGAGGGGATCGATCTCGACATCCATCCCGGCGACTTCCTCGCCGTGATGGGCCCTTCGGGATCGGGCAAATCCACCCTCATGAACATCCTCGGCTGCCTGGACGTCCCCACCACGGGGAGCTATGAGTTGAAGGGAACGCCCGTGAGCTCCCTTTCGCCGGAAGCCCTCGCGGCGATCCGGAACCGGGAGGTCGGCTTCATCTTCCAGGTGTTCCACCTCCTCCCCCGCTACACCGCCCTTCGGAACGTCGAACTCCCCCTGCTCTACGCCGGCGTCGGCAAGGAGGAGCGCGCACAGCGGGCGCTCGAGGCGCTCCGGGCCGTGGGGCTCGAGGACCGGAAGGGGCACCTCTCCAACCAGCTCTCCGGCGGACAGAAGCAGAAGGTCGCGATCGCGCGCGCCCTCGTCAACCGCCCGTCCCTGCTGCTCGCGGACGAGCCCACGGGGAACCTGGATTCCCGGTCGGGCGAAGAGCTGATGGCGATCCTCGCCCGCCTCAACGCGGAGGGATCGACGATCGTCCTGGTCACCCATGATCTCGCCATCGCGCGGAACGCCCGCCGCATCGTCTATATCGTCGACGGCCGCCTGGTGACGGAGGACCGGTACCGGGAGCTGCGGGGATGAATCCCCTGGACCTCATCGCGGTCGCGCTCGACGCGCTGCGCGCCAACCGGCTCCGGTCGGCCCTCACGATGCTCGGCGTGATCATCGGGGTGGCCGCGGTCATCCTCCTGGTCTCCCTGGGGGAAGGGACGAAAAACTACGTGGAGGAGCAGTTCGCGGGGCTGGGCGCCAATATCCTGATCGTCACGCCCGGCAAGATCGAAACCCGGGGGGGGCCGCCCGTCATCGGCGCCGCGCGCCACAAGCTGACCCTCGACGATTCCAGGCTCCTCGAGAAGAAGGGCTACCTGTTCGGCGGGGTCGCCCCCGTGGTCCTGGGAACCGCGGAAGTGCGTTCCGGGTCCCGGTCGCGCAACGTCACCGTCCTGGGGGTCACGCCCGAATTCTCCCCCGTCCGGAACATCCACGTCGAGGTCGGAAGCTTCGTGACGGACGCGGACGTGGAGGCCAAGCGCAGGGTCTGCATGCTCGGGCGCACCGTCAAGCGCGAGCTGTTCGGGAGCGCCAACGCGCTGGGCCAGGTCGTCAAGATTTCGGGGGCCCGGTTCCGCGTGATGGGGGTCATGGAGCGCAAAGGGGTCAGCCTGGGGTTCGACATCGACGACATCGCGTTCATCCCGGTGCGCACGGCGATGGACATCTTCGACACGGACGCGCTGGTCGAGATCCTCGTCTCGGTGCGGAACAAGAACGACATCGACAGCGGGAAAGAGCTCGCCCGCTCCCTGCTCTTCAAGAACCACAACCGGCACGAGGACTTCACGATCACCAACCAGGCGGCGATCCTGTCGTCGCTGTTCACGATCCTGGACACCCTGACCTACGTCCTCGGGGGGATCGCCGCCATCTCCCTGCTGGTGGGCGGAATCGGCATCATGAACATCATGCTGGTGACCGTGACGGAGCGCACGAACGAGATCGGGATCCGGAAGGCCGTGGGGGCGCGGAACCGCGACATCCTCCTCCAGTTCCTGCTGGAATCGACCACCCTGTCCGCATCGGGAGGGCTTTGCGGGGTGCTCGTCGGCACGTCGGGGGCCGCCGCCATCCGGGTGCTCGTGCCCAAGATCCCCGTGTCGGTGCCGCCGTGGGCCGTTCTCCTGGCCTTTACCTTTTCCGTTTTCGTGGGTATCTTCTTCGGAGTCTATCCCGCCCGGAAGGCGGCCGCTCTGCACCCGATCGAAGCGCTGAGGTACGAATGACCAGGAACCCGTCCCTGCGGGTGGGGCTCATCCCCTACGCGAACCTCGTTCCGATCTTCCACGCCCTGACGACCCATTTCCGCCTCGAGGACGTCCGCTTCGTGCCCGGAATGCCGTCGGAGCTCAACCGGATGCTCCGGGCGGGGCGGCTGGACATCTCGCCCTCCTCCTCCATCGAGTACGGGAAATACCCGGACCGGTACCTTCTCTGCCCGGGGATCTCGGTATCCTCCCGGTCGAAGGTGATGAGCGTGCTGCTGCTCTCGAACGACCCCCTGAAGCGGCTTCCGGACGGCCCCATCGCGGTCACGCAGGCATCCGACACGTCGGTGGTGCTCCTCGAAATCCTGCTGCGGGAATCCCTGGGCAAGCGGAACCGCATCGTGCGGACGAACCTTCCCCCGGGAGAGGCGCTGCGCCGTCATCCCGCCTACCTCGCCATCGGGGACGAGGCGCTGCAGGCAAGTCTTTTCGGGGCCGCAAAGCACGTGACCGACATGGGGGAATGGTGGCGCCGGGAAACCGGGACGCCGTTCGTTTTCGCGCTATGGATCGTTTCCCGGGAGGCCCTTCCCCGCAGGCGGGAAGCCCTTCGCGCGTTCGCCGGCATGCTGCTCACCGCCAAAAAGATCGCCCGGGAATCCCTGAAGCGGCCCGAGCACCTCCGGATCGGCCCGGAGTGGATGCCGGGAGACCTGCTGGCGGCCTATTGGAAGAACCTGTCCTACGACCTGGACGACGAGGCGGAAGGGCTATTGCGGTTCTACCGGCTCGCCAGGAAAATCGGGAAGATCCCGTCGGCGCCCCCGCTCCGTTTCCTCGACCTTTCCTGAAGCGGGCCGCATGGTACAATGAGCCATTCCCGCCGGGAGGGCAGCGATGATCCACAAGGACATGAAGATCGAGGACGTCCTCCGGAAATTTCCACAGACGATCCCGGTCTTCGAGCGGTTCGGGATCGATTGCGCCGGCTGCCAGCTCTCCGAATTCGAGAACATCGAACATGGCGCCAAGGTCCACGGGATCGA
>PQAK01000117.1 GCA_003105225.1 Deltaproteobacteria bacterium | reverse complement strand
GCCCGGTGAGAAATGCGGGCTAGCTAATGCCGGAAGTGCCGTACCCCGGTGAACACCATCGCCATCCCGTGCTCGTCGGCCGCGGCGATCACCTCCGCGTCGCGCACCGACCCCCCCGGCTGGATCGCGGCCGTCGCTCCCGCCGCCGCCGCCGCGTCCAGGCCGTCCCGGAAGGGGAAAAAGGCGTCGGAAGCGACGACCGATCCCTTCGTGGGCCGTTGGGCCTTCATCACCGCGATTTTCGCGGAGTCCACCCGGCTCATCTGCCCGGCGCCCACGCCCACCGTGCGGTCCTTGAGCGCGTAGACGATCGCGTTGGACTTGACGTGCTTGCAGACCTTCCAGCCGAACAGCAGCGCCTCGAGCTCATCGGAGGTGGGGGTGCGCTTCGTCACGACCTTCAGGTCCGCCGGATTCAGGACGTGCCGGTCCCGGCTCTGTATCAGGAGCCCGCCGCTCACCTTCTTCATTTCCGTTCCCGGCCGCCCGCTCCAGCGGAACTCCCCACCGGTCTCCAGCACGCGCAGGTTCGCCTTGGCGGCGAGGATCTTCCGCGCCTCCTTGTCGAAGGCGGGCGCGATGACGGCCTCGAAAAAGGTCGCCGCCACTTCGCGCGCGGTCTCCGCTCCCACCTGCCGGTTGAAGCCTATCACGCCGCCGTAGGCGGACACGGGATCGCACTCCCTCGCCTTCTTGAAGGCATCCACCAGCCGGCGCCGGGAGGTCCCGACCCCGGAAGGATTGGTGTGCTTGATGATGACGGCCGCGGGGCCGTCGGCAAACTCCAGCGCGAGCTGCAGCGCGGCGTCGATGTCGACGATGTTGTTGTAGGAAAGCTCCTTCCCCTGGAGCTGGCGGGCCCCTCCGAGGGTCGGCTCGGCGGGAAGGCGCATGTCGGCGTAGAAGGCGGCCGTCTGGTGGGGGTTTTCACCGTACCGCAGCGACTGGAGCCTGCGCCACTGCGCCGCGAACGTCACGGGGTATTCCTCCCGCGCGTCATCCCCCCGACCCAGGTAGTTGGAGATCGCCGCGTCGTAGGCGGCGGTGAGCGCGAAGGCCTTCCTCCCCAGCTCCGCATGCGTCTGCGGATCCAGGTTGCCGTTCCCCTTCTTCAGCTTCGCGAGCAGGTCTGCATAGTCGGCCGGGTCGCAGACCACCGCCACGTGCTGGCTGTTCTTCGCCGCGGAGCGGAGCATCGAAGGCCCGCCGATGTCGATGTTCTCGATCGCCTCCTCCCGCGTGCACCCGGGCTTTTCGATCGTCGCCTCGAAGGGATAGAGGTTGACGACCACCATGTCGAACGGGACGATGCCGTGGTCCTCGATCGTCTTCATGTGCGCCGGGTTGTCCCGCAGCGCGAGGAGCCCGCCGTGGATCTTCGGGTTGAGCGTCTTCACCCGGCCGTCGAGCATCTCCGGGAACCCGGTGTACTCCTCGATGAGGCGGACCGGGACCTTCTTCTCCTTCAGCAGCTTCGCCGTGCCCCCCGAGGCGTACAATTCCACCCCGAGCCGCGAAATCGCCTTCGCGAATTCCACGATTCCCGTCTTGTCCGACACGCTCAAGATCGCCCGATGGATTCTCGCCATGGTACGCTTCCCTCTCGATGGATTCCCGCCTTGGGATCGAAATCCGCTACGGCCGGATCGGGACGGTCCCCAGCAAGGTCTTCAGATCGTCGTCCGCGAACTTGATCCCGAAGCCGAAGAAGAACGTCCGCAGGTCGTTCTGGCTGTTGAGAATGTCGTCCACTCCGCCGGTAATGAAAAGGTTTTTGACGATATCATAGTTGCCGTACGCCTTCAAATGCGGATGCTGCGACCTCTCTCTCCCGAAATCGAATGCGTCCAGCCCGACGGTCAGCCGGTCCCGGATCACCTCGTAGTCGACCCCGACCCCCCCGGTCGACTCCATGACGCCTCCTTTTACCGTAAGGCCGGAGAACCGCTTCGCCACCAGCGCGGAGAACTTGAGGTCGTTGGAGAAGATCTCCGTGTGCGAGGTGGTCGTCACGCCGTTGACGGTCGAGGTGGTGTCGTTGACGTCGAGCTTCCCCCGGGGATCGTCGACGACCCCGAGAAGGTAATACTTGTCGGCGGCGGGCTGCAGCCTCAGGTTCGCATAGTGCTTGAACTCGGAGGGGACCGTCTGGTATTCGAGCCGGTAGTCCAGGAAGGTCTTGATGGATTCGCTCTTCCGGACGTACCGGTTGATCCCTTCCAGGGTGTCGTTCAGCGTGCCGATGGTGGTGTTGTCGGACACCAGTTTTCCCAGGGTGCCTTCCCCCCGCTCGATCTTCGCCATCACGTTCTCCGCGGAGGAGAGGGTGTTGTCGAGCTTCGCCGAGGCGAGCTTGAAGCTTTGGATGGCCTCCCGGATGTTCTCCCGGTTTTCGCCGAACACCCCGCTGACCTGCTCCCCCATCGCCTCGAGCTTCTTCGCGAGGCCGGGCGTCTCCTCCTTCAGGGTCTGCGAGAACTCCCGGAGGTTGGCGATGGTGATCCGCACGTCCTCCTTGTTGGCGGAGGAGATATCCTTCAGGTCCCCGGTGAGCCGGTCCACGTTGGCGATGATCCGGTTGAGCCGCTCCTCGTTCGCCCCGGCGACGTTCTTGAGCACGAGGGTCGCCTCCCGGACGTTCTGGAGGATCTCGGCCAGGGCCTTCTTCCCCTCCTCGGTCCCGAAGGTGCTGGCAAGGGTGTCGGTGAAGCGCTTGACGTCGTCGGCGATGAGGGAGAGCTTCCGGACCATGTCATCCAGGTTGAGCGGCGGCTGGGTATTGGCCACCCGGCCCCCGGGAGGCAGCATCCGGTCCGTCTGCCTGCCCGGCTGGATCTCCACGTACTTTTCCCCCAGCAGCCCCTGGGTCTGGATCGACGCCACCGAGTCGACCGGTATATGGATCCCCTGGTCGATCCGCAGCACGAGCCGGGCCCGGTTCCCGACGAGCCGGATCTCCTCCACCTTCCCGATCGGGACGCCCGCCATCTTCACGTTCGCCTTCGGCTCCAGCCCCGCCGCGGTCTCGAAATCCACCGTCAGGCTGTACCCCTTCCCGGCGATCCCCCCCCACTTGCTGACGCGGAACGTGAAGTACGTGAGGACCACCAGCCCCAGCACCACGAAGATCCCCACCTTCGCCTCTCGTGACATCAATGCCCCTCCTGCCCCGGGGGTTCGCCCCGCTGGCGGACAAAGCGGACGAACTCCTCGTGCTCGGCCGTGATGGGCCCCTGGGCGCGCCCCTCCACGAACTGGGAGACGACCGGGTTCGAGGTGTTCCGGATCTGGTCCGGCGTCCCCACTTCGATAATCTTTCCTTTATACAACATGGCGATGGTATCCGCGATCTTGTACGCGGAGGCCATGTCGTGGGTGATGGAGATCGAGGTCACCCCGAGCGATTCCCGCAGCCGGATGATCAGGTCGTTGATGACGTCCGCCATGATGGGGTCCAGGCCGGTCGTCGGCTCGTCGTACAGGAGGATCTCCGGCTCCGAGGCGATCGCGCGGGCCAGCCCGACGCGCTTCTTCATCCCGCCGGACAGCTCCGCGGGCATCAGGTGCTGGATGTCCCGCAGCCCCACCATGGAGAGCTTCTCCTCCACCACGTCCCGGATCTGGCGCTCCGGGTACATGTGGAGCCGCCGCAGGGCGAACGCCACGTTGTCCCCCACGTCCATCGAGTCGAACAGGGCCGCCCCCTGGAACAGCATCCCGAATTTCCTGCGGACCCGGACCAGCTCCCGCTCGTCCATCTTCGTGACGTCCTCGCCGTCGATCCGGATCTCCCCGGCGTCCGCGCGGAGCAGCCCCACCACGCACTTGATGAGGACCGACTTGCCCGTGCCGCTGCCGCCGATGACGACGGTGTTCTTGCCTTCGGGGACCGTCAGGTCGAGGCCGTCGAGGACGACCTTCTTGCCGAACCGCTTGGACAGCCCGCGGATTTCGATCGTCGGCACCCGGCGCTCCCGCCTAGAACATCAACGAGGTCATGAAGTAGTCCGAGATCAGCACCACCATCGAGGAGGCGACCACCGCGCGCGTCGTCGCCCGGCCGACCCCCTCCGCCCCTCCTTCCGCGACGAAGCCGTGGTGGCAGGAGATGAGGGCGATCAGGAGGCCGAAGACGGCCGCCTTGACCAGGCCCGTGTAGATGTCCCGGAACTCCAGGTACTGGTACGTCTTGTTCGTGTACACGTAGGGATTCGCCCCGAGCAGGTACACGGCGACGAAGTACCCCCCCACGATGCCCAGAAGATCCGCGAAGATCACGAGGACCGGCAGGACCATCGTGGAGGCGACCACGCGGGGGACGACCAGGTACTTCACCGGGTTCGTGGCGAGCGTCACCAGCGCGTCGATCTGCTCGGTCACCTTCATCGTCCCCAGCTCCGCCGCCATCGCCGCGCCGACGCGCCCGGAGACCATGAGCCCGGCGAACACCGGACCGAGCTCCCGGGTGATGGAGAGGGCCACGACCGACCCCACGAAGCTCGTCGCCTGGAACCGCTGGAATCCCGACCAGCTCTGGAGGGCGAGGACCATCCCCGTGAACGTCGCGGTCACCAGGACCACCGGCAGGGAGCGGATCCCCACCTCTTCCATCTGCTTCACGATGTTCCGGATCTCCGAGGGAGGGCGGAACAGCCAGGAGACGCATTGCAGGAAGAGGACGAAGACGTTTCCCAGGTCCTCCAGCGCCCGGAACACGCGCGCGCCGAACCGCTCCAGCGCGATGGCGATCCCGTTGCGCTTCGTTGCCTCAGCCAACGAACCTCCTCGGGATGCGGCGTCCCACCTGGGTGAGGATCTCGTAGGGGATGGTGCCGGAAAGGCGGGCCAGCTCGTCGGCCGTGGCCGCCCCCTCCCCCATCACCACGACGTCGGTTCCCACCGCGACGCCGGGGATATCGGTCACGTCCAGCATCGTGTGGTCCATGCACACCCTGCCGGCGACCGGCGCCATGCGGCCCATCACCGCCATCGAGGCGGCGCCGGAGAAGGAGCGCCGGTAGCCGTCGGCGTACCCCAGCGGGACCACGGCGATCTTCCGCCGGTCGGGGCGCCGGTACCGCCGACCGTAGCTCACGGGATGTTCGGGGGGGAGCTCCTTGAGCGAGGAGATCTTGGTGACCAGCCGCATCACGGGGCGAAGCCCCAGCTCCGCGCCCAGCCCCTCCGCCGGAAGGCTGCCGTACAGGGAGATGCCGGGGCGGACCATGTCGAAGGCGTATTCGCGGAAGGCCAGGACGCCGGCGCTGTTCAGCGCGTGCACCGCGACCCCCTCGCCCAACGCCCGGCGCATCGCCGGGATCCCCCGGGAAAACGTCTCCAGCTGCGAGAGGGTGAACTCCCGGTCGTCCGGTTCCTTGCCGTCGGCCGAGGAGAGGTGGGTCATCCATCCCTCGACGCGCAGCTCCCGGCGGGCCCTCACGGCGTCGAGCACCTCTCCCGCCCTTTCCGGCAAAAACCCCAGCCGGCCCATTCCCGTGTCGATCTTCAGGTGGACCGCGAACGGCTTGCCGCGCGCCGCCGCCGCACGGGCAAGGGAAGGGATCTGCCCCGGGTCGAAAAGCGCCGCGGACAGCCCGTTGGCGTGCGCCTCCTCCGCCTGCGGATCGTCCACGCCCCCCAGCACGACCACCGGGGAACGGATGCCCGCCTGTCGAAGCTCGACTCCTTCCTCCACGGTGGCCACCCCGAACATCCTGGCGCCTTCCTCGGCAAGCGCCCTGGAGACGGGAACCGCCCCGTGTCCGTATCCGTTCGCCTTCACGACGGCGAAAATCGAGGACGATTGCGGAAGGAGGGACCGCAAGGCCCGGTAGTTGTGCCGGAGCGCCGAAAGGTTGATCTCCGCCACCGTAGGCCTTGCCACCCGGGATACCTCGCTCCGAAGATCGGGAATTGGTGTCGAAAAATTCTAACCCACCCCCCCTTTCAAGTAAAGGAAGCGGGATGTTCCCCGGCCCCCGTTTGACAAGGATTCCGGGGCCGGCGTATCATAATGTTCTACAGCCGCCAGGGGTGCTATTCGCTGAGAGCCCCGGGAGGGGTACATCCCGGGACAACCCGTAGAACCTGATCCGGGTAATGCCGGCGCAGGGAGCGTGGTTTATCAGGAACCGTGCCTTGTCTGGGGCGCGGTTTTTCCATTTTCAGGGGGGTTCTTCGTCCATGCTTCCGCAGACGCAGCAAGCCGGTCTTCCCGTTTCGCCGGGAGAAATCTCCCGGATGCTCGCCGCCGCGAGTCCCTTCGGGCGAAAGGAGGCGTTCTCCCTCCTGAAGTCGCTTTCCCCGAAGCGGAGGCTGATCCCCTTCGAGGCGGCGCGCCTCCTCGCGACCGGGGACCCCATGGTATGGGAGACGGCCGCCGCCATGGCGAGGGCGATGCGCGAGCAGGTCTTCGGGCGGCGGATCGTCCTGTTCGCTCCCCTGTACCTCTCCAACGAATGCAGCAACAACTGCCTTTACTGCGGCTTCCGGAGGGAAAACCGGGAAGCCCGGCGGATCACGCTCTCTCCGGAAGCGGCGGTGGCCGAAGCGCGCTTCCTGGAGAAAAAAGGGTACCACCGTCTGCTGCTGGTGACCGGGGAGCACCCCACGCGGACGCAGCCGGCGTATATCGGCGACGTCCTGCGGGCCATCTACCGGGAGACGAAGATGCGGATCCTTCACGTGAATGCCGCCCCGATGACGGTCGACGACCTCCGGATGGTGAAGGAAGCCGGGGCAGGGGTCTATCAGGTGTTCCAGGAGACCTACCACCCGGAAACCTATGCGGCCATGCATCCGTCCGGCGCGAAGGCCGACTTCGCCTGGCGCCTGACCTGCATGGACCGGGCGATCCCGGCGGGGTTCGGGGACGTGGGGATCGGGGCCTTGCTGGGGCTGTACGATTACCGGTACGAGGTGCTTTCGGTCCTTCGGCATGCCGAGCACCTTCTGGAGGCGTACGGGACCTTCCCGCACACGATTTCCGTGCCGCGCTTCAAGAAGGCGTTCGGCTCCCCGCTCTCCTCGGCGCCCTTCCCCGTCTCCGACGCGGAATTCGAGCGGATCGTCATCCTCTACCGGCTCTCGGTCCCCTCGGCCGGCGTCGTGGTGACGACCCGCGAGCCCGCCGCGCTCCGCGAGAGGGTCCTGGACATCGGGGCGTCCCAGATCAGCGCCGGGTCCAAGACCGATCCCGGGGGATACGCGGAAGGCCGGCGGCGCCACGAGGCCGAGCAGTTCGAGGTGGACGACACCCGGCCGATGGAGGAGATCGTCCGGAGGGTGCTCGCCAAGGGGTATCTTCCCTCCCTGTGCACCAGCTGCTACCGGAAGCGGCGCACGGGAAATACGTTCACGGAGATGGCGGTGGACGGCCACATCCGCGATTTCTGCCTCCCCAACGCGCTGCTGTCGCTTGCCGAATACGCGGTCGCCGCGGAGGACGCCACGCTTCGGGAGGAGAGCCTGGCCGCCGCGCGGGAAGCCAGGAAGGAAATGGAGGGGTCCCCGCTCCTGCCGGAGTTCGACCGGAAATTCGCGTTCGTGCTCGAAGGCGGCAGGGACCAATGCTTCTGAACGGCAGGCGGGGATGAACGTCACCGTCAACGGGGAACCGCGTTCCTGCGACGAGGGGGCCACCGTCCGGTCGTTGCTGCGCGTGCTCGACCTGCCGGAATCCCGGGTCGCCGTGGAGCGGAACCGGGCCATCGTCCGGAAAACCGACTACGCGGAAACGGCGCTCGCGGACGGGGACCGGATCGAGATCGTCACATTCGTGGGAGGAGGATAGGGATGGACACGCCGCTAACGATCGCGGGAAAAACCTTTCGCTCCCGGCTGCTCGTGGGCACGGGGAAATACCCGGACTACCCGACGATGGTGAAGGCCCTCGAGGCCTCGGGCGCGGAGATCGTCACCGTGGCCGTTCGAAGGGTCAACCTGGACCGCGGCAAGGAATCGCTGCTCGACCACATCGACCCGAAGAAATACACCCTCCTGCCGAACACGGCGGCCTGCTACACCGAGGAGGACGCGGTGCGGACCTGCCTCCTCGCGCGGGATGCGGGGATGTCGAGCATGGTGAAGCTCGAGGTGATCGGCGACGAGAAGACCCTCTTTCCCGACACGGAAGGGCTGCTCATCGCGGCCCGGACGCTCGTCAAGGAAGGGTTTATCGTCCTGCCGTACACCAATGACGACCCCATCATGGCCAGGAAGCTGGAGGACGCGGGGTGCGCGGCGGTCATGCCGCTGGCGGCGCCCATCGGCTCGGGGCTGGGAATCCGCAACCCGTACAACATCCGGATCATCCTCGAGACCGTGAAGGTGCCGGTGATCGTGGACGCCGGCGTGGGAACCGCGTCCGACGCCGCCGTGGCGATGGAGCTCGGATGCGACGGCGTGCTGATGAACACCGGGATCGCGGGGGCGAAGGACCCCGTCGGGATGGCCGAGGCGATGCGGGAGGCGGTCTCCGCGGGGAGAAAGGCCCACCTTGCGGGACGGATTCCCAGGAAGCTCTACGCCACCGCCTCCTCGCCGGTCGACGGCACTTTCTTCTGAGGGGGCGACGGGTGCCGATCGACTTCCGCATCTATCTCGTCACCGACCGGAAGCAGTGCTCCGGCGAAGACATCGTGGGCGCGGTGGGAAATGCCCTCGAGGGCGGCGTCCGCGCGGTCCAGCTTCGCGAGAAGGACCTTCCGGGTAGGGAGCTGTTCCGGCTCGCTTCCCTGCTGCGCCGGTTGACGGAGACCTACGGAGCGAAGCTGCTGATCAACGACCGCGTGGACGTCGCCTTGGCGGTCGGCGCGGACGGGGTTCACCTGGGGGCTCTCTCCCTGCCCCCCGGGGAGGCGCGGCGCCTCCTCGGCGCCTCGTCGGTCATCGGGTGTTCCACACACAACGCGGAAGAGCTCCGCGACGCCGAAACCGGCGGGGCGGATTTCGCCACGTTCGGGCCGGTCTACCCCACCCCCTCCAAGGCTGCATACGGCCCCCCGGTGGGGGTTCCGGCGCTCGCCGCGGCGTGCCGCGCAGCGCGCATACCGGTGTTCGCCATCGGCGGGGTCGGTCTCGGGAATGCGGAGGCGACGATGCGGACGGGGTGTTTCGGAGTCGCGATGATCTCGGGAATCGTGGCGGCGCAGGACCCGCGCGCGGCGGCGGCCGAGATCGCGTATCGAATCTCACACGGCCGGAACGGCGGGGATGCGGAAAGGGAAGGTGCGTCATGACACTGTTGCGTCGCGCAAGATCGGGAAAGATCCCGGAGGAAATCCGCTGTGCGGCCGTTGAGGAGGGAGTCGCCCCGGAGAAACTTTGCGAGTCGGTCGCCGGCGGGCGCGCGGTGGTCCCCCGGAACCGTAAACGCCGGGAGCTGCGATCCGTAGCCATCGGCGAGGGGCTGCGCATCAAGATCAACGCCAACGTGGGTTCCTCCCGCGACCGGGCGGACGTTTCCGCCGAGATCGAGAAGATGCGGGTCGCCGTGGAGGCGGGCGCCGACGCCGTGATGGACCTCTCCACGGGCGGCCCGATCGACGAGATCCGGCGGATGATCCTGGCGGAATGCCCGGTGCCGGTGGGGACCGTGCCCGTCTATCAGGCGGCGGCGGACGCCGCCTCCCTCGGAAAATCGTTCGTCGAGCTCACCGCGGACGATTTCTTCGCCGGGATCCTCAAGCAGGCGGAGGACGGCGTCGATTTCATGACCGTCCACTGCGGCGTGACGCGGGAGGCACTGGCGCGGCTGGTCCGGGAAGGCCGCCGGCTGGACATCGTGAGCCGGGGCGGCTCCCTGCTGGCGGAATGGATGGAGCACAACGGCAGCGAGAACCCGTTCTTCGAGCAGTACGACCGGCTCCTCGGGATCTGCCGGGAGTACGACATCACGATCTCCCTCGGGGACGGGCTGCGCCCGGGGTGCCTCGCCGACGCCACCGACCGCGCGCAGGTGCACGAGCTGATGACGCTCGGGGAGCTGACGGAGCGCGCCTGGAAGCAGGACGTGCAGGTGATGATCGAGGGGCCGGGCCATGTTCCGCTGCACCAGATCGCCGCGAACGTGGCCCTCCAGAAACGCCTCTGCCACGGGGCGCCGTTCTACGTGCTGGGGCCGCTGGTGACCGACATCGCGCCGGGGTACGACCACATCACCTCGGCCATCGGCGGAGCGATCGCCGCGTGGAGCGGGGCGGACTTCCTGTGCTACGTCACCCCCTCCGAACATCTGCGCCTGCCCACGGTGGCGGACGTCAAGACCGGGGTGATCGCCTCGCGCATCGCGGCGCATGCGGCCGACATCGCCAGGGGAATCCCGGGGGCGATCGACCGGGACAACCGGATGGCGGACGCCCGGAGACGGCTCGACTGGAAAGCCCAGATCGAGCTGTCCCTCGACCCGGAAACCGCGCGGACGATGCGGGGCGGAAGCCTGCCGACGGTCGACGAGGCGGTCTGCACGATGTGCGCGGACCTCTGCGCCATCAAGACCTCGCAGAAGGCCATCCGGCGCGGGTAGGCGCGAACCTGGCGCTGTGCCTGCGGAGCTATTTCCTGGACCGTTTTTTCTGCTGAGAGCCCGCCGCGGCTTCCCCGTCGGCGCGTTCGCCATTCCCCGTCGCCGGGCGCGGCGCCACGACGCGCATCTTCTCCTTGAACGATTCGCGGATCCGCTCGGGAAAGGCGTTTTCCATCCATCGGGCGGCGTCCATCAGCCGCGGAGACAGCTTCGATCCCGCGAGCAGCGGCGCATTGCGCGGAAGCAAGATGGCGAGAAATACCACCAGCAGGATGGAGAGGAAACCGCCCTTGGCGGCTCCCGCCACGAGGCCGAGGAAACGGTCGGTCCCGGAGAGCTTCGTCCCCCGGAGCCACCGCTCGATGAGCAGGCCGATCAACCGGACGGCGATATAGACCGCAAGGAGGGCGAGCAGGTACGCCGCGACGGCTCCCCCGGTAAAATCGAGCCGCAAGAGCTTCTGGATCCCGGCGCCGTATTTCCATGCGACGACCAGGCCGAGGATCAGCCCCGCCCACGAGGTGAGCTGCCGGACGATTCCCTTGAGGAGCCCGAAGACCGCCAGGACCGCGCACAGGGCAATGATCCCGATATCGAGCGGATTCATCGCACCTACTGTACCTGAAGAAAAGGGGGCGTTCCAGACAAAGAAGCGCGTCCGGGGGGACCTAGTGGTCCCGCCCGATGGCCTCCGAGACGGCGCTGGAGAGATCTTCCAGCCGGAACGGCTTCTGGATGAAGCCGGCGATCCCGTCGTCCAGGATCTCCTGCACGGCGCCGTCCATGCTGAACCCCGTGGAGAGGATGGCGCGGACTTCCGGGTTCATCGCCTTGATCTCCCGGAAGCATTCCCGCCCGCCCAGGTTCGGCATGATCATGTCGATGATGACCAGGTCCACGTCCCTGCCGAACCGGCGATACCACTCCACCCCCTCCCTCCCGTCGGCGGCGGTGCTGACCTTGTAGCCCAGGGTCGAAAGCATCGCGCTGCAGACGTCGCGGACCGTTTCCTGGTCATCGATCAGCAGCACCCATCCCCTGCCGGACTCGTACGTCGCCGCGCGGGGGGATGCCGCTTCCGCCACCGCCGCCTCCCCGTCGGTAAGGGGAAGATAGATCGTGAAGCGGGACCCGGCCCCGGGCGTGCTCTCCACCTCGACCGAGCCGCCGTGATTCTTGACGATGCCGAACACCATCGACAGCCCCAGTCCCGTCCCGATTCCCGGTTCCTTGGTGGTGAAGAAGGGATCGAAGATCTTCTCCAGGCAGGTTTCCGGTATGCCGACGCCGGTGTCGGCGACGTCGATGCGCGCATACCGGCCGGGCGTCGCGCCCGGATGGGCGGCGCAGTAGGATTCCTGGAGAACGACGGTCCGCGTGGAGAGCGTCAGGTCGCCTCCTTCCGGCATCGCATCGCGCGCATTCACGACCAGGTTCATCAGGAGCTGCTGCAGCTGCGTCGGGTCCCCGACGACCGGGAGCGTTTCGGAGGCGAAGCGTTTCCGGATCCGGATGTTCCTGTCGATACTGCGCTCCAGGAGGGTCGTGACGTCGTCGATGATCCGGTGGAGATCCACGTTGACGATGAGGTTCTTGCCCTTCCGCGCGAACCCCAGGAGCTGCGCGGTCAGGCGGGATGCGCGGTCCGCCGCCTTCTGGATCGCATCCGCGGACCTGGAGACCTCTCCCCCGGCCTCCGCCCGGAACTGGATCAGATTGGCGTGCCCGAGGATGCCGGTCAGCAGGTTGTTGAAATCGTGCGCGACGCCTCCTGCCAGGATGCCGATCGCCTCCATCTTCTGGACCTGGAGGAGCTGCGCCTCCAGGAGGCGGGATTTTTCCTGTGCCGCGACGCGCTTGCTGACGTCGCGGGCCGAAGCGCAGTTGATCTCCATGCCGTCGAATTCCACATAGTTCACGGTGACCTCTACGGGAATGGTCCGTCCGTCCTTGGCGCGGTGCCGCGACTCCAGGGTGTAAGATTTCCTCCGCCGCAGGCCTTCCCAATAGTCGGGCCATACCTCCGCGGGAAATACCGGGTTGATCTCGTGGATCGTCATGGCCAGGAGCTCCTCCCGGGAATACCCCAGGACCCTGCACGCCTGGTCGTTGACGTAGATCAGGCGCCCGTCGCGACCGATCCAGTAGGCGGCGTCCCCCGCACGGTCGACGGCGAACTGCGTCAGACGCAGCTTCTCCTCGGATTTCTTGCGGCCGGAGATATCCAGGAGCAGGCCGTCCACGCAGAGAAAACGGCCATTCTCATCGTAGACCAGCTGCCGCCGGTCGGCGATCCATCGGTACCTTCCATCCTTGTGGCGGAGCCGGTATTCCTTCCTCATGGATTTTTCGCGGGCCCGCACGGCGTTGCGAATCGCATCCTGGACCGGTCCCCGGTCGTCCGGATGGATCAGTTCCTTCGAATTCACGGCTCCGCTCAAAAACTCCTCGGCGGAATACCCGGTGAGGGATTCCACTTCGGCTCCGATGAAAGAGACCGACCAGTCCCAATGCCCCCGGTAGACGATGCCGGGGATGTTGTTCATCAGGGAAAGCAGGCGGCTGGACGATTCCTGCCGGTCTTCGATCAGGCGGCTCGCGCGGCGGATCATGCCGATCAGGAGCAGGTAAAGGGTTCCATGCCCGGAAAGAAGGATCACGACGATCGCCAGGTTCGTATTGCGGCTGAGGGAACCGAAGGGAACGATCAGACAGAGAAGGAGCGTGAGGAAGAAAACCCCTCCCGCGAAAACCGAGGAAAATCGTTTCGGAAGACTCATCCCCCCCAAAGCAACCCCCATCCGCCGTCGACATCTCATCGGCAGAAAAGGGGGAAACCTTTAAGGAAAAAGATGCTGTTGGTTTTCCGCGCACCCGAGTGTATAAGGATAAGTTACCGATTTATGCTTCGGCCCGGCCACCGGGCCATCATGAAAGCGCCGGAGTGGTGGAACTGGCAGACGCGCGGGACTCAAAATCCCGTGTCCGCAAGGACATGAGGGTTCGACCCCCTCCTCCGGCACCATTCTTTTTCAGGCAGTTGCGTACCTCGGGGTAATCCCGGAAGGGTATTTCGGTCAACTCTGCATGTCTTGCAACCCGGGACCCAGCACGGCGG
>PQAK01000116.1 GCA_003105225.1 Deltaproteobacteria bacterium | reverse complement strand
CCGGGCGAACTTGGCCATCACCTTCCCCTGGAAGGGGTCGATAAAGCATGCCCGGAACATGTAAGTCTTCCGTTTCCCGTCGGCAACGGTGACTTTCGGGTTGGTCGCGGAGGGAGAGATCGTGGGGATCTTGCCGCTCTGCGCGAGGTCGGACACGGGGATGGTGGTCTTGGAGGTGACCGACCCGATGATCGCGCGGACCTTCTGCTGGTGGATCAGCAGGTTCGCGGCGTTGCTGGCCTCCGTCGGGTCGTTCTTGTCGTCCACCACGACGGGCACGATCTTCATCCCCGCGACGCCGCCGGCCCGGTTGGCCTCGTCCACGGCGATCTCGAAGGCGTTTTTCACCGACTCCCCGAAGGTCTTCACGTCTCCCGTGAGCGGCGTGATGAGGCCGATCTTGATCTCCCTCGCGGGAGGCGCCTTGCATCCTCCGAGGATCAACGCCAGCGCCACGACGATCGCCGTCTTCCTCATTCTTTCCTCCTGTCCGTCTCCGGCCGGTCCCGTTCACCCCCTATCCTATTTGGAGTTGCCGTTTTCGTGTAGACCTTTTTTTACCGGTTCGGGTACCCTGCTTCCCCTCCGTCTTTCCATAGCGGATCCGGTAGATCGCCCCGGCCCTGTCGTCGGATACCAGGAGCGCTCCATCCGGCATGACGAGCACGTCCACCGGACGGCCCCATGCGCTGCGACCCTGCAGCCAGCCTTCCGCGAAGACCTCGTAACCGGCCGCCCGGCCGTCCTTCAGCCGGACCAGCGTCACGCGGTATCCGGTCGGCGTGGTGCGGTTCCAGGACCCGTGCTCCGCGATGAAGATCTGGTTTCGATATCCGGGGGGGAACATCTTCCCCGTGTAGAATCGCATCCCGAGCGCCGCCACGTGCGCGCCCAATTCCCGCTCGGGCGGCGTGAACCGGCGCCCCCCGGCTCGTCCCCCGTATTCGGGATCCGGGATCTCGCGCCCGTGGAGATAAGGGAAGCCGAAGTGCATTCCCTTCGTCGGGGCGCGGTTCAGCTCGTCCGGCGGCCGGTCGTCGCCCAGCATATCGCGGCCGTTGTCGGTGAACCAGAGTTCCTTCGTCCCCGGGTCCCAGTCGAACCCGACGGTGTTCCGGACGCCGCTGGCGAAGACCTCGAGCCCCGTCCCGTCGGCGTTCATGCGGAGGATCGCCGCAAACCGCGGGTCCTTCTCCTCGCAGACGTTGCACGGCGCGCCCACGGGTACATAGAGTTTCCCGTCCGGGCCGAAACGGATGAACTTCCAGCCATGATGGGCGATGCGGGGGAAGGAGTCGTTGACGACGACGGGCTTCGGGGGATCCTTCAACCGGTTTTCGATCCCGTCGTATCGCAGGACCCTGCCCTTCTCGGCTACGTAAAGCGCCCCGTCGCGGAACGCAACCCCGTTGGGCATGTCCAGCCCGCTTGCGACGGTGACGACCTCGTCCCCGCGGTTCCGTTTCCCGCGGTCGAGCACGGCGTACACCGCCCCCGTCTCCCGCGTCCCGACGAACAGGATGCCGCCCGGGGAGAGCGTCATCGAGCGGGCGCCGGGAACCCGGTCGGTGTACACCTCGATCCCGAATCCCGGCGGCAGGCGGATCTGGTCCAGGCGCAGCTCCGCGCCGGATCCGTCCGCCGGGGCAAGGAGGGAAAGGAGGATCAGCGCGAGCCCGAATCCGGTGCCGCGAAGCGCTCCCATGCGTGCCTCCCCCCTGCGTGTCAGACGAGCGGCCTCGTCTCGAGGACGCGGAAGTAGGCCACGTACTTCACGGTGCTCCCCGCCTTCGAACCCACGGTGTCGACCGCCCGCGCGCGGATCGTCTCCAGCAGCTCCCCGGACGTCTCGATCGATTTCAGCGCCAGGGTCAGGCGGACCCCATCTCCCCGCGGGGAAAAGTAGAGGTACGCCGCATGGGGGTTTTCCTTCGTAAACCGGTACGTTCTGCCCTCGGTCATCCCCCACGCGACCGTATTTTCGTCGATGACGTGCGGCACGGCGTAGACGGCGGTGTTGACCGTCCCGTCGCTTCCCGCGGTCGCCATCACCCCGGTCCCGCCGTCCTCGAATCGATTGGCAAGCTTCATGTCGTTCCCCTTTCCCGCACCTGGCCCTCGTGCGGCTGCCGTCCGGCGATCAGTTCCAGGAGCTTCCGATCGGCGCGCGGAAGCGCAAACCGTCCCAGCGCGCCGGGAGCCACCCACTTCCATTCGCGGCTCGTCCGCACCCTCCCCGCCGCCTTCCTGCACCGGTAGGCGTGGAGGGTCACCCGGAAATGCGAATACCCGTGGCGGATCACGCCGATCTTTTCCAGGACCTCGATGCCGATTCCGACCTCCTTCCGGATCTCCCGCCGGAGGGCTCCCGCGAGGCTCTCCCCCGGCTTCCTTCTCCCCCCGGGGAACTCCCAAAGCCCGCCCAGAAAGCCGTCGTCCGGTCGCCGGCCGATCAGGAGCTTCCCCTCCCGGTTCCCGACCAGGGCGAGCACGACGTCGTGATGGGGAAGGGCCTTCGGGGTCCCCTTGCGGGGAATGGCATCCTGCAGCCCCTGCCGGCGCGCCCGGCACCACCGCGCAAGCGGGCAGGCGCCGCATTCGGGATTCCGCGGGGTACATACGGTCGCCCCGAGGTCCATCATCGCCAAAGCGGTTTCCCTCCCCTTGCCCGGGAGAATCATCCTGCGGGAATGCTCCCATAGGGATCGTTCGACGGCGGGCCGGCGCAATTCCTCCCGTACCGCGTGAAACCGGGCCAGGACGCGTTTCGCGTTGGCGTCGAGGATGGGAACGTCCTGCCGGTAGGCGATGGCGGCTATGGCTCCCGCCGTCGATTTCCCGACGCCGGGAAGCGCCGTCAGCGCGTCCACCGAGGCGGGCAGACGCCCGCCGTGCGCATCGCACAGGATCCTGGCCGACTTGTGGAGGTTCCTCGCGCGGGAATAGTACCCCAGACCCTCCCAGGCCTTCAGGACCCGGTCCAGGGGCGCACCGGCCAACGCCCGCAGGGTGGGGAACAACCGGAGAAACCGCCGGTAATAGGGAGTCATGGTGTCCACGCGGGTCTGCTGGAGCATGATCTCCGATATCCAGATCCGGTAGGGATCTTCCGTCTCGCGCCACTCCATCCGGCGGGCGGCGGCCTGAAACCACTCCAGCAAGGCAAGGGACGCTTCCCGCCTCATATCCCTCCCGGGGCCTACGGCGCCGGTACTCCGACTAACGCACCGTCGGCAATCCCGCCTCTTTCCATTTCAGGATGCCCCCGGTCATGTGGAGGACGTTCGGAAACCGAAGTTCCTTCATGATCGAGACCGCTTTCTCGCTGCGGTTCCCGGTCCGGCAATACACGAGATAGGTTTTTCCCCGATCCAGGCGGTCCACCTCCCGCTTGAAGGATCCGGACAGGAAGTCGACGGCAACCGCCCCCCGGAGGTGCTCCTCCCGGTATTCGTTCGGGGTCCGTACGTCGAGGAGCACGAAATCCGTGCGGTCGCCGCGTTGCCGGATTTCCGATGCCGCCTCTTGCGGAGACAGGGGGATCGCCGCATCGGCACCCGCCGCGCCCGCCCACCCGACGAGCAGGATGGATCCCGCCAGGATCGTCGTCCCAAGCGCCAGCCGGATAGCCGTCATGGCCTGCATCCGTACTCCTCCTCCTGCCGATCTTGTGGTCATTGTAGGATGCATCCTACGGGGAATGTCATCCGATTCCGGGATGCGTCCCATAAAAAAAGGGAGAGCATCCTCCTCTCCCTTCTTCCCGAATCTCTCGCCTTCCCGCTATTTCTTTCCGCTGCAACCGCAGGATTTGCACATGCCGCTCCCTCCTCTCGCATCCTTCCGCTTCGGGGAATCGATTCCCTTTTCCAGAATAGATGTCCGTATTCCTCGGCCGGATTCGCGATTTCCGCAACCGCATCCGCCTTGACAACCCCGCCATCCCGCGGTCACACTGCTCCGATAGAACTCCCCACCCGGAGGAATTGGAATGGTTCGCAACGTGATCATATTGGGTTCGGGCTGCGCAGGATCCACCGCCGCCATCTATACCGGCCGCGCCAACCTGGCCCCCCTCGTATTGGAGGGCCGGGAGCCCGGCGGGCAGCTCGGGCTGACCACCGACGTCGAAAACTTCCCCGGTTTCGTCGACGGGATCCAGGGGCCCGAGCTCGTGGAAATCATGAAGCGGCAGGCGCAGCGGTTCGGGGCCGAATACCGCCAGGAAGCGGCGGCGAAGGTCGACCTTTCACGGCGCCCCTTCACCGTCACGACCGACGAAAGCGTCTACCGGGCGAAGACGCTGATCGTCGCCACCGGCGCTTCCGCCAAGATGCTCGGCCTCGAGTCGGAGAAAAAGCTTCTGGGCCGCGGCGTCTCCACGTGCGCCACCTGCGACGGGGCCTTTTTCCGCGGGAAGGAAGTGATGGTCGTCGGCGGGGGCGACACCGCCGTCGAGGAGGCCATTTTCCTGACGCGCTTCGCATCGCGCGTGGTCCTGGTGCACCGGAGAGACCAGCTTCGCGCCTCCAGGATCATGGACGACCGCGCCAGGAAAAACCCGAAGATCGAATTCCTGTGGAACTCCGTGATCACGGGGATCCTCGATCCGGAAAAGAACGATGTGACCGGGGTCCGGCTGAAAAACGTCCGGGACGGCCGGGAGTCGGTCCGGAAGATCGACGGCGTCTTCGTCGCCATCGGCCACGAGCCCAATACCCGGATCTTCGAGGGGCAGTTGGCGTTGGAGAAGGGATACATCGTCCTGCACGGCGGCTCCCGGACCAGCGTGGAGGGGGTCTTCGCAGCGGGCGACGTGCACGATTTCGTCTATCGGCAGGCGGTCACCGCCGCCGGCTGCGGGTGCCGGGCGGCGATCGACGCGGAGCGGTTCCTGGAAGCCGAGGGTACGGAGTAGCCCCTTCCCGCTATCCTTCCGGGGGGGGCGGCGGGGGACCCTCACCCCGGCCGGAGATCCTGGCCGTGTTCCTTGCGATTTCCGCGGTGTGGTCGGAGATCCGGAACACGACGATGGCCAGTTCGTAGACGATGCGGGAAGAGATGACCAGGATCAGGAAGACCAGCGGCGCCACGAAAAACAGGGAGAGGAACCCTTTCCCCGGAGACTCGGAAAACCCGTCGATGATGAGGACGATCGAGAGGAACCCCGCCGCGACGATCGACAGCGCGTAGAGGACCTTGATGACCCGCGGAGTGACCAGGGTCTTGAAGGAAATGTCGAAAACCGATTCGATCAGCCCCCTGCCGTTTCCCTCCATCGGTCCCCTCCGCGGTCATGATGAAAAAAAAACCCCGGCGAGCGCTCGCCGGGGTTTCCATGGTCAAGGGGTTAAACCCCTTGGGCGGTTCCCGCTTACTTCACCTTGGTGACGTTGGAGGCCTGCGGTCCCTTGGGGCCTTGGGTGATCTCGAACTCGACGCGCTCGCCTTCCTTCAGGGACTTGAAGCCGTCCGCCTTGATCGCGCTGAAGTGCACGAACACATCCGGCCCGCCTTCCTGGGTGATGAATCCGAACCCCTTCGCGTCATTGAACCACTTCACTGTACCTTGTGCCACTTGCCTTTCCTCCTTGATTATTTACTGCTGTAAAACCTGAGCGGAAAGCCCAAATTTGACAACGCCACAAATTTAACAGGGTTTTCCCCTTGCGTCAAGAAAGATATTGCGTCCCGCAACCGGGATTCCATTACGGGATACCGCATTTACATGAGCTCGAGGAACCGGTCGAAGAACCGCGGCTCGAATTCGGTCCCCCTTCCCTCTTTCATGATGGCGAGCGTCGTTTCCCGATCGAGGCTTTTCCGGTAGGGGCGGTAGGTGCGCAGGGCGTCGTAGACGTCCGCAAGCTGGGTCATGTAGGAGGCGGGCTGCAGGTTTTCCTCGAACCGGATCGCGGGGTATCCCGTACGGTCGAATTTGACGTGGTGCTCGAAGGAGACGATCATCGGCAGGTCCGAGCCGCAATCGGTCTTCCGCAGGATTTTCGCCCCCGCGACCGGATGCTCCGCGATCCGCTTGAATTCCTCCGCATCCAGCCTGCCCGGCTTGTTCAGGATCCCCTGGGGGATGGATTCCTTGCCCACGTCATGCAGCAGCGCCGCCAGTCCGATCTCCTGCACGCCCGATTCGGAAAATCCCAGGTGAACGGCCTGCGCCACGACGATCACGCACACGTTCAGGGAGTGGGTCACGGTGTAGTCGTCGTGGGACTGGAGCCGCATCAACCGGTCGATCAGCATCCCCTCCTGGCGAAGCCCCCTCATGACGGCATCGACGATTTCGCGCCCTTCCGAGACGCGACTTCCCTGGCCTTTTCCGGCCAGCGTGTCCAGCAGGTCCTTGAGCACCCCCGCAGCCCCATGAAGAACCCGCGACCGGGTGGCGGTCGACAATTCCGACGGAGCGACCGCCCCTTCCGCGATTTCCTGGATCCTGCCGTAATGGATCTGTTCCCATCGCTGGTCCGCGGCGCTCTCCCGGGCCCCGCCGACCAGGTAGATGAAGCGCTTGAGCTCGCCGAAGGTGATTTCCGCGCCGAAGGTGATCTTCTCGATCCCCTTGTTCTGCATCCTGCGGATCAGCCGGTGCAGCGTGGGGCTCAGCACCAGGAACGGGAACTCGTCGACGATCACATGATCGCCGACGAACCCGATGTTCAGCGTTTTCCGTTTGCCCGCCTCCGTCCGGATCCGCAGGTGGAGGCGGGAGAGGAGCTCATGGACCCGCTGATGGCTCTCGGGATACACGGCCGAGGCCTGTATCGCCAGCGCCAGGTCCGACACCACAGCGAACAGCTCCTGCTGCGCCTTCACGGCTCCGCCCTCGATCGCAGCAGGAATGCGCAATGCTCCCGGACGGCGGCCTTCCGGCAGGATGTGCCCTGGTGCAGGCAGCCGATGGCCTGCGTCCCCCCGATCCGGAACAGCGCGTTCGCGGCTTCGAGCCGCAGGGACTCCTCCTTTTGCGTTGCGAACAACGACTCCGCAACCAGGATCTTGCCCAGGAAAGGGACCGCCTCCGGCGCCTTGAGCTTTCCGAGCGCCTGGATCGCCTCCTTGCGCACCCGCGGATCGGCGTGGTCGAGGACGCGCGACAGCCCGATGACGGCCCCGCGGAATCCGATTTCGCCCAGGATGTACGCCAGGTTCCGGACGAAGTACCACCGCGGATGGAAGAGCCTCTCCTGGATCGCCGGGACGGCCTCGACCCCGATCCGGACCGCCAGGGACATCAGTACCTTTCGCCGGTTCGCCTCCGGCTCCATCAGCAGCCGTTCGAGCACCGGAACGCTCGCCTCCCTCCCGAAGGCCGCGAGGAGGGAAGGGATCCTCGGGGCTTCCTCCGCAGTCACTTCCCGCGAAAGGTAGAGGTCGATGATGTGCCCGAAATCCAGCTCCTCGATGATCCGCCCCACCGCTTCGGGACCGGTCCCGGGCGCATGGGTCCGAATGGCGGACAGGGCGCCGAGAACGTTCTCGAGCAGCGCGAACTCCTTGCGCGAGATCATGTTGGGCACGCGTTTGCGGATCTCCTCGAGCAGGTCGAGGAACTCCGCATCGTTTTTCTCCATCGCCAGAAGCTCCAGCAGAACGGCCGTCGCCTGCCGATGCTGGGCCTCTGCCCCGAAAGCCGCCAGCAGCACGCGATCCGGAGGCAAGGCGGCCGCGCGCGCCGCCATCTGCCCGCCGTCGCCCGACAGGGCTTCCATGAAACGCGAGTGCTCCTCCTCGAGGTAGGCATCCTCCGAACGGGAGATCAGGAGCGTTTCGACGGCCTCCCAGGTCTTCATCGAGAAGTATTCCTTCGCCCGCAGGCTTTCCCTCGCCCGGTCGTTCCATCGCGGGAGAAGGGAACCGTCCACGTCGCGCTGGTCCGCGATGGTTTCGAAGATCTTCCGGAGACGCTTTCCCCCCTTCCCTTCCACGGAGAGGAGGGTCGCCAGAAGATCGAGAAATTCATCATCCGTATACCCGTCGGCCAGCGAGGCCGCGGAGGGATCGATTCCGTTCTCCAGCCCCCGGTCCAGGGAAAGGAGGACCTCTTCTTTCCGGTCGTCCGGGAGCGTGCGCAGCTTATCCCCGAGGCGGCGGAACATCCGGCACATGACTTCCGGCGGCATCGCCCCCCCTTCGGGCAGGAACGGGGACGCGGAGGGGTCCTCCCCTTTTCCCGCCTCGGCCCGGGCGCGCCTCAGGATGGCGGGGAGGAGCTCCGGCGATTCGGCGAGCTCCTGCACCACCTTGCTCTCCCCTCCGTCATCGGCGATGTTCGCGGTCAGGAGCATCCGCCACAGGGCGTCTCCGCGGCCGGAGAGCTCGGCGCCTTCCTCGGTGCCGTGGATGCGGCGGGAGAGCACTTCCTTATAGTTATAGGGATACACGGAGATGCCCGGGATCTTCTCCTGTTGCAGGAACGCCTCCGGGGATAGATCGGAGTTGCCCGGCTTGGCATCGTGAAGGCAGCGGAAAAACGCGAGCAGCCCTTCCGGCGTGCAGTCCGGACCGAACCCGATGGTGGCGATCTGGTGCGTGTAGAACGTCTCCGTGAAATGCGTGACGAGCGGATGCCCTTGTCCGAAGAAGGTGTCCCGGTACATCACCCTGTCGCGGGCGATTCCCAGGAGAAGGCGGTTTCCCGGCTCCCGTCCGGCCTGTGCGACCAGCGCGGCGTGGACCGTCGCTCCCCGGCCGGCAAGAAACGGGTGGTCGGGCCGGTACAACCGGGTCCAGTGGCAGATCCGGGCAAGGTCCAGGAGCAGCTTTTCGACTTCGGGGGGAGCGCTCTCCTGCTGCTCGACCGCCATGTCTACTTTCGATACCACATTTCCCGTTCCGAATTCAATCGATACCGATTCCCGGTTGCTGCAATAAAAAGAAGATTCCTTGCATCCACCGGGGTCCTTCAGGAATTTTGCTTGCCTTTTCGGAACTTCGCATGGTAAGGTATCTCCAGCTTGAAATATCACGGAACGCAATCCTCTCCCATAGGCTTCCCCTAAGGAAGATCGGACGAGGCTTCCACCTCTACTCCACAGGGTTGTGCTTGGTGAACTTTAAGCAGCCGCGGCGCTCTCCCGCATGCAGGCGAGCCGCCGTGGACAACATCCTTTGAGGAGAAGAGAACCATGTCCTTCGAAACGTTCGGGCTCTGCCCCGAAATCCTTCGCGCCGTAAAGGCGAGAAACTACCAAACGCCGACTCCCATCCAGGAGAAAGCCATCCCCCATGTCATGGAGGGGAAGGACCTGCTGGGGTGCGCGCAAACCGGGACCGGCAAGACGGCGGCGTTCGCCCTTCCGATCCTCCAGCGGCTCTACGGTTCCCCTGCCGGGGGCCGCAAGCGCCGCGCCGTCCGCGCCCTCGTGCTGACGCCGACGCGCGAGCTGGCCAACCAGATCGGCGACAGTTTCGGCGCCTACGGCAGGCATACCGGATTGCGGCACGTCGTGGTCTACGGCGGCGTCAGCCAGAAACCGCAGGCGCAGGCCCTTCACCAGGGGATCGACATCCTGGTGGCGACCCCCGGGCGTCTTCTCGACCTCGTATCCCAGGGGATCGTGAACCTGGGCGGCGTGGAGACCTTCGTGCTGGACGAGGCCGACCGGATGCTCGACATGGGCTTCATCCACGACATCCGGCGGATCATCGACAAGCTGCCGGTTGCGCGGCAGACCCTGTTCTTCTCGGCCACGATGCCCGCCGAGATCCAGAGGCTTTCCGGCACGATCCTCCGCAATCCCGTCCGGGTCGCGGCGACTCCCGCCGCCACCCCCGCCGAGGCGGTGGAGCACTCAGTCTATTTCGTGGAAAAGCAGACGAAGGGAGAGCTGCTGCGCCATCTCCTTGCGGACGATTCCATCAAGAACGCCCTGGTCTTCACCCGGACGAAGCACGGGGCCGACCGGGTCGCCCGGCAGCTGGTGCGCGCGAACCTGCGCGCCGAGGCCATCCATGGCGACAAGTCGCAAAACGTGCGCGAACGCGCCCTGGCCGACTTCAAGCGGGGGCGGACGCGGGTGCTGGTCGCGACCGACATCGCGGCGCGCGGCCTGGACATCGTCGACCTGTCCCACGTGATCAACTACGACCTGCCGGTGGAATCGGAAAGCTACGTCCACCGGATCGGCCGCACCGGGCGGGCCGGCGCCTCCGGCATCGCCCTTTCCTTCTGCGGGATCGAAGAGCGCCCGTCGCTCGCCGCGATCGAGCAGCTGATCCGGAAGCACCTCACCGTGGTGGAGGATCATCCCTTCCGTTCCGAGCTCCGCCCTCCGCGGAAAACGGATCTCGACCCGCACCGCACGCAGCGCGCCCCTCGTCCCTACATGATCCGCGCCGAGGAGCTGATGCGGGAAGGGCGCGGGAACCCGGGGCGGCCGCCTCAGCCCGGGGAAGCGTTCCCCCGCAACGCCCGCAACGCATAGAGCGCGGCGGCGAACACCGCGATGCCCGCGTACTGAGCGGGCGTCAACCCCCCGTACCGGACGTCGGCGATCCGCAGGAAGTCCAGGCAGAAGCGCGCGGGCGCGTAGAGCAGCAGGAAGGCGATGACGTAGAATCCGGGCGTCCTCGGCCTGCGGTCGAGCAGGAGAAACACGGGGACGATCCCCAGCAGCGTGTAGAGAAACTCGTACCACCCCAGGTCATGGAAGGCCAGCCGGGCCAGGACGTCGGGCCCCGGAAGGTCGGCCAGGCGGCCCGCCTCCCGGAACACCGCGATGATGTACTCCCTGGCTTCCGGCGTCTTCAGGCTGACGGCAAGCGGGAACGTCGTAAGGGCCCCCGGGTGGTCGTGGGCCACCGTGCAGGCCAGCCGGCCGACGGTCCACGCGAACGGGAACACAAACGCAATGACGTCCAGGTATTCCCACCGGCCGCGGGCATCGAGATCCGGCGCACGGAATCGGAAGAACAGCCAGACCCCCAGGACGCCCCCGGCGATCCCGCCGAACGAGCTGATGCCCTCCCAGAATTTCAGCAGGAGGAGCGGATCCTCCTTCAGCTGCCCGGGGAAATAGGCGACGACGGATACCAGGTGCGCGGCCAGGAACCCGGCGGCCAGGGTGAAGAAGATGAGCTCGGCGCACCTGTCCGGGTCCAGCTTCTTCCGCTCGCACCGGGCAAGGGCCATCTTCGAGCCCGCGATCACGGCCAGCGCCACCAGGAACCCGAATGCGTATACGGTCACCGGGCCGAACAGGTGGAGCGACGGCTGCCGGAAATAGGGGATCACGTACGCATCCCTTCGAAGGAACGATTCCGACGCATGGGAAAAATGCGCGGGGGGAGGCTGCGATCCGGCTTCCCGGTGATACAATGTACGTCGAGTGGTGCGGTGGGGCGAAATGACCCACATTTCCATGCGGGACGGCGGAAGGCAGGTTGACGGCACACCGCTTCCGTCCCATTGAAGGGATCGCCGCAGATCCCGACGAACCATGGGTAAGCAACGCATGGAAACCGCAAGCCGGGGCGGGACCGGCCACCACCCGCTTTTTTTATCCCCTCGCCATTCCCCCTCATGGGAACTCGCTCCACCGGGCACACGCCCGGCCAAGCGGTTCAGGAAGCGCGCAGCGCCTTCGACGCCTTCGCGAGATCCTTGGGGTTCACCCAGAGGATCGCGCCGTACCTGCCGCCGCCGGCCGCAAGGGCGTCGAGGGCGACGATGCCGACCCCCGCCGTCGCCAGCCGGGCGGCGAGACCCGCCACCACGCCGGCACGGTCGGCCCCCTGGACCAGGAAGCAGCTCTTCTTTCCGTCGATCCTGATCCCCGCGCGCTTCGCGGCCCTGCGGAACGCCGGTCCATCCTCGGGCACGAAGTCCAACTGCACGCGCCTGCCCCTGGGGAACCCGGTGAAGACGAGCAGGTTCACCCCTTCGGCGCGCAGGGACTCCAGCACCCGCGCACCCTCTCCCGTCCGGTTGGGAATGCTCACTTTATAGTAGTCGACTTTCCGGATCGAATCGGCCATTCCCTCCTCCTTCTTCCCGCGCCGGTCCTCGGGATCCTCAGAACTTTTTGAACCGCTCCCGCGCCGCGCCGCACACCGGGCACTTGTCGGGGGCGCCCCCGATGACCGTGTGGCCGCACACGGAGCAGATGTGGATGTCCCCCGCCTCCAGGTCTTTCCCCGCCTTCACCTGTCCCTTGGCCCGTCCGAAGAGAACCGCATGGATCTTTTCCGCTTCCAGGGCGAACCGGATGGACATCATCGCCTGCTCCTCCTTTTCCTGCTCGGCGGCCGCCTGAAACGCGGGGTACATCTCCTTCACTTCGTAATTTTCCCCGCCGATCGCCGTGTCCAGGTTCTTGTCCGTCTGGGGGGACCCGAACAGCACGCGGTGGTGGTTGGTGGCGTGAACCCGCTCCGCGAACGAGATCGCGGTGAACAGCCTCGACACGTTCGGGAACCCTTCCTTCTTCGCCAGATCGGCGAATTCCAGGTACTTCATGTGCGCCTGGCTCTCCCCTGCAAACGCGGCCTTGAGATTATCGGTCGTTTTGGGCCCCATAAAGACCTCCCTCCTGGTGGATGTGATTCGAGGGGCGCTTTCATCCCCCCGGCGTCAAATCGGCGCGCGAAGCGGATCGGTTCAGAATTTATTGCGTTCCGGAACGGAAATCCACCCGGCGTTCCGCCAGGGGAAGGCTTCTTCCTCGGTGATCTTCAGCCAAATGGCGCCGGGGTGCTTTGGCGCCGGACAGGTTCGCACCGCCCCTCCACGAGGCTACGTCCGCGAATTTGCTCATCTTCGGTTTCATCGAGTCGACGGTATGATTCCTTGGGGGCCGCACCGGTTTCAATCTTCCCGGTCCTTTCTTTTCTCCCCCTCCTCTTCGCCCTTCATGGCATTCCGCAACGCCGTCAACCGCTCCTCGACAAGCCGGTTCAGGGTGCCTGCGGGATACGTTCCGTCCGGCCCTTCCTTTCCGGCGGGGATCCCCGTCAAAATCTCGACACCGTCTTCCACGTGCTCGATGGCGTAAATCCGGAATTTCCCTTCCCGGACGGCCTCGACGACCTCCTTCTTCAGCATCAGGTTGCGGGCGTTTCTCATCGGGAGGATCACCCCCTGCTCCCCGGTCAGCCCCCGCAGGCGGCAAAGGTCGAAGAATCCCTCGATCTTCTCGTTCGCCCCCCCGATCGGCTGGACGGTCCCGTTCTGGTCCATCGAACCGGTGACCGCGATCCCCTGCCGGATCGGGACCCCCGCGATGGCGGACAGGAGCGCGTACAGCTCCGCGCACGTGGCGGAGTCTCCCTCGATCATCCCGTAGAGCTGCTCGAAGGTGAGCGACGCGGTGAGGCTGATCGGCTTTCGGGAGGCGTACTTCCGCCCCAGGTAGCTCGACAGGATGAGAACCGCTTTCTCGTGGATCTTCCCCGAGAGCTTGGTCTCCCGCTCGATGTTGACCACTCCCCGCTTTCCCGCGTGGACCGTGGCGGTGATCCGGGAAGGTCTCCCGAAGCTGTAGTCTCCCGTGTCCAGCACGGACAGGCCGTTGACCTGCCCGATGGCCTCCCCCGACGTCTCGACGATGATCGTCCCCTCGGCGGTCACATCCCGCATCCGGTCCTCGATCCGGCTGTGCCTGTGGACCTTTTCCTCCAACGCTTTTTCCACGTGCCGTCCGGAAACGACGTCCGCGTCGGCCTTTCTCGCCCAGTAATGGGATTCGCGGATGAGGTTGGAGACATCGCTGAACTTCGACGAGAGCTTCTCCTGGTGCTCCGCCAGCCGCGATCCGTACTCCACTACCCGGGCCACGCCGGAGGCATCGAAGGGAAGGAGGCGCTCCTCCCGGGTTTTCGTGGCGACGAACGCCGCGTATTCCCGGATGTTCGCCTCCGTGCGCTCGATCCGGTTGTCGAAGTCGGCCTTCACCTTGAACAGCTCCCGGTACTCCTCGTCCAGGTTGTACAGCAGGTAGTAGATCTCCGGCGTCCCGATCAGGATGACCTTGACGTCGAGGGGGATCGGCTCGGGCTTCATCGTCGTCGTCGTGACGAGCCGGTACTGTTCCCACACGTCCTCGATCTTCACCTCGCGGTTCCGGATCGCCCGCTTCAGCGCGTCGTAGGAGAAGATGTTCCGGAGGAGATCCAGGGCGTTGACGACGAGGTACCCGCCGTTGGCCTTGTGGAGGGCCCCCGCCTTGATCATCGTGAAATCGGTGATCGCCGCGCCGATCTGCAGCTTGTGCTCGATGCGTCCGAAGAGGTTGTAATAGGTGGGATTGCTCTCGAAGACGCAGGGGCTGCCCTTCCCGCCCCCGTTGTTCACCAGGACGTTCACCGAGTACCGGCTGAAATTCGGCTCCTGCTTCTGCATTTTCAGGAAGGGAAGCGGGGATGGGGGCTCTTCCTGCGGGGCCTTGAAATCCTCGATGCTTTTCAGGATGTCTTCGCGGGCCGCGTCCAGGTACGCCTGCAACTTCCCGTTGTTCGGGTGCTGGGACTTGATGTCCTCGATCAGATGCCCCAGGACGGAGAGTGCCGCGATCCTCTCGAGCTCGTTCAGTTTCCCGCCGGTCTCCTTCTCCTCCTTCTTGAGCAGCCGCATCACGTCGTCCAGCCTCTCCTGGATCGACTTTCCGTTTTCCCGCAGCTCGTCCTTCCGTTTCTGGTCGAAGGTGTTGTACTCCTCCTCGGTCAACGCGTCTCCGGAGGCGCCGATGGCCACGATGGAAAACCCTCCCATCGCGCTTTTTATCTTGAACCCCCGGGACTCGGCTTCCTTCTCGAGCGCCCCGAACAGCTCTTTCTGCTTCCCCTGGAACTCGTCCGTGTAGACGGCTTTCTGTCTCTTGTATTCCTTCGACTCGAAGATTTTCGGGATCTCGACCTTCAGGTGGTCGATGAGCGCCTCCATGTCCTTCTGGAATTCGACCCCGCGGCCCGGTTCCATCCAGACGGCGATGGGCTCCGCCGCCTCCGCGAAATTGAAGACGTAGCACCAATCCGGGGGGACGATTTCCGTATCGGCCTTTCTCGAGATGAACGTGCGGATGGCCGATGTCTTGCCGGTCCCGCTGTCTCCCAGCACGTAGATGTTGAACCCGGAGCTCTGAAGGTTCAGGCCGAAATCGATCGCGTCCAGCGCCCTCCGCTGGCCGATGATCCCCTCCAGCCCGGGATGGTCCCCGGTCGTCCGGAAGGTGAAGACCTTCGGATCGCAGCTCCTGTAGAGGTCGTCCGGTTTCAGGATGATCGCCATCGTCCCTCCCGAATCGGGAAAACGCGGGGCCGGCGGCCGTGCGCCGGCCCCCGCAACGGTTGTCTACTCGTAAATCCCCGCGCCGACGTAAGCGTTCTTCCCCGGCACCCGGTAGACGTAGGTGACCTTTTTCCTGGGCTTCGGGTCCCCGGGATTCATCCACATGTAGTCGACCCAGCCTTCCCCCTTGCTTTTGGCGACCTCCGCAAAATCCTTGAACAGGAGCTTCCCCGGCTCCCCCTTGTCCTTCATGTCGAGGACGTTCTTCCCGATCAGGGCGGGGCTCATGGGATGCGCGAGCATCTTCCCGTCGAAGTCCACCATGAACACGTACGTGTCCTTCCATACGAAGGGTCCCTGCTTATCGTTGATCGCCTTGATGGCCGCATCCTGCCCCTTCTCGTTGAACAGCTTGGCCGCTTCCTTGCTCTTCGCCACGCACTCGTCCTTCGTGGCTTTTTCCGCCCCGAAGGCGGTCCAGGCCAGCGACAGGCCGAACAGCATCACCAACGTCGCGATCGCAGCTTTCTTCATGACTTCCCCCTCTCCGGAATTCCATTGGTCGCTGGTTGCCGATCCGCTTCACCCCTTCCCGCAACGAAGCATCGCGCCGCCCACCTCCCTTCCCCCCATGCCCCGTGTTACCCGGAGTAGGGATAAAAAATGTAAAAGGAAACGGAAAGGCATGCCAGCACCCACATCCCTCCGGGAACCTCCCGGCGCCTCCCGCTCAGGGTTTTCAGGATGGGGTAGGAGATGGTC
>PQAK01000115.1 GCA_003105225.1 Deltaproteobacteria bacterium | reverse complement strand
ATCTCCGCCTCGCTCCACAGGCCGCCGCTCGCCACCCCCCGCTGCGTCATCCGGCGCAGACAGGGAACGCAGACGCGGCTGCCGCCATCCTGCCGACACGGAGCGTAAGCCGATGGGGGGTCCGGCGCAGCGGGTCGCCGAGGCGGAACCGATGCAGACTGCACCTTCCTTGCACGGGATGGCTTGGCGGATCGCAGAGGGAGAACGAAGTGCGAGGAAGGGACCGAGGGGCACGTGGTGCCGGATGCAGGGGAGCCGAAGGCGAGAGTGAGCACGGACCCCCCGGAGGCGTAGCGGCCCGTATTCGGCAACAGGGCGGCGCCCGTGGTAAGGTGAGAGGATGCGGGTGCTGGGGATCGAGAGCTCGTGCGACGACACGGGGGCTGCGGTCTACGACGCCTCGGCAGGGCTCCTGTCGAACGTCGTCGCGTCGCAGGTCGCCGTCCACGAGGCGTACGGCGGGGTGGTGCCCGAGCTGGCGTCCCGGGAGCACATCCGGTCGGTCCTCCCCGTCGTCGRGCAGGCGCTTGCGGAGGCCTCGTCSGGAAAGGGAGAGATCGACGGCGTCGCCGTGACCGCCGGCCCGGGCCTGATCGGCTCGCTCCTGGTGGGGTTGTGCTTCGCCAAGTCGCTGGCGTTYGCCTGGGAGAAGCCGGTCTGCGGCGTCGACCACCTCGAGGCGCACCTGTTCGCGATCTACCTGGAACGGACGCCGGCGTTCCCGTACATCGCCCTMCTGGTATCCGGCGGGCACACCTCCCTTTTCAGGGTCGACGGTTTCGACGCGGTGGCGTTCCTGGGCGGGACCCGCGACGATGCCGCCGGCGAGGCGTTCGACAAGGCGGCCAAGCAGCTGGGGCTGGGATACCCCGGCGGCGTCGAGATCGACCGGCTCTCCCGCCAGGGCGACCGGGGCCGGTATCCCTTTCCCAGGGCGTGGCTTGCGCAGGAATCCCCCGACTTCTCCTTCTCTGGCCTTAAAACCTCCCTCCGTGTTTTCCTGGCGTCCCCCGGCGCCAAGGCAGGCCGCGTGGAGGACATCGCTGCGTCGTTCCAGGAGGCGGTGGTGGAGGTGCTGGCGGGCAAGGCCCTCTCCGCGGCGAAGCGGGAAGGGATCCCCCGCATCGTCCTTGCGGGAGGGGTCGCGGCCAATTCCCGGCTGAGGGAAAAGATTGCGGAAGACGGGGAGCGCGCGGGGATCGAGGTGCACCTTCCCTCACGGGTCCTGTGCACCGACAACGCCGCCATGGTGGCGTTCCTCGGGGAGCGCCGGCTGTCGGCCGGACGCGATTCGGGCCTGGACCTGAACGCCTATGCCGCGTCGCGATTTTCCCGCTGAGCGGGACGCGGAGCACCCCGCCCGGCTGCTGTCGCGCCTGGGCCTGTCGCCCCGGAAAAAGCTCGGGCAGAATTTCCTCCACGACCGGAACATCGCCAGGAAGATCGTCTCCCTTGCCCTCTCGATGGGGCCGCCTTTCCTGGAGATCGGGCCCGGCCTCGGGGCCCTGACGGACCTCCTGGCGGAGGAGGGGCAAAAAACGGTCGCCGTCGAGGTGGACCGCGGCTTCGCGGCGTACCTGCGCGGCCGGTACGAGGGGTCGTCCGTGGAAGTGGTGGAGGCGGATTTCCTAGGCCTGCCGGATGCGGTATGGAAGGACCGGTTCCCCGACGGGGGCACGGTGGTCGGGAACCTGCCGTACTCGGTGTCGTCCCCGATCCTCCTGCGGCTCATGGAACTGCGGCGGATCTTTCCTCGCGCCGCGCTGATGCTGCAAAAGGAGGTGGTCGACCGGCTGTGCGCCCCCCCCGGCGGAAAGACGTACGGGATCCTCTCGGTCTATCTCGCGGTGCTCTCCGGGATCCGGGAGGAGTTCACGGTCCGCGGGAGCTGTTTCACTCCTTCCCCGGATGTCGATTCGGCGGTGGTCACGGTCCGGTTTCGCTCCGGAATTTCCGACGAAACGTTTCACCGCCTCCAGGCGGTCGTACGCGCGGCCTTCGCCCAGAGGCGCAAGACGCTGCGCAACGCCCCCGTCCCTTTCCTGCCGGGCGGGACGCAAACGTGGTGCGGTCTGCTGGCGGAGGCGGGGATCGATCCGTCCTCCCGGGCCGAGACCGTCCCCCCCGACCGATACCTTGCCCTGGCTGGCTTGGCGTGCGCGGCGATGCGGCCCGGTCCTCCGTAGCTCCGAAGCATCGGTTCCGGTCCGCCGCGAGGAGCGAAGGAGGAAATGTAGTGGACAATGGCTTCGCCCGCTGAATACAATTGACCGGACATGAGCGACCGGATCAACCCCCGCCACATCGCGATCGAAGGAGCGATCGGCGTAGGGAAAACCTCCCTTGCCAAGATCCTGGCCAACCGGTTCGGCTGGCGTCTGGTCCAGGAAGAGGTCGGCCACAACCCGTTCCTCGAGCGGTTCTACGAGAATCCCAGGAAGTACGCCTTCCAGACCCAGCTCTTCTTCCTCCTGTCGCGCTACCGCCAGCAGAGGGAGCTGGCCCAGGGGGACCTCTTCGAGAACGGGGTGGTCTGCGACTACATCCTGGCCAAGGACAAGATCTTCGCCCTCATCAACCTGGAGGACGACGAGATCTCCCTCTACGAGTCGATCTACAAGCTGCTCGTGTCGACGCTTCCCAAGCCGGACCTGGTCATCTACCTCCAGGCGCGCCCCGAGGTGCTGCTGTCCCGGGTCCGCAAGCGCGGGATCGCCTACGAACGGAACATCTCCCTTGACTACCTGAAAACGCTGAGCGATGCTTATAACGAATACTTTTTCCACTATAACGAGACCCCGCTCCTGGTGGTGAACACGAGCGAGATCGACTTTGTGGAAAGCCCCCGCGACCTTGAACATCTCGTGAGAGAAGTCAAGAGTGTGAAACGCGGGACGCAGCACTACATACCGCTGGGATCCAGGTAGCACCGGACCGAGACGGGATCGTCGGGAAACGCGGGGGAGGAACGATTCGTTCCCCGCGGGCCACTGCGAAAGTCATGCGGCCTTCCGGAACGGTTCCGGAAGGCCGATTTTATTTTCATGGATTTCGAGGGGACGGGTGAAGAAAACCACGGTTCTGGACATCGCCCGGATGAAGGCGGAGAAGCGCAAGGTGGTGATGATCACCGCCTACGACGCGCTCTTCGCGAAGATCTTCGACGAGGTGGGCGTGGACGTCATCCTCGTGGGGGATTCCCTGGGACAGGTCGTGCTGGGCCTTCCCAACACCCTCGGCGTGACGATGGAGGACATGCTCCGGCACACCGGCGCCGTGGCGCGCGGGCGCAGGCGGGCGTACCTGGTCGCCGACATGCCGTTCCTCTCCTTCCAGACCGGCCCCGGGGATGCGATCCGGAACGCGGGGCGGCTGCTGCAGGCGGGGGCGGAGGCGGTCAAGCTCGAGGGGGGGCGGAACGTCGAGGCGACGATCCGGGCGATCGTGTCATGCGACATCCCGGTGATGGGGCACGTGGGGCTCACCCCCCAGTCGGTCCACCGGATGGGCGGGTACCGGGTGCAGGGGAAGACCGACGCGCAGCGGGAGCGGCTGCTGGACGACGCCCGGGCGGTGCAGGAGGCGGGGGCGTTCGCGGTGGTCCTCGAGGGGATGCCGGCGGACCTCGCCGCCGCGATCACCGAAGCGCTGGAGATCCCGACGATCGGGATCGGCGCGGGCCCCCGGTGCGACGGGCAGGTGCTGGTGATGCAGGACCTCCTGGGGCTGTTCGACGAGTTCCGGCCGAAGTTCGTGAAGCGGTTCGGGGAGCTCAAAGGTCCGGTGCAGGACGCGGTCCGCGCCTACGCGGACGAGGTGCGGGAGGGGAAGTTCCCGGGGCGGGAACACTCCTTCTGATGCGGCTCTTCCGCGATTCGAAGGCGATGCGGGACTGGTCCGCGGAGCAGCGCGCCCGGGGGGAGCGGGTCGGGCTCGTCCCGACGATGGGATACCTGCACGAGGGGCACTTGAGCCTGGTGCGGATCGCGAAGGCGAAGGGGTGCGGCGCCGTCGCCGCGACGATCTTCGTGAACCCCGCGCAGTTCGGTCCCGGCGAGGATTTCGAGCGGTACCCCCGGGACGAGGCGCGCGACCTCGCGATGCTCGAAAGCGAGGGGGTCGCGGCGGTGTTTCTCCCCGGGGTGAAGGAGATGTATCCCGACGGCTACCAGACCTACGTGGAGGTGACCGGCGTGTCGCAGGGGCTGTGCGGCGCGCGCCGGCCG
>PQAK01000114.1 GCA_003105225.1 Deltaproteobacteria bacterium | reverse complement strand
TCGGCCAGCCCGAGGTCAAGCTCGGGATCCTCCCCGGCTACGGGGGGATGCAGCGCCTCCCGCGCCTTGCGGGTCCGGGGAACGCCGCCTCGATGTGCGCCAACGGCGAGCCGGTCGACGGGCACGAGGCGGTCGCCATCGGCCTGGCGGACGAATTCTGCCCCTCCGCCGTCGCGCTTCCGCGCGCCGTCCGGCTGGCGCAGGAAGTCCTCTCCGGGAAAATACGGCTGGCGCGCAGGGATTGGGACGCGATCGCCGCCGCGCAGGCGGAGGACCTCCGCAGGCTGTTCGCATCGAAGGAGGTCGAGGAGCTCCTGGCCGCGCCCGAGCCGGATGCGGGAAACGCGGGAGACCTCCGGGCGGCGCGACGGAACGCCGCCAGGGAAGCCCTGCAAGCGCTGCGGTACGGGTACGAACGCGGCTTCGGTGCGGGCCTTGCCAACGATGCGCGTGCGTTCGGAAAGGTGACGGCCTCCCCCGCCGGCCAGGAATGGGTGCGCAGGTTCCTCGATAAGGACCCGCGCCAGTCGTCGTTCCTCGCATTGCTCCCCCCGCCGGAGGATCCATGAAAGAACGGATGCCGATCTCGAAAAAAGCGCCCGGGGACCGCCCGCTTTCCTTCGAGGAGATCGGGAGATTCGCCGCCCTGCTCCACGAAAAGGAGGCGGAAGGGAGGGTGTCGGATCTGCCCCCCGGCCCCATGGAGGAGATCCTTTCGATCCTTCGGAAACGTCCCGTCCCGGAGTTCATCGGATCCCTTCTCCCCGCAAAGGGAGGAGCCATCGGGCAGCGCATCGCCCGGCTCCTCCAGAGAAAGGAAATCCTGGTCTCTGTCGTGGATCTCGAGGAACGCACCGGCTTTCCCCGTGAAAACGCCCGCCCCACCACCGAGATCCTGCTGGTCCGGAAGGGAAAGGACCTTCTGTGGCTGGGGAAGAAGCTGTTGATGGAGGGCGGGGACGCCCGCCCCTGCATCTTCATCACGAAGGCGTTCCTCTCGAAAGCGCGCCCCAACCCCCACCTGCTCCTCCAGACGATCCTGCACCCGATCGTCGAATGGACGTTCGGAATGCCGCACATGGTCGCCGTGCTGTGCGAATCGGCGTACAACGCCGCCGCTTCCGAACCGGACGGCGCCGGCGTGAGCGACCTGAACCGCTTCATCGCGGAGGAGGCGGGCCGGGACCGCGATTTCGCCTATTTCGACCGGATCCTGGGCATTTCCTACGAGCCGGACGAGTTCCGCATGGAGGAGCTGTCCGCGGCGTACGGATCCGACGAGCGCCGGATCGGGGACGTGGTTTCCCGCGCCCGCGCGTTGGGGGAGCACTACCGGAACCTGGTGGAAGGCATCCTGGCCGCCACGCGCGAAGAGATGGCCCGCGAGCAGACCGCGCAGGGGCGCAAGGCCCTCGACGAGGGAGATGCCGACCGCGCCCTGCAGGTGCTTCGCAAGATCTCCCAATCCCCCGAAACGCCTGGGGCGGTGCGCGGGGAAGCGGACGTCCTGATCGGCCTGGCGATCCGCTCCTACGCGCTGGACGCCGACCCCGCCTATGAAGGCCTCCGGATGGAGAACGGGAGCATCCAGGTGGAACCGCTCGCCGGCCGGAAGGCCCGGGAGCTCGCCGACCTGCTGAATGCGGCGGCTTCCGTCGTGCGGCATCGGCGGGAAGGCGCCGCATCGGGCGACGCCGGGGACGCCGCCATGGATCCCCTCGCCGAAAGAGGCGCCCCGAGAAGCATCCACGTCATCGCCGACCTGGAGCGCCCTTCGGCGAAATTCATCGACGGCCACGACCGGGTGCATTGGGACCTGGAGAAGTCGTTCGTCGAATCGCTGCTTGCCGGGTTTTCCTCCGGAAGCGCGCCGGAGGGAATCTCCGCCCTCCTTGCCTGCCGGTTCGTCCGGGACGGCGCCTTCCCGGATGAAAAGCTGAAGATCGACCGGCAGATCGCCGCGGCGGTGAAAGGGGCGCTGGAAGGCTACCGGTTCTTCCAGTCGCTTGACGGGGAAACCCGGGCCCATGTCGCCGCGTTCTGCGAATCCAGCGGCGTCGGGGACCCCCTCTACCGCCTCTTCGTCTCGCTGGGAGAGGAAACGAACCCGGCCCGCGCCAGCCACCGCATCCGGCGGGTCGCCTCCCGGACGCACTCCTACAACTATGTCCGGTATCCGGACACCTCCCTGGCGGGCCAGGTGGTCGTCATCACCGGCGGGGGGACCGGGATGGGAAGGGCGATCGCCCTCCAGGCGGCGCGCAGCGGCGCGAACGTCGTCATCACCGGCCGCCGCCCCGCCCCGCTCGAGGAGACCCGGGCCGACATGGACGACCTGATCCGTTTCCTGGGTCTGACCAACCAGACCCTGATCGTCCAGGGGGACGCCAGCGATCCCAAGTACGTCGGCGAGATGTTCGAGCGGATCGAGCGCGAGTTCGGCCGGATCGACATCCTCTACAACAACGCGGGGGTTTCCGGCCCGGTGGAATTCGGTTCGGTGTACCGGGAGGAGCACTTCGACCTGTACCGGGATGCGGTGAATATCCACCTCACCGGCGCCTGGCTCGCCAGCCTCGAGGCCGCGCGGCTGATGGAGACGCAGCCCAGGGGCGGGGTGATCGTCATGGTGGGGACCTTCTACAGCGAGAGCATCCACCGCCACGTGCTGCACGCGTACCCCGGCCGCCTCCCCTACACGTCCGCCCAATCCGCCAAGCTCGCGCTGGGCGACTACCTCGCATGGATGCTGGCGGACCGCAACGTCACCGTCCTGTCCCTGAACCCCTCGGCCGTGGCGACCGAGCGGATCCAGCGGGGCGCCGGGGTCTTCGACAGGGGCTCGCAGGCCCGCGCGCGCATCGGCAGGAAGGTTTCTCCCGAAGCGCTGGAGCGGGACACCCTGGACCGGACCGTGGGGCACGAATTCGTGCATCCCCGGGATTTCGCAAGGGTCGCGCTGGGAGTGCAGAACATCGTGTTCCGCCGCACCATCGGCGGCCAGCGCCTGCCCATGGGCGGGGTGACCTACGAGCAACCGCCCGGCGTCCTGCCCTCTCCGGCCGCGCTGTACCGGTACCCGGACCTCGTGGGAAAGGTCGCCCTGGTATGCCTGCATGGGTCCCAGGGCGGCGAGGCCCCGCTCATCGAGGCCAGCGCCAAGGCGCTTGCCCGGTCGGGGGCGAACGTCGTCCTTGCCGGGGAACGGACCGAGGACCTGGAACGCCTCGCGCTCCAGATCAACTCCGCGGGAGGCGAAGGCAACGCCACCGTCTGCGCCGTGAACCTTTCGCGCGCCGCGGAAGTGCAGGAACTTTTCGACGGGCTTCCGCGCATCGACTACCTCCTCCATTTCACCGGAAACGTCGACTGGAAGCGTCCCCTGACCCACCTGCCCTTCGAGGAGTGGAACGCGTACGTGGACCGGTTCGGTTTCATACCGCGCCTCCTCTGCTGGCAGGCCGAGCGCAGGATGGACCGCGACGGCGCCGACGGCACCATCGCCATCGTCGGGCCGGATCTATCGGGCGTCCCCTCCATACGGGAACGGCAGCTGGTCCAGGTGTTCCAGGCGATGCTGCGACCCGCGGTCGCCACGGAATCGATGGAGCGCGCCCTGATGCGCAAGGCGCAGGCCGACGGCACGGCCCCCGCGCACGTGAGCGCGGTCAACATCGGGCTGATCCTGCCGGGGAGGACGGACGGGAAGAACAAGATCGCCGCCGCGGCCAAAACCGCCGCGACGGCGCTCTGGCTCGCCGAGGAGGGAAAGCAGGTCTCCGGGGCCGTTCTCCTGCCCGACGAGCAGAACAGCCTCGCCCGGCTTCCGGAAGAACCTCGCGAAGCCTCCGGCAGCATGGCCGGAAAGGTCGTCGTCGTGACCGGCGGCATCCGGAATCTCGGAAAGGAGATCTCCCTGCGCTTCGCCGCGGAGCGGGCCACCGTGGTAGCCGCCAGCCGGTATCCGCGGGCCGCGGGCGGCTCCCCGGAGGAGGCGGAGAAGGCCCGCGCCGAACTTTCGGCCGCGGACGCGGCTCTTGCGGCGATGCGCCGCTTCGGGGGGCGCTCCTTGTGGATCGACGCGGACGTCTCGCGCCCGCGGAAAGTGCAGGCATTGATCGAGGAGACACGGAACCGGTTCGGAAGGATCGACGCGTTCGTGAACAACGCGGGCGCCGGCGGCG
>PQAK01000113.1 GCA_003105225.1 Deltaproteobacteria bacterium | reverse complement strand
GAGGCCATGTACGGGTAGCTGGCTTCCTTGACCCCGTACCCGAACTGCGCCTTGAGCGGCGCTACGAAGACCGACCAAGCGTACAGAACCCCAAGGCAGAGCTGCAGCACGAGGGCCGCAGCGACCATCAACCATCGATTTGTCAATTTCTCTTCCGCCATTCGTTACCCCTCCTTCAGGTTTATCGATCCTGTCATCTCCCGGTGCCAATACCCTCCATGCCTTTCGAAAAGGTTCGACCACCCCCCTTCCAACGTAAAAGCGGTTTTACCCTGTAAAATTGGTTCTTATATTTCTACCTCAAGCGGGAAACGGGTGTCAAGGAAATTTGTAAACATGGTTTTATTGAATTCGTTTCGACCGCCGGCGGATCGTGAAATCGGGGAGGCTTCGTGCGGAAGAATTCAAAAAGATTTATGTATCGATAAGATAACATGCCGTATATGGAATCGATCTTCGTGGGGAATCGTTCCGCGGCGTCTCTCCATCCAACGTGGCAGAGGGGTTGGACATGCCCCGAGGAGGAGATGATGGGAACGCCCTTTCATGAGATAAAGACGGTGCCCGCGGTGAAGGCGATCGGCTGCAGGGTCGACGTCTCCCTCTGGGACGTGGACACCGCGTTCTCCCGGCTCTACGACAAGGCGCTGGAGCACAAGCTGATGTTCCGGGAGCCGGGCTTGGGGATCCGCCGCGAAGGCCTGCGGATGCCGGACGCCTTCCACGCCGACTACGAGGTCCTTTTCCCGCTGGCGGGGGATCCGCCGGAACCGGCGGTGCCGGGGACCGAAATCGTCGAGCTGCCCGAGCAGGAAGTCGCGTCCTTCTTCCACCGGGGGCCGTACGACTGGATTTCCTGCACCTACGAAAAAGTGCTGGACTGGCTCCGGGAGAACCGGTATGAAGTAGCCGGGGAGGCCCGGGAGGTCTTCTTCGTGGCGCCGGAGCCGCACTCGGGGGGGAGCCAGGACGACATGCTGACCGAGATCCAGGTCCCCGTACGGAAGGCGGCATAACCTCCGGGGGATTCGGTATTTGAGCGACAGGGAGAGGATCTTCCTGACGCACCTGTCCTCCTGCGCCGGTTGAGCGTCGAAGCTGGGGCAGGGGGTCCTTGCCCGGATACTCGCCGCTCTTCCCCAACCGTCCGATCCGCGGGTGATGGTGGGAACGTCGCTTGCCGACGACGGGGGGATCTTCCGCCTGGATGCGGACCGGGCGCTGGTCGCAACGCTCGATTTCTTCACGCCGATCGTCGACGACCCGTACACGTACGGTGCGATCGCCGCGGCCAATTCGCTGAGCGACGTCTACGCGATGGGGGGGGAGCCGCTCTATGCGCTGGCGATCGCGGCGTTCCCCGACAACCCGAAGGTGCTGCCGATGCTGGCGGACGTGATGGCGGGGGCGGTCGACAAGGCGAAGGAGGCCGGGATCTGCATCATCGGCGGGCACACGATCAAGGACAAGGAGCCCAAGTTCGGGCTGTCGGTGACGGGCAGCGTCCCTCCGGATCGGATCTGGGACAACCGGGGGGCCGGGGCGGGGGACCACATCGTCCTCACCAAGCCGATCGGGACGGGCGTGGCGACCACGGCGATCAAGTGGAAGATCGCGTCGAAAGAAACGGAGAACGCCGTTATAGAGTCCATGTCGCGGCTCAACGCGGGGGCGGCGCGAGCGGGGCGCGAGGCGCGGATCCACACCGCCACCGACGTCACGGGGTACGGTCTTACCGGGCACCTGATCGAAGTGCTGGAGGGGAGCGGCCTCTGTGCGGAGATACGTCATTCTGAAATCCCGGTCTTCCCGGGAGTGCGGGAACTGCTGCGCCGGCGCATCCGTCCCGCGCTGGCCGATCTCCCGCACATCCCCGGCGCGCAGTGGGTCCACCGGCGTTTCGGCATCCCGCCGGTTCCCGGCGGCACCCGGGACAACCTGTCGTTCCAGCGCGCCAAGGTCCGCTTCCCCCCGCTTTTCCCCGAGGAGGAGGTTTGCATCCTGGCGGACCCGCAGACCTCGGGGGGACTTCTGCTGTTCGTGCCGGAGGACCGGGCGGACCCGCTGCGCAAGGCGCTCGCGGACGCCGGGGAGAAGGCCTGGTGGATCGGCCGCACCCACCCGATGGCCGCTCCGAGTCAGCCCCGGCTCACGGTGGTATGACCATCCCCATCCCTGAATCCGGTTCACTTGGGGACGTTCCTTGACTTTTTCACGTCGTCCCACGGTAATTGCAGGTGCCCGGGCGCTGAAGAACATAAGATGAACCACAACGGAGGTGAACGGATGGACCGTCTCGCGTCGGTTGGGATCCTCCTCTCCCGCATCCTGCTCTCCGGCATCTTCCTGTTTTCCGGCATGAGCAAGATCTTCGCCTTCTCGCAGACCCAGGCCTACATGGCCGGCAAGGGAATGCACATCACGGGTGTATTCCTCGTCCTGGCGATCGCCGTCGAGATCTGCGGGGGACTCATGGTTCTGCTGGGGTATTACCCGAGGCTCGGAGCGCTGGCCCTGATCTTCTTCCTCATCCCGACGACGGCCGTCTTCCACCGCGATTTCTCCGCGGCGGGCCAGGCGGTCCAGTTCGCCAAGAACCTGGCGATCCTGGGGGGGCTGCTGGCGATCGTGTCGACGGGGGGGGGCGAGTTCTGCATCCGGCGCCGCGGCGGGAGCGCATGAAACTCCTGTACCCGGTTTCTTTCGAGGACCCGTCCGGCGCGGACCTGCTGCTGGCGATCGACACGGCACGGTCGCACGGCGGGGAGATCCACGGCCTCGCCCTGGTGGATCTCGAGGGGATCCGGCGCATCGAGTCGGGCGCCCCGCCCGGCGCGATCTATCTCGCCCGGCAGGCGGAAAGGCGCCTTGCGGATCGGGATGCCGCGAAGGCATCCGCCGCGCTGGAGAAAGTCGCGGCGGCATGCCGCGCCGCGGGGATCGCCTTCCACGGAAAGGTTGCGGCGGGGGACCCGCGCAGGGAGATGGAAAAGGCCTGCGCCTCCTGCGACCTGCTGGTAAGCAGTTCCGTTTCCCGGTTTGCACACGACCAGGCGGACGAACCGGGGGAAATGGTCCTGTCGATGATGCAGTCCCGTTCGGCGCCGCTTCTCCTTTCCGCCTCCATCTTCCGGCCGGTGTCGACCGTCGTGGTGGGCTGCGGAGGGGGAGACCGGACGTCGCTGGCGGCGGGCGCCATGGCGCGGCTCTCCCTGTGGAAATCCGGCTGCCGGATCCTCCTGCTGGCGATCGCCGACTCTCCCGAGGCCGGCGAAGCGCGTCTTGCCCCCGTACGCCATATCCTGGCGGACGCCGGGTACCAGGCCCCCGAGGAGAAAGTGCTCTCCGGCTCGAAAACGGACCGGTTCCCGACGTTCTGCGAGGAGGCGGGAGCGGATGCGGCTGTCCTCGGCGGGTGGGGGGAACATCGGTGGAACGATCTATTGAGCCTTTCGGTGACGGGGAGGATGCTCTCCCTGGGCCTGCAGCACCTTTTCCTCTACATGTAAGGCGAAACGGTGGAGCCTCTCGACCCGATCGCCCTCGGTCGTTCCTTGCCCCTGTGGAGCGTGCTTCCCTTCGCCGGCTTCCTGCTGTCCATCGCCCTGTTTCCCCTGTTCGCCCCTTCGTTCTGGTCGAGGCATTACGGGAAGGCAAGCGCGGTCTTCGGCGTCCCGGTGGCCTCGTGGTTTCTCGTTTCGGCTCCCCGCGAACTGCTCCACGCGACCCTCGAATACATCTCGTTCCTCGTCCTGCTGGGCAGCCTCTTCACGATCTCCGGCGGCATCCTGCTCCGGGGGGCGATCCGCGGGACCCCGGGGATCAACTGCATTTTCCTGGGAGCGGGGGCGGCGCTCTCCAACGTATTGGGGACGACGGGCGCGTCGATGCTTCTCATCCGTCCGCTCCTGCGGGCCAACGCCCATCGGAAGCGGGCCGCCCACGTCGTCGTCTTCTTCATCTTCGTCGTCGCCAACATCGGGGGGCTGCTCACCCCGATCGGCGATCCGCCCCTGTTTCTCGGCTACCTCAGGGGGGTCCCGTTCTTCTGGACGGTGAAAAACCTCTGGCACTACTGGCTGGCGACGGCGGGAATCGTCATCGGGATCTTTTACGTGATGGACCGACTGGCGCTGCGTTCGGAGGGGATCGGCGGGCATGCCGCCCGGGGAGATGGCGACGGGAAGATCCCCGTCTCGATTGCCGGGGGATGGAACGTTCTCCTGCTGGTGGTCGTGATCGGGGCGGTTTTCCTCCCCACCCCGGTCCGCGAGACGGCGATGGCGGGCGCGGCGATCCTCTCCGCGTGGAAAACCCCGGCGCGGATCCGCGAGGAGAACGAGTTCACCTACCACCCGATCGAGGAGGTGGCGATCCTGTTCGCCGGGATCTTCGCCACGATGATCCCGGCGCTGCTGCTCCTCAAGGCGCGCGGGGGGGAACTGGGGGTGACCCAGCCGTGGCAGTTTTTCTGGGCGACCGGGACGCTTTCCAGCTTCCTGGACAACGCCCCCACGTACCTGACGTTCCTCTCTCTTGCGCAGGGGCTGCCGGGGCACGGAGACGTCGCGGGAGTTTCCGCGCCGATCCTGCGGGCGATCAGCGCGGGGGCGGTCTTCATGGGGGCGAACACCTACATCGGGAACGCGCCCAACTTCATGGTGAAGGCGATCGCGGAAGGCGCCGGGGTGCGGATGCCTTCCTTCTTCGGCTACATGGTCTACTCCGCGGCGGTCCTGCTGCCCGTCTTCGCGCTTATCACCTGGCTCTTCCTGTTATGATAACGGTAGAAACCGACCGGGAGGTGGAGCGATGGGCAAAGTGGACATCGGGCGCGTGCGGTCGCTTTCCATCAAGTGTCTCTCCGAGGTGGCCTGGCACGACAACAACCGGATGCGGCAGGACGTGAGAGAGGCGGGGGGGCTGCAGGCCGACCAGTTCGACGTCAAGTGGACCCCGGAGAACGCCGCCGGAGTGTCCGCCCTGATCGAGACCGTGGACGGCGGGGGCCGTCACCGGAAGATCTTGATGGATGTGGGCTGGGACGTCGCCTACATGGACGGCGTCTTCCGCCG
>PQAK01000112.1 GCA_003105225.1 Deltaproteobacteria bacterium | reverse complement strand
ATGGATTCTCACCATCTTCCCTTGTCGCCCATTCTGGGCGCCCGACGGGAACTTCCGATCTGTCCTTTCATTCTTTCGCAGAACCCGGGGGGTGTCAATCTTCCTTACGACCCGCAGGAGGATTACGGCTTCTGCGCCCACTCCCGGAGCCGCTCGCGGACCAGCCGCTCCAACTCGGGCCGCCGACCGTTCGATGCGGCAAGGAACGAGGCGTAGGCCTCCCGGGCCTGTTCCCGGCCGCCGGACCGCTCGCGAACCGCGCCGAGGTGATAGAGGACATCGGGATTCGACGGATAAGCGCGTCGGGCGGCCCCGAGCGTCTCCTCGGCCTCCGCCAGCGCGCCGCGCCGTGCCTGCGCGATGGCCAGGTTCACCCGGGGGGCCGGATTTCGGGGATCGTACGCGGCGGCGCGCGTAAAATACGTCTCGGCTTCCGCGGATCGGCCCTCCCGCAGCCGGAGAAGGCCCGCGTTCATCAGCGCCGCGGGGTAGGCCGGATCCAGCGAAAGGGCCTTCCGGAACGCGCGGTCCGCGTGGGCGAACTTCCCGAGCCGCAGAAGCGCGTATCCCAGACTGTTCCACCCCTCGACGATCGAGGGATCCTTCGAGACGACCTCCTGGAACAGGCGCGCCGCCGCCTCCCAATCTCCTCCCGCCTGGGCGGAGATTCCCTCGTTGTAACGAGCGAGCTGCGGACCCCTGGCGCTTTCCGCGAGCGCAGGAGCGGCCGCCGCGGGACGGGCGGCCGTTCCGCGGGAGTCCGCGGCGACCCTTGCGCGGCCAAGCGGCGCGGAAGGCGAACGACGCGTTGAGTCGCTGCGCACGGGCGGCAGGGCGCCCACGTCCGATCCTCCCGGTGATGGCGCCGGGGGGGCCAACGACTGCGTCTGCGGCTGCATCTGCGGTTGCATCTGCGGTTGCATCGAAGACGCGGGAGTGGAACGCATCGGCGTCAAGGGCCGTATCGACCCTTCCCGCGCGGAGCGGGTCAGGAAGATCACCGCCCCCACGCCCAGGAGGAATACCGCGGCAAATGCCGCGCCGATCCGAAGTCGCCACCGACCGGCGTGGCGCGAGCGATCTCCGCCCGAAAGCGAACTCCCGTTCGGCGAACGTTTCCCTCCCTCCCCCTTCTGTGCCTTCCGAAGCGCGTCCTGCAGGAGGCTCAAAAGATCCTCCCGTGCGCGGCGAGTAGTCCGCAGAGGAGGGCCAGCGGCGCCGCCACCCACGGGACCCACCGGAGCATCCGTGTTGCCGCGCTTCCCGGGACATCCAGCGATTCCGATGCGCGGCGCACATCCTTCCGCTCGACCTTCGAGGAACCTCTCACGTAGGCGGAAAGAAACGCCCGGTCGCAGAGCATGTTGATGATGCGGGGGACCCCGCCGGCGCGCCGGTGGATCGCCCCTTCGGCACCCCGGGTGAGGAGCGCGCGCCCTCCCCCGCCCGCCACGCCGAGCCGGTGGTCGATATACCGCGCGGTTTCCTTCCGCGGCAGCGGACGGATCTCCGCGCGCACGGTGACCCGCTGATTCAGCTGCCGGAGGGAGGAGAGCGCCAGCTTTTCCTTCAGCTCGTTCTGGCCGATGAGGACGATCTGAAGGAGCTTGCGTTTCTCCGTCTCCAGATTGGACAGGAGCCGGACCTGCTCCAACAGCGTCGGGGGCAGGTTCTGCGCCTCGTCCACGATCAGGACGGGACGGCGCCCCTTTTCCGCTTCCGCGAGGAGGAAGCGGTTGAGCGCATCCAGGAGGTCCTTCTTGGTGCCCGGAGGGGTTTCCCCGCCGAAGTCCTCCAGCACCGCCCGGATCAGCTCCTTCTCGGTCAACAGCGGGTTCACGATCAGGGAGGTGGCGAAGCGGTCCGGGAGCCGGGAGAGGAGGGTGCGGCACACGGTCGTTTTCCCGACGCCGATGTCTCCCGTGACCACGATGAACCCCTCGCCGCTTTCCAGCCCGTACAGGAGATGATCCAGCGCCTCCTGATGGCTCCCCGACAGGAAAAGGAATTCCGGGTCGGGAGTCAGGGAGAACGGCTTCTCCTTCAGGTCGAACCAGGATTCGTACATGTCAGTCCCAGGGCGACAGCCCTTTGATCTCCCCTTCGGTTCCGTACACCCATGGCCTCCCTCCCGCGTGGTACCCCCGGTCGGAGCGGTACAGCCGCTCCTGCTCCCCGCCCGCAATCTGCGCAGCGTTGCTCTCGTTCACGATTCTGGGGGTGATGAGAATTACGAGCTCCGTCTTTTTCTTCGTCTGGTCCGTGTTCCGGAAAAGGACCCCCAGAAACGGAATGTCCCCCAGCAAGGGAACGCTCTTGACGGTCTCCTGCGTGCGCTCCTGCATCAGTCCCCCGATGAAGACGGTCTCTCCGTCCGGCACCGTCACCATCGTGTTCGTCTCGCGGACGTCGACGATCGGCGCGGTGTTTCCGTCGGGGGCCGATGCCGTACCCACCTTTTCCGTAATCGAGGGGTGGATGGCGAGCAGGATCCTGCCGTCCCGGCCGATCTGCGGCGTCACGCTCAGGATGATCCCCTCGGTGATCGTATCGGGCGTAAAGGTCACGAAGGCCGCCGAGGTGGTCGTCGCGGGGGTGACCACCGCCCGGAAGAAGACGTCCTGCCTGCCGATCCGGATGATCGCCTTCTGGTTGTTCAGCGTCGACACTTTCGGAGCGGAGAGGACGTTGATCTGCCCCTGCTGGGCGAGCGCGTCGATGACCGCGTTGAACCTGCCGCCGGCGACCCCGATCTGGAACGAGGTGGTGCCGGCCGAGAGGTTCTGGATGGCGGTGGCGCCGCCCGCGAGGTTCCCCTTCAGGGAAAGCGACGACAGGTCCGGCAGGGCGGTCCAATTGATCCCGTACTGGGTCTCGTCGTCGAGGGTGATCTCGAGGATCTTCGCCTCGATGACCACGCCGTTCCGCATGCGGGAATCGAGGACCTTAAGGTAATCGGCGATGCGGTCGAGGTTCGCGGGATAGTCGGTGACCGCGAGGGTGCCGGCTGCGCGGTTCACCGCCACCCTGGCGTCCCCGCCCGACAGCAGCGACTGCACCTCATCCTGGATCCCCGTCCAGAGATCGAACTTCTCATCCGTGCTGATCGTGTTGCGACTCTCGCTCTCCCCGCCCCCTCCCGCGGCGCCGCCCGACACGGCGGCTCCGCCGGCGGTGGTGGTCGTGGCACCGCTTCCCGTGGAGGTGGAAGCGGTGAGGGACCCGGAGCCGGTCCGGGTGGTCAGCAGGTAATCCAGCCGGAAGACCCGCGTTACGCGCCTCTCGGGGAGGACGCGGACCGTTTTTCCCGTAAATTCCAGGCGGCAACCCAGCAATCCGCACACCTCCTCCATGATCTCGGGAGCGGTGGCTTCCTTGATGTCCATCGTCACCGCGCCGGAAACCTCCGGGGAGAGAACGAGGTTGAAGTCGTTCTCCTTCGCCAGGGAGAGGAACAGTTCCCTCGCGTCGGCTCCCGCCAACACCAGGGTGTACCGGCGAGCCGCCTTGCGGAACTCCCCGGGCGACTGCTTCGCCGCCTCCTCCGCCTCCACCGGCGCATCCGGGAGAGGCCGGACGGAGAGGCCCGTGCCTCCAAGCGCATCGCCCCGTGCAGGAGCGGGAGCCTCGCGCGCAGCGGACACCTTCGGCGGAGGCGCCTTCCGGACCGTCTGGAGCTTCGTGCACCCCCACCCCGCCAGGCAAATCCCGGCGCAGGCCACGGCGAACATCCCGAACGGCAGCCTGCCTCGCACCGCGAGCAATGTTTTCACCGGTCTCCTCCTCTGTCCTTGGCGCCCGCAGGTACGGGCTTGTAAAGCTCCATCACGCGGATCTCCTTCCCCTTGCGCAACGAGACGCCGTAGGGGCCCACTCGTTCCACCGTCCATTCCCCGACGGTCCCTCCGAGCGGAACCAGGCGGTTGCCGAAGATGGCGATCCCGGAATTTCCCGAGATCACCGTCCCGCGCAGTCGCGGCGGGATTTCCGCCCCTGCCTGGCTCTCGAGGCCGGCGGGGGCGGCCGCCGTCTCGCCGGCGCCTCTTTCCCTCCAGGGGGGAAGGAACGGATTCCTTCCCCACGACCATGCGAGCTCCGCGGCCGGACGTGCCGGCGGTGCGTTCGTTCCGGCATCCGCCGGAGGCCGGTCCGTCGCCCCGGCGGGCGCCGGAATGCCCGGCTGCGGGACCGCTACCGCAGCGGGAAAAGGAAAAGTGCCTCGAGCCTTTGCGCCGCATCCGGGATAGTACCGGTACCCGGCGAGCAGAACGGCCAGAGCCGCCAACGCCGCCGCCACCCGCCGGTCCTGCATCCACTCCCGTACGGTTTTCTTCATTGCGCCTTCCGGTGAAACGCCGAAAGCTCCAGCGTCGTTTCCATCTCTCCGTCTCGCTCCTTGACGGCGATCGACCGTATCGACAGCAATCGCTTCATCCTGGGGATTCCATCGACGAACTCGGCCATATCTCGATAGGTGGAGAAGAAGGAGAGGCGAAACCGGATTTCCTCCGCAACCGCGTTCTTCTCCTGCACCGCCCCCTCCGCGGACGCCCCGGGCCCTTCGACGGCGCCGATTTTTTCCGCTTTTGCGTCCGTGGGAAGGGACAGGCGGAACCCTTTCAGATGATGGAGGACCACCTGTCGGCCGATTTCCGTCATGAGCACGTCCGTCTCCGGCGTCTCGGGGACCTTCTCCCGCCATACCGAGAGCTGTTCCACCCACCGCCGGCTTTCCGCGCCGGAAGTGCCGGCCATCCTCCCCCATGTCCGGACCGCGGCTCCCATCTCGGCTTGTTTTACCGCAACCTCTTCCTTGAGCCTTTGGACTTCACGGATCTTCGGCGCAAAACACAGGAGATAGGATGCGGCGGACAGGATTGCCAGCGCGCCGAGGAGAGGAAGCACCCCTCCTTTCTTAAGGCTTCCCATCACCGGTCGCCTCCTCTCCATCCGCCGACAGGCGGAACGCCACCAGGAACTCCTGCTCGTACGCTGCGCCTTCCCCTGCGCGCAGCGGCCGCACCTCGACGGGTACGTACCGCGGTTCGGCGGCCATCCCCTGCCTGCGGACCGCGGCAAGAAAGCCGTTGACCTTCTCCTGCGCTTCCGCCGCGTTTTTCCCCCGGACCTTCCCTCGAAGCTCTCCGCGGTAACCGGCCCCCTCCCGGTCGACGGTTACGCTCGTAAACGCCATCTCCGGCGGAACCGGGGCTCCCAGCGAGGCGAACAAGGCTTTCCACCTGGTAAAGGGGGTGCGCAGGGCCCGTTCCCCGGAAGAAGCCTCCATCGACGCCTTGCGCAGGGATACCCAGCGGGCGAATCCCTCCTGCATGCCGGCGCTTCGCTGCGAGACCTCGGCGGTCCCCGCGAGCACCTCCCGGTAGCGGACCGCCGCGTTGTTCAGACCGGCGTAGAGGGCGATATTGGCGGCCAGGAACACAGCGGCCAGGACCACCGCCGCAGCGAGATTTCCCCGGCGTTTTTCCCGCCGGAGATACCCTTCCGGAAGCAGATTGATCTGGTCCGGCACCTGTCCCGCCACCGCCAGCCCGATGGGGACGCCGAACTCCGCCGGATCTCCTTGCGGTCCCGGCCCGAAGACGGACGCGGACGCGGCGGGATGCGGCAATATCTCCAGCTTCAATCGCTCCCGGATGAGGCGCGTCGCTTCGGAAGAGGGTCTCTCCCCGCTCCAGTAGAGCCGCGAGATCGCGCCTCCACGGGATAGCTGCCGGAAATAGAGGAGGGAGCGGGTCAGCTCCGTCACCATGCGCTCCGCCAGCGCCTCCTCGTCGGAAGGGACGGACGATTCCGCAGCCGTCTCCGCTCCTTCCAGGTCGAGCGTCTTGTAGTCCGGGATATCGGGGGCGGCGGCCGCGGCCCGGACCGGCGTCTCGAGCGCGAATTCGCGCGCGAACCGCAGCTTCCCCCCGTCCGAGATGCCGATCACGCCGCGGCCGGGCTCGGAATGGACAAATCCCGCGAGGACCTCCTTCTGGTCCCCGGGATGCAGCGCCGCGAGCGCCAACGGCACGGAGGCCACCCGCGCCGGCGAAATCCCCGCTTCGATCAGGAGGAAGGTGAGCCGCCGGATCTCGAACTCGGGAGTGAAGGCCGTGAGCACCTCCTGGCGCTCCACCCCCCCTTCCGTCAGCTTCCCCACGACTTCGCCGGAAACCCGCAGCTCCGCGACCGGCGTGGAAATTTCCTGGGCGACCTTTCCCCGCAACAGCGCCTCGCGCGACTCCCGGTTCGCGGGAGGCAACGGGTAGATCCGGTGCTCGATCACGGGGCCGGAATAGCTGACCAGCGCCCGGGTTGCCGTAAAGCCGCGCTCGCCGAGGAATCCCCGGAGGGCCTGCCCCACGACGGCAGGCTCCCCCCCCGGGCGCTCCATCGTTGCGGCGAGGGTGACCTGCACGGGTACGGTGTTCGGAACGAACTCCGCCACCCGGATCACACGGGGGGAAACCTCCACCGCCAGCATTCTTCCCTTTGCGCTAAGCGCCATGCGTCATCTCAGGTACAGGCTCAGTTGCGCCTGCTGGTTGTTGCCGGGCACGTAGACCACCGCTTGCCCGGTCGCGGCGGAAGGGCTGCCGGCCAGCTGGCAGGTCCCGGTCACCGCATGGAGCCCGGCATGGAAACCGTTGAACGAATACGGAGGCCCCGCCGCGGACGGCGGGACCGTGATGGACACGCTGCCCTGGCTGCCGTTGCTGGAGTAATAGAATGTCACCCCCATCTGCGTGACCGCGGCGGGCTGCGGGTTCAGGCGGTACATCCCCGCTCCCGCGTCCCATACGTACAGGTTGACGAGCAGCCGGCCCGTGAAGGTCACGGCGTTGGGAGGATAGATCAGGTCGTCCGCGGTTCCCATCGTCCGGTCCGGCCCGGCGCTCCGGATCTGCCCCGCCCCGGGGTTGCCGTAGGCGTAGCCCGTCCCCCACGCGTCATTCCGGTAGCCCTGCGGGTCGAAGCCGGCGTTGACGTACGGCCCGAACCATCCGAACTTCACCCCCAACAGCCCGGTGCTCCCCAAGGGCTGCGCCCCTCGCACGTTGAGCTCCGCGAGGTTGTTCGGCAGCCTCCCCATGTCTCCCACGGTTCCGCCGGTCGGGATCTTGGGATCCCCCAGGATCGTGCTGTAGAGATTCTCCATCTCCTTGCGCGTGCTCTCCTCCCGCGACTTGTCGATCAGTTGGGCCGCGTACGGGACCGCCATCGACGCCAGGATCGAGATGATCGCGATGGCGATGATCACCTCGATCAGCGTGAACCCCCGCCGCCGCATCGCCTTACCTTCCTCCCATGACGCCGACCATCTTGTAGAGGGCCATGAAGAAGGAGAGGGCGGCCCCCAGGACGACCGTGGCCAGGACCAGGATGACGACCGGCTCGAGGACCGCGAACGTCTTCTTGACGGCGAGGGGGATCTCCTGGTCGTAGTAGCTCGACACGTTCTCCAGCGTTTCGTCCAGGTTCCCGCTGGTCTCCCCCGCCGAGACCATGCGCAGCACCATGGGGGGAAACTCCCCCGACTTGCGCAGCGCCGCCGAAAGGGCGCCCCCGGCGATGAGCTCCTCGCGTGCGTCGCGGACCACCGAGGCGATGACGCGGTTCCCGATGAGCTTCTCCACCACCCAGAGGGATTGGGTCATCTCCACGCCCGATCGGAAAAGAGAAGCCAGGTAGTGGCTGAACTGGCTGATCTCGATGGCGCGGAGCAGCTTCCCAAGGACCGGGATGCGGAGCTTCCAGCCGTCCATCCGCAGCCGCCCGCTCTCGGTGCGGCGGTAGAGGCGGAGCAGGAGGAGACCAAGCGCCGCTCCCGCGAGGAGGAAAAGCCCGTAGTCCCTGAAGAACACGCTCACGGCGATCACGATCCGCGTCGGAAGGGGAAGCTCCACCTGCGCCGTCTTGAAGATCGTCAGGAATCGCGGAAAGACGAAAGCGAACAGGATGAAGATCAGGCCCGCCACCGCGCAGACCACCGTGACCGGATAGTAGGTCGCCTGTTTTATGGTCCGGGACAGTTCCTCCTGCCACGTGAGGAACTTCACGAGGTCGGCCAGGGCGCTCTCGAGGTTTCCCGTCGTCTCGCCGGCGCGCACGATGCTGACGTAGATTTCGGGGAACGCCGAGGGGTGGAGCGCGAAGGAGTCGGACAGCCCCGCCCCCGACTGGAGGTTCCGCCGAATGTCCTGGATCACGTCGCGGAAAGCCGGATGCTCGGTCTGGTCGGCAAGGTCGCCCAGGGCGGCGACGATGGGAACGCCTGCCGCGACCAGCGTTTTCAGGTGGAACGTGAACTGGATGAGGTCGGAGCGACGGATCCCTTTCCGGAAGAGGAGAAGGCCGCTTCCCGGCGACCGCTCCCGCGCGTCGAGCAGGTGAAGCCCCATCCCCGCCAGCAAGGCGCGCAATCCGCCTTCGTCCGGCGCGAACATCGTCCCACGGGCCTTCTTCCCGTAGTCGTCGATCGCGTTGTACTCGTACCGCGGCACCGCCCCTCCCCGTTACGTCGTTCGCACCGCTTCTTCCAGCGTGGTCAATCCCCGCATCGCCTTGGCGACGGCGTCCTCCCGCATCACCGTCATCCCCTCCCCGCGGGCCGCCGCGAGCAGGTCCTGGCTGTTCGCCCGCTCCATCACGAGGCGGGTGATCGTCGGCGTCACTTCGAGGATCTCGAAGGCGCCCACCCTGCCGCGGAAGCCGGTTCCCCCGCACTGCTCGCATCCCTCCCCCTTGAAGAACGTCCCGTTCGCAAGTTCGGGGGACAGGCCCGCGCGATCGATCGTCTCCGACGAGGGAGAGTAGGCCACCTTGCAGTGGGCGCAATTCGTCCGGAGGAGCGTCTGGCCGACGATCGCCCGGATCGACGAGGCCACGAGGAACGGCTCCTGTCCCATGTTGATGAGCCGCGGGATGGCCCCCGCCGCGTCGTTCGTGTGCAGGGTGGAGAAGACGAGGTGGCCGGTCAGGGCGGAGCGGATCGCCAGCTCCACCGTCTCGCCGTCCCGCATCTCCCCCACGAGGATGACGTCGGGATCGTGCCGCAGGATCGCCCGGAGACCCGAGGCGAAGGTAAACCCCGCCTTCACGTTGATCTGGCACTGGCGGATGATCGGCAGTTCGTACTCCACGGGGTCTTCGAGGGTGATGATGCTGCGGTCGAGCGCGTTGATGTAGGAAAGGGCCGAATACAGCGTCGTGGTTTTTCCGGCTCCGGTGGGCCCGCAGACCAGGAGAATTCCATGCCGGCTCTCGATCGACCGGCGGAACCGGGCCAGGTTCCGTTCGTCGAACCCCAGCGATTCCAGCCCGACCACCAGCCTCGCCCGGTCGAGGACGCGAAGGACCAGGTTCTCGCCGAAGACGGTGGGCAAGGTCGAAACGCGCAGGTCCACCTTCCGCTTCCCCACGAAGAAATTGATCTTCCCGTCCTGCGGCAGGCGGGTCTCCGCGATGTTCATCCCCGAGATGATCTTGACGCGGGCGGTGACAGCGGGCTGGAGGGCTTTCGGCAGGGAGGGACCGGGGCGAAGCTTTCCGTCGACCCGGAACCGCACCCGCAGGATGCGCTCCTCCGGCTCGAGGTGGATGTCCGTGGCCCCCTCCTGCACCGCCGTCAGGAAGAGCTGGTCGACCAGCCGGACGATCGGCGCGCCGGCGGCGAGATCGGCCTCGGAGACGCGGCCCGCCTCCACCTGGCGGGCCGATTTCTGGATGATTTCCTCCAGCGATATCCCCCCCGCGTAATACCGGTCGATCGACTGGAGAACGCTCGACTCCGTGGCGGAGACCACGTCCACGATGAGTCCCGTCGCACGCTGGACCTCGTCGATCGCAAGGACATCGAAGACGTTGGCCATGGCGATGGTCAGGCGCGGGGGTTCCAGCAGGATGGGGATGATCTTGTGCCGGCGGGCGGTCGCCTCGCTCACGTACTTGAGGGCGGCAGGCTCTATCAGGTAGTTTTCCAGCTGTACGAAGGTGACCCCTGCCTCCGAGGCCAGCGCCGACGAGATCAGTTCCTGCGTGATGAAACCCAGGTTGATGAGGATTTCCCCGATCCGCTCCCGCGTCCGCTTCTGCTCTCGAAGGGCGAGGTCGAGCTGGTCCGGCGTGATCAACCCCGATTCGATGAGCCTTTCCCCCAGAAGCTTCCGCTTCCCGGCGGACCGAGGCGGTGCGTCGGCCTTCGGTGGGATCATCCCGCGCTACCGTCCCCCTTCAAGGATAAAAAAAAAGCCGAAGGCTTTCCTCTTCGGCTTATTCCACACGATGCGAATGTTCCTACCGTATGCGGACCCCGACGTCGTCCGCGCCCGCCGTCGTCGTGGCGGCGTTGATGCTGGTCTCGATGACGCCGTTCGGCCCAGCGGAGAGGACCCACACGGGGATGTTCGCGGCCGATGTGAAGTTCGCCGCGTTGATGACGTACGGCCTCCCCCAGGGGTCGGGGGGAAGCTGCGCGGAGTACGGTCCCGCCCACTTGTTGTCTCCGGTCCCGGGGTAGGTATGTCCGTTGGTAACCAGGTGGGTGTCGAGCTGGTTCCATGCGGCGCCGGGCGCGGCCCAACCGGTGGCGGTCCCGAAAAAGGCGGCGGAGGGAGTTCCCGCGGCCGGTCCCGTGAACAACCCTCCGTAATTGGTTGTCGCATTGATCCGGTTCGGCCATCGTCCCAGGTCTTTATACGCGTTGGTCACGGCCGCCGCGACTACCTGCGCCTCGTTCTTCGCACGGGCTGCCTGGGAATCCGAAATATATTTTGTGATGAACGGGGTAAGGATCGCCGCCAGGATTGCGATGACCGCCACGACGACCACAACCTCGATCAGCGTAAAACCGCCTTCATTTCGGCGCCTCTTCATACCCGCCTCCTCTCGGCATCGCTCCTTATAGTTAATCCACAGGAAAGAGATATATGTAAATTATGCATAATCATATTCTATTTATGTGTCAAGTGTATTTTTATATTATTCTTCGTACATTCATAATAAGCAAGATAACTATTCTTATAAAGACTTGATTTAATTGCTGAAAATGCCAAACGGGATTCTGACGAAGGAGGTTTCCCCGCGCAAGGGAGGACTCAGCTGGAGCGCGAGACGATGTAATCCGAGAGCGCCAGGAGGGCCCCGCGGGCTTTCGAATCGGGAAGGACGGAGAGGATCCGCTTCCCGCGGTTCACGTAGGCCCTTGCGGCCTTGGCGGTGTACGGGATTCCGCCGTGGCGTTCGACCAGCCGCGCGAGAAACGCGATGTCGCGCTCCGAGCGCTCGGCGCGGCCGAGGAGCGCGGCGGCATTCCTGCGGTCCGCCGCATCCGCTTCCCGAAGGGCATGGAGGAGCGGCAGCGTGATCTTCCCTTCCCGGAGGTCCTGGCGCGGGCGCTTCCCCAGTTCCTTCTCCGTGCCGGTATAATCGAGGATATCGTCCATCAGCTGGAAGGCGATGCCGACGGCCTTCCCGTATTCGAACATCCGTCCGCGCAACGCCCGGCCCGCCCCCGCAAGCACGGCGCCCGTCTCGCTCGCGGCCGCGATCAGGGACGCCGTCTTGTTGTAGACGACGCGCAGGTACTCCTTCTCCGATATCCCCGGGTCGCTGGACTTCGTCAATTGAAGGACTTCCCCCTCGGAAAGGGAGACGAGCGTCCGGGCATAGATCCCCAGGACGTCGATATCGCCGTCCTCGGTCATGAGCTGGGAAGCCCGCGCGAACAGGAAATCGCCTACCAGGATGCTGACGGAATTGCCGAAGACGACGTTGGCGGAAGGCTGTCCGCGGCGCACGCTCCCGAGATCGACGACGTCGTCGTGCAGCAGCGTCGCCGTGTGCATGTACTCGGTCACGACCGCCATCACGGTCCTGCGCGGACCGGAGTACCCGCACGCCTCCGCCGACAGGAGGAGGACGGCGGGACGGAACCGCTTGCCCCCGGAGAGCGTGATGTGCCTCCCCACGACGGGGATGAGGGCGACGGGGGACTTCAGGTGGGACACGAGCGCCCGCTCCACCTTGCGCAAATCGCCGCGCAGGTATCGGAAGACGCCGTCGATGTCGAACGGGCGGTCCGCCATGGCAGATAGAATCTAACGTAGCGGGTTTCCCACTGTCAACGGCGGCGCGGATCCGATAGCATGGAAGCCGTGTACAAGCGGAAGGACAGCTACTACCTGCAGGCCAAGAAGGAAGGATTCCGGTCGCGGGCGGCCTACAAGCTCACGCAGATCGTCCAGGCGGAGCGGATCGTGCGCGGGGGAGACTGCGTCCTCGACGCCGGCGCCGCCCCGGGGGGATGGAGCCAGGTCCTGCTGCCGCTCGTGGGGAACAAGGGGAAGGTGGCCGCCGTCGACATCCTGCCGATGGAGCCGCTGCACGCGGAGAATTTCCGCTTCTTCCAGGACGACCTCTCCCTTCCCTCCCTCCCTGCCCGGATCCTCGGGTTCTTCGGGAGGCAGGCGGATGTCGTCCTCTCCGACGCCGCCCCGAACACCTCGGGGATCGCGTTCACCGACCAGGCGCGGTCCGCCGACCTCGTCCGGGCCGTCTTTTCCCTTGCGCGCAAGACCCTGAAGGACGGGGGGACCTTCCTCGCCAAGATCTTCGAGGGGCCCGAGGCCGACGCGGTGTTCAAGGAGCTGCAGGCCGAGTTCGAGAAGGTCCGCCGAATCCGCCCCGCCGCGACGCGCAAGGAATCGTTCGAGCTGTACCTCCTGGCGAAGGGGTTTAAGAGCCAGGAGGGTTCTTGAAAACATTCAGAAGGGGACGTTCTCAAAACTTTTAAGAAGTTCGGGACGTTCTTAAAGTTTTTTGGGGACTAAATCAGGGGAAAAACTTTAAGAACGTCCCCTTATGTAAAGTTTTGAGAACGTCCCTGAACTTCGCATCAAAGTTTTCTGAACGTCCCTGAGGTTCGCACCAAAGTTTTCAAGAACGTTCTGGCGAAGGGCTTCCGCCCCGCCTCCTGATCCCGGCGCAGCCGCCGCCGGGTGCGCGGGCGCCTACTTTTTCCAGGATTGGGCGAGCGCTTCCTTGATGTGGCGGACGGGAACGAGCGTCATGGGATACTTCATCGAGAGCCGTTCGGCGTTGGAGGCGGGAAGGATCACGCGCGAGAACCCCATCCGGGCGGCCTCGTTGAGCCTCGGCTCCGCCATCGGGACCGCCCGGACCTCGCCGCCCAGCCCCACCTCCCCGAAGGCCGCCGTGCCCGCGGGGATCACCTGGTCCTTGAAGCTCGCCGCGACGGCGCACAACAGCGCCAGGTCGGCCGCGGTTTCGTCGAGCCGGATCCCTCCCGCCACGTTGACGAAGACGTCCTGGTTGTAGAGCGGCAGCCCCGCCTTCTTCTCGAGGATGGCGCACAGCAGGATCACGCGGTTGGAGTCGACGCCCAGCGTCGTGCGGCGCGGCATCGCGAGGAACGACTGGGAGACGAGCGCCTGCACCTCGACCAGCAGCGGCCGCGTCCCCTCGATCGCCGGGAAGACGAGCGTTCCCGACGTGTCGCCGACCGCTCGGAGAGGAACATCCCGGACGGGTCGGCCACCTCGGCAAGGCCCGTGGCGCGCATCTCGAAGACGCCGATCTCGTTGGTCGATCCGAACCGGTTTTTTACCGCCTTGAGGATGCGGTACGGATGGCCCTTTTCCCCCTCGAAGTACAGGACCGTGTCGACCATGTGCTCCAGGACCCTGGGTCCCGCGATCGCCCCCTCCTTGGTCACGTGCCCCACGAGGAAGACCGACATCCCCGCCTTCTTCCCGAAAAAGACCAGCCGCCCTGCGCACTCCCGGACCTGGCCGACCGATCCCGGGGCCCCCGGCAGCTCGGAGGTGAACATCGTCTGGATGGAGTCGATCAGGAACGCGGAAGGCGAAAGCTCCGAGGCGACCGCCATCACCTTCTCGACGGAAGTCTCGGAGAGCAGGTAGATCTCCCGCTCGGTGACCCCGAGCCTCGCGGCCCGGAGCTTGACCTGGGCCTCCGACTCCTCCCCCGAAACGTAAAGGACCGGCTTCCCCTCCCGGGCCAGCCCCTTCGCCACCTGGAGGAGGATGGTGGATTTGCCGATCCCGGGATCGCCGCCGATCAGGGTGGCCGAAGAGGGGACGACGCCGCCGCCCATGACCCGGTCGAACTCCGCGATGCCGCTTGCTGCGCGGTCCTGCGCGGCGTCCGAAACCTCCGTGAGCCGTACCGGCGTCGAGGGGGGAAAGGAATCGACGGCCACCCGGTACTTCGGCTCCTGGACCGCGGCCTCCTCGACGAGCGATCCCCATTTGCCGCAGTCCGGGCATCGGCCGAGCCACTTGGCGGAGGTGAACCCGCAGGAGGTGCAGGCGTATTCGACCCTTACTTTCGCCATTCCGCCGCAACCTCCATCGCCACCTGCTCGAACGTCGCCGTACCGGCGCGCACGATCCGCTTCACGTCGTCGTACTCGGGAACCGCGCGCACGGAGCCGTCGGGCAGGGTCGCTTCCTTGACCCGCACGCGGCCGTACCGGGTCGCAAGGACCCGCACGCCGCGCGAAAGCTTCAGCCGGTCGCAGGCGTGGTACCGCAGGCCGATCGCCGTGGAGAGCGAAAAGACGGCGGCGGAGACCAGCTCCAGCCGTTCCTCGGGGCACAGGATCCGCAAGACCCATCCGGGGCGGTTCTTTTTCATCGTCGCGGGAAGGATCGCGACGTCCAGCGCCCCGGCGGCAAACGAACGCTCCATCAGCAGCTCGAACCGCTGGGGGTTCATGTCGTCGATGTTGGCCTCGATTTCCAGCACCCGGTCGCGCCCCCCCGCGCCGGGAGGCGTCTCTCCTTCCACGATCCGGAGAAGGTTCGGCCGCCCGGGGATTTCCCGGTGCCCGAGCCCCACGCCGACGCCCTTCACCGCCATCTCCGGCGGACGTTCGAAGGAGACCTCGAAGGCGCGCAGGAGCGCCGCCCCCGTCGGGGTCACCATTTCCCCGTCCCCTTCCCCGAGGCGCCATGGGGCGCCCGTGAGGAGGTCCAGCGCGGCGGGGCCCGGTACGGGAAGCTTGCCGTGGGAGGACCACGCCTCCCCCGTCCCCCCGGGCAGGGACGAGCAATAGGCGGATGAAGCGCCGACGAGGCCGAACAGGAAGCAGGCGGATGCGATGTCGACGATGGCGTCCACCGCCCCCACCTCGTGGAAATGCACCTTGTCCTTTTTCGTCCCGTGGACCCTGGCTTCGGCCTCCGCCAGCAGGCCGAAGCAGGCGATGGCCCTGGATCGCGCCCGCCCGGGGAGGGAGGACCGCCGCAGCAGGGAGACGATCTCCGGGAGGTTGCGGGCCGTCATCTTGCGGGAGGAGAGCTTCACGTGGAACCGCGTCCCGGCCACTCCCGCGGAGCTGGCGGCTTCCGCCGACACCCGATACCCGTCGACCGGCACGCCGCGCAGCGCCCGCCGCAGCTCTTTTCCCGCGCCCGTCAGCGACAGGAGCGCGGCGCACGTCATGTCTCCCGCGATCCCGGAGAAGCAGTCGAAATAGAGGATCCGGCTCATGGCCCGGTCCCCGGCTTGTCCCCGGATCCCCCCCCCGCCTCCTCGCGCTTCGACAGGACCACCCGGATCTCCTTCACGGTGCGCTCGGTGGCGCGCGCCACGGTGAAGACGGCGCCGGGCACGGCGAACCTTTCCCCCGTGGCCGGGATTCTCCCGGCCAGGGAGATCAGCATCCCGCCGACCGTCGAATACTCTCCCTCGGGGAGGACCGCGCCCGTTTCCTCCTCGAAGCGGCGGATCTCCATCGACCCGGGCAGAAGGAACTGGTTCGGCGCGATTTTCATATAATATTCCATCCCCCGGTCGTATTCATCCTCGATCTCGCCGACCACCTCCTCCACGACGTCTTCCGCCGTAACGATCCCGGTCACGCCGCCGAACTCGTCGACGACGACGGCGAAGGAGCTCTTCTCCGCCTGGAACTTCCGCATCAGCTCGTCGATCGGCATCAGCTCGGGCACGAAGAGCGCCTTGCGCAGCAGGGGAAGGATGGGGGCATCCGGGGGGCTGCCCACCGTGTCGAGAACGTGGAGGAACCCGACGACCCGATCGATCCGCTCCCGGTACACCGGGTAGCGGGAGTAGCCGCTCCGGGCGGCCAGGAGCCCCGCTTCGCGGCAGACCGCCCCTTCCGGGAGCGCCACGACCTGGGCGAGGGGACGGAAGATGTCCGCCACCTTCGTTTCGCCGAAGGTGAATACCCGGCGGACCATCGTCTGTTCGTGCGTCTCCACGTCCGTGTCGACGGGGCTCGCCTTGAGGATCAGCCGGAGCTCCTCGCGGGTCACGACGTCGTGGAGGGGGGGGACGCCCCCGAACGGGCGCGACAGGATCCGCCCGAGGAACGAAACGGCCGCGACCAGCGGGTACAGGACGATCTGCGCGGCCCGCACGAACCGCGCCGCCGCCCCCGCCAGGGCGTCGGCGCGACCCCTTGCGAAGGTCTTCGGCACGATCTCCCCGAAGAGGATCACGACGGGGGCGATCACCCCCACCGTCACCCATTCCGCGTGCGCCCCGACTCTCGGCAGGAGGAAGGACGCGGTGATGACGGTGCTCAACACCACGAACAGGTCCGTTCCCGTCAGGGTCGTGGCGAGCGTCCGGTCCGGGCGGGACAGCAGGTCCAGCGCGATCCGCGCGCCCCGCTCGCCGCTGCGGGCCCGTTCCGTGAGCTTGTGGCGGTTGGCCGAGATCAGGACCATCTCCGACCCGGTGAACAGCCCTTCCATGAGGATGCAGAACGCGATCGCGAGGACGGTTTCCATGGACTAGCCCGCCGCCGGGGGGACCCGGCGCACGGCCACCTCGGCGATGCGGATCCCTTTCAGGCGCTCGACCGTGAAGCGGAACGGCCCGACCGTGATCGAATCGCCCCTGTCGGGAAGGCGGCCGAACTCGTGGAGCAGGAATCCCGCGACGGTGTCCCATTCCTGGTCCAGCAGGTCGGTGCCGAACGCCTCGTTGAACTGGTGGATCGGCGTCTTCCCCAGGACGAGGGAGGATCCGTCCGGGCGCGGCGCGATCTCCTTCTCTTCCCGGTCGTGCTCCTCCCGGATCTCGCCGAACAGCTCCTCGAGGACGTCCTCCAGCGTGACGATGCCGACGATCTCGCCGAACTCGTCGACCACCAGGGCCAGATGGACCTTCCGCTTCTGGAACTCCCGCAGGAGGAGCGGCAGCTTCTTCGACGCCGGGATGACGAAGGGAGGCTTCAGGAAAGTTTCCCATGAAACGTCCGTTCCCTCGGCCATCGGCCGGAGCAGGTCCTTGAAATACAGAACGCCGACGATGTTCTGCCGCTCTCCCTCGTAAACGGGGATCCGGGACCGGCGGTACCGGTGGTACCGGTCGAGGAGCTCGGCGTACGGCAGCGGCCTGGGGACCAGGAACACGTCGGCAAGGGGGGTCATGATTTCTCCCGCCCGCTGGTCCGTCATCTCGAAGATGTTGTGGATGAGTTCCTTCTCCCCCGCGTCGAGCGTCCCGCTCTCCTCCCCGACGTCCACCAGCGCGCGGAACTCCCGCTCGGTGAGCTCGGCGGATGTCTCCGCGAGGCTTCCCCCCCCGAGGACGAAGACGATGCCCGCCGCCGCCTTCTCGACCAGGTACCGCAGCGGCGAAAGGACCCGGGAGAAGAAGCGCACCGGCCCCGCCGCCAGCAGGGAGAACGAGCGGGCCCTGGGCCAGGCGAGGCACTTGGGGACGAGGTCCCCGAGGACGAGGATCACGAACGTGCCGGCCACGAGCGACAGGATCTCCCCGTGGCGGGGGACCATCGGGATGAGGAGCACCGCGATCAGCGAGGAGATCGATACGTTGGTGAATTCGTTGACGATGAAGATCGTCGTGATGAGCTTGCCGGGGGTGGAGAGCATCCGCTCGATCCTCCGCCCCCTGCGGTTTCCCTCTTCCTTCCACTTCAGGAAGTCGACCCGCCGCAATGCGAAAAACGCCGTCTCCGCAGCCGAAATGAACGCGGTGGCGGCCGTGCAGGCGACGATCAGCACGATCTCCATCAGGAGGCCCGCCCTCCCCCGGCGGCGAAATGGCGGAATCCGGCGGGGAGACCGGCGCCTTCCGTCCACGAACCGTCCGCGCGGCGCAGCCGGACCCCCGCCCCCTTCGTCACCACGCCGATGGGAAACGCCCCGGCGGGGAATCGGCGCGCGGCCCTCCGGAACGCCTCGTACCGTTGGGGGCGCACGGACATCAGCAGCTCGTAGTCCTCGCCGCCGGCGAGGAACGCCGCCACGGGATCCTCCCGGAGCTCCGACGCCGCCTTCCGGAACCTTGCGGAGATCCGGAACGCCCTCTCGTCCAGGACGGCCCCCATCCCGCCCCGCTCGAGCAGGTGGGACAGGTCCGGCAGGAGCCCGTCGGAGAGATCGATCATGGCCGAGACGGCGCCGCACCGCGCCGCCAGCGTCCCCTCTCTCCATCGCGCCACGGGACACAGGTGCCGGCGCATCGCCTCGCGCCGCCAGCCCTTCGGATCCCGGGGGCGGCCCCCGGCGAGGAGCCGCAGCCCCAGGCGCGACCAGCCGGGTTCCCCCGTGACGAAGAGGAGGTCGCCGGGGCGGGCGCCTGTCCTGCGCACCACCCTCCGCGAGGCTACCTTTCCCATGACCGTCAGGGACAGGACGATCTTCTCACCGCGGCAGGTGTCCCCGCCCACCAGCCGGATCCCCGACAGCCGGGCCGCAGAGGACATCCCGCGGAAGACCCCGTCCAGAAACGGAAGGGGCGTATCCGGAGGCGCGGCCAGGGCGACCAGGTAGCACACCGGGGAGGCGCCCATCGCCGCGAGATCGGAGAGGTTGGCCATGAGCGCCCGCCAGCCGAGCTCCTGGGGGAGGAAGTACCGCAGGTCGAAATGGGTCCCCTCCACCAGGAGATCGGTGGAGAGCACCACTTTCCCCGGGGGGGAGCGCAGGACCGCGCCGTCGTCCCCGATGCCGACCTCGCCGGGCCGGGCGGGCCCGCCGAACCGGCGCTTCACGTGCTCGATGAACCCGAACTCGCCCAGGTCCCGCAGGCACCCGGGGGAGGGGTCGTTGCGCTTCACCGCCGGATCCGATTCCTCTTCGCCTTGCGCCGCAAGACCGCCTCCGGCTCCCCGGATTCCCGGGCCGGCGGCCGGCGGAAGGGATTCTTCCGCAACGCCCTGGCGACGACCTCGTCCATGTTCTTGACGAACGAAAACGTGAATTGGCGCGCCTCGTGCCGCGGGATCTCCTCCAGGTCCTTCCGGTTCTGGTCGGGCACGATGATCTCGGTGATCCCGGCCCGCAGGGCGGCCAGCGCCTTCTCCTTCAGGCCGCCGATCGGGAGCACCCGCCCCCGCAGGGTGATCTCCCCGGTCATCGCGATGTCGCGCCGGACGGGGATGCCGGTGAGCGCCGAGACCAGGGCGGTCGCGATCGTGATGCCGGCGGAGGGCCCGTCCTTGGGGATCGCGCCCGAGGGGACGTGGATGTGGATGTCCAGGCCGGAGTGGAAATTCCTGGGCAAACCGAGGCGGGTCGCGCGCGACCGGACGTAGGTGATCGCGGCCTGGGCGCTTTCCTTCATCACGTCGCCCAGGGACCCGGTGATCGTGACGTTTCCCTTCCCCTTGACGAGCGATACCTCCACGAACAGGATATCCCCGCCGGTGGGAGTCCAGGCCAGGCCGGTGGCCACCCCCACCTCGTCCTTCTCCCCCTCGGTCTCGGGAAGGAACTTCGGCACCCCCAGGTACTTCGACAGGTTCTTCGGGGTGATGGAGAACGGCCCCTTCTCCCCCTCGGCGATTCTCCGCGCCACCTTGCGGCAGATCTGCGAGATCTCGCGCTCCAGGTTCCGGAGACCCGCCTCCCGGGTGTACTGGTGGATGATCGCAAGGATCGCCTTGCCGGTCATGCGGAGCTGCCCGGCCTTGACGCCGTTCTCCTCCTTCTGCCGGGGCAGGAGGAACCGCTCGGCGATGGCCAGTTTGTCGACGTCGGTGTACCCCGAGAGGTGGATGATCTCCATCCGGTCCTTGAGGGCCGGCGGGACCGGGTCGATGATGTTCGCCGTCGCGATGAACAGGACCTTCGAAAGGTCGAAGGGGACGTTCAGGTAGTTGTCGCTGAAGGCGAAGTTCTGCTCCGGGTCCAGCACCTCGAGCAGCGCCGCGGAGGGGTCTCCCCGGAAATCGGCGCCCAGCTTGTCGATCTCGTCCAGCATGAACACCGGGTTTCTCGTCCCCGCCTGCTTCATCCCCTGGAGGATCCTCCCGGGCAGCGCCCCGACGTACGTGCGCCGGTGGCCCCGGATCTCGGCCTCGTCCCGGATCCCTCCCAGCGACATCCGGATGAACTTCCGCCCCATGGCCCGCGCGATCGACTTCCCCAGCGAGGTCTTCCCCACGCCCGGGGGCCCGACGAAGCAGAGGATCGGCCCCTTCATCTTGTCCTTGAGCTTCCGCACGGCAAGGTATTCGAGGATCCGCTCCTTGACCTTCTCGAGGTCGTGGTGGTCCTCGTCGAGGATCTTCTTCGCCTTGGCGATGTGGATGTTGTCCCTGGTCTCCTTCTTCCAGGGGAGCTCCACCATCCAGTCGAGGTAGGTGCGCACGACGGACGACTCGGCCGAGTCGGGATGCATCCCCTCCAGGCGGCGGAGCTGCTTCTCGGCCTCCTTCTTCACCTCCTCGGGCATCCCCGCCGCCTTGAGCTTCTCCCGCAGGTCGTCGACCTCCTCGGTCTTCCCGTCGATGTCGCCCAGCTCCTGCTTGATCGCCTTCATCTGCTCCCGGAGGAAATATTCCCGCTGGCTCTTGGACATCTCCTCCTTGGCCTGGTTCTGGATCTTCGCCTGCATCTCGGCCAGCTGGAGCTCCCGGGAGAGGAGGTTGTTCACCAGCGTCAGCCGGGCGACGGGATCCGCCTCCTCGAGCACCCCCTGGGCCTCCTCGATCTTCAGGCGCAGGTTGGTCGCCACGAGGTCCGCGAGCACGCCGGGGTTGTTGATGTTCTCGGTGACCATCAGGATCTCGACCGGCATGTTCTTCAGCGACAGGATCTTCTCGATCTTCTCCCGGGAGGCGCGCATGAGCGCCTCCACCTCGAGCGACCCTTCCTTCGGCGGCGGCTCGACGATCCGGTCGATGCGGACCCGCACGGCGGGACGGGACTCCAGGAACTCGAGGATCCTCCCCTTCACCACGCCCTGGATCAGGATCTTCAGGCGCCCGTCGGGGAGCTTGAGCATCCGCATGATCATGGCGACGGTACCGGTCCGGTAGAGCTCCTCCACCTTGGGCTCCTCCACGGACGGGTCCTTCTGCGTGGCCAGGAAGATGTGCCGGTCGTGCGCCAGCGCCTCCTCCACCGCCGCGATGGAACCTTCCCGCCCGACGAAGAGCGGAAGCGTCATGTACGGAAAGATGACGATGTCCCGCACCGGGAGCAGGGGAAGCACCGACGGGATTTCCGGGGTGGTTTCCTTCGGCGCCCCTTCGTCCTGCCGATCGGGCGTCTCCGCCGGTTCCCCTTCCCCGGGGGCCTGCTCCCGGGGCTCCGAATCGTCAGGCCTGGTCTTGTCGTCCGCCATGTCGCCGGTTCCCCCTGTGGTCGTTACTCTTCCTCGTGGATCGGGATCCGCTGTTCCAGTCCGCGCCGTTCCGGGACCTTCGGAAGGAACAGGATCAGCACCCCCCCCTTCAGGACCGCCGTCATCCGGGAGAGGTTCACGGAGCCGCTCACGTCGAATGCCCGGTGGAACTTTCCGAATGCCCGCTCCAGGCACAGGTAGGAGGCGGCGTCGCCGGCCGGGTCGGGCTGTTTGTCCCCGACGATCTCGATCCGGGACCCCTTCACCCGGACGTCCACCTCGTCCTTCGCCACGCCGGGAATCTCCAGCCGGATCACCACCCCCTCCGGGGTTTCGTGGATGTCGGCGGGGGGTTTATATGCCGCCTCGCCCGAGATGTCCACCAGCATCACGCGTCCGATCGCGTATGCCCCCTGCAGCGCCTCTTCCCCGGGCGCAAGCTTTCTTTTCATGGACCTGCTCAACGGATCCTCTCCTTCCTCAGGAAAGCGCGCAATCCCGGGCCGATCTCCGGGTCCTTCAGCGCGAA
>PQAK01000111.1 GCA_003105225.1 Deltaproteobacteria bacterium | reverse complement strand
TGCGACGGGAAGACCCGCCTGATCTCGCTTTCCTCGGTGGAGTTCGCCAACGGGTTCCGCAACGACCTTTCCGGAATCGGGGAGTTCTGCCAGAAGAAAGGGATCTTTTTCTGCGTGGATGCGATCCAGAGCCTCGGCGTGCTGCCGATCGACGTCCGGTCGTACGGCATCGACGCCCTCTCCGCGGACGGCCACAAGTGGCTGCTCTCGCCGGAAGGGATCGGGGGATTCTACATCTCCAGGGACGTGATGGAGATGGTGGAACCGGTCGAGCTGGGATGGCATTCCGTCCGGAACCGCTTCGATTTCGAAAATTACGAGTTCCGCCTCTCCCCCGACGCCCGCCGCTTCGAACCGGGAAGCTTCAACGCCGTCGGACTGGCGGCGTTCAACGAATCGCTCGACCTGCTGCTGTCGATCGGGGTGGACCGCATCTGGGAGCGGGTGCGCCGGCTGACCGAGGGGGCGATCGAGACCGCGCTGCGGGGGGGATACGACATCCTCTCGCCGCGACACCCGGAGGACCGCTCCGGCATCGTAACCTTCCGGGTTCCGGGCGCGGATCCGGGCGCCCTGTGGAAGGCCCTCCTGGGGAGGAATGTCGTCTGTTCCTCCCGCTCCGGCGGGATCCGCATCTCCCCGCATTTCTACAATACGGCGGAAGAGATCGAGCGCTTCTTTGAAGTCCTGGCGGAGGAGGCCGCGCGCGTATGAAGGCGACATTCGGAAACGGAGGCGACGAAAGGCGATGATCCACAACCCCGAGGAAAAGATCCTGATGGTCGACGACGACGCCGTCGTGACGGAGATCACGGGCATGGTGCTGCGGAACCACGGGTTCCGGTTCGAGAACGCCCCCGACGGCCTGGAGGGGCTGCGAAAGGCCAGGGAATCGCATCCCGACCTGATCCTGCTCGACATCTCCATGCCCGGCATGGACGGATTCCAGACGTGCCGCAAGCTGAAGGAAGACCCGGCCACAAGGTCGATCCCCGTCGTCATGCTCACCGCCTACGCGGACCGGGAGTCCCGCATCAAGGCGCTGGAGGCGGGCGTGAACGACTTCCTGGCGAAGCCGGTCGACCACACGGAACTGGTCGTCCGGACGAACAACCTGCTGAAGGGGAAGCGGTACCAGGATGCGCTCGAGGAGCAGAGCCGCCTCCTCGAGCGGGAGGTGCAGGACCGGACCCGGCAGCTGAAGGAATCCCTGCTGGAAACCGTCCAGCGGCTGACGCTGGCCTCCGAGTACCGGGACGTCGACTCGTACGTGCACGTCAAGCGGATCAGCTACTACACGGAGATCATCGCGAGGGATCTCGGCATCACCGGGGATGCGGCCGACATCATGTTCTACGCGAGCCCGATGCACGACATCGGCAAGGTCGGCATTCCCGACGCCATCCTGCTCAAGCCCGGGGCCCTGACGGACGAGGAATTCGGGATCATGGAGACCCACACCACGATCGGCGCGAGGATCCTGCGCGGCTCCGGCAGCCCGTACCTCAATTCCGCGGAGCGGTTCGCCCTGTGCCACCACGAGCGGTGGGACGGCACCGGCTATCCGCAGGGGCTCAAGGGCGAGGCGATCCCGATCGAAGGGCGGATCATGAACCTGGTCGACCAGTACGACGCCCTGAGGAGCAAGCGTCCCTACAAGCCCCCGTTCGAGCACGAGCGCGCGGTGGCGATTCTGACCCAGGGGGGGCACCGGACGAACCCGGAGCATTTCGATCCCCGGGTCCTGCAGATCTTCAAGGACCACTCGGAGAAATTCCGGCAGATCTTCGACACGCACCAGTCCTGGTAGGGGGGCGGTTCGGCCCCCGAAGCGGCGGATCGGGGAGTCAGTGGGAAGGCCGGCTCTTTTCGCGCGCGATGAGCGCCGCTCCCAACGCTCCCGCCAGCTGGGGTTCCTCGGGAACGAGGAGCCGGAAGCCAAACCGGTCCTCCAACGCCTTGCGGGCGGCGGGATTTTTCGCGACGCCTCCCGTCATGACGGCCGGGGCGACGCTGCCGACCCGGTCGGTGAGCGCCGCGATCCGGTCCGCGATGGCCAGGTGCACTCCCCATGCGATATCCTCGACGGGGGTCCCCGACGCGATCAGGGAAACCACCTCCGACTCGGCGAACACCGTGCACATCGAGCTCACGGTGACCGACCGGCCGGAGAGCAGCGCCCTCGGCCCCAACTGTTCCAGGTCCATCTCCAGGGTCCGCGCCATCACTTCCAGGAACCGTCCCGTGCCCGCCGCGCACTTGTCGTTCATCGCGAAGTCGGCCACCTTGCCGTCCGGGCCGAGGCGGATGACCTTGCTGTCCTGCCCGCCGATGTCGAGCACCGTGCGCGCCTCGGGGAAGAGGTGGCGGGCTCCCCGCGCGTGGCAGGTGATCTCGGTGACCTTCCACTCGGCGGAGGAGATCCTCTCCCTGCCGTAGCCGGTAGAGACCGTGAGCGCGATATCGGCGGCGGTGCCGCCGGCGCCGGCGAGGGCCCTTTCAAGGGCCTCTTCGCATGCTTTCTGCGTGGAGGCGCCGGTGGCGACGATGGCGGTCCCCCGGGCTGTTCCCTTCCCGTCGAGCAGGACCACGTCGGTCGAAAGGGAGCCGACGTCGATCCCCGCGAAGAGGACGCGGCGGGAGCTCACAGCGCCGCGAGCTCGTACTTCCGGCAGCCGAGCCCCAGCGCCTCCCCGTGGGACAGCTGGACCGTCCAGTCGATGGAAGGATGGGTTTTCCGGAAGGGGTCCGAGCCGGACGCGCGGATCACGAGGTCGGCGCAGGCCTGGTCGATGGCGACGGGGTCGTCCGAAGCGAGGATCCCGACGTCCGGGGAGATGGGCCGGTCGCTGTTCCCGTAGCAGTCGCAGAACGGGGAGACCTGCGTCACGAACGTGAGGAACAGGATGGAGCCCCTCTTCCCTTCGAGGACCCCCAGGGCGTGCTCCGCCATTTTCTCCTGCACGGCGGGCCCCGCCTCGTTCCATTCGATCTTCACGGCGTGCTCCGGGCAGACGACGATGCAGTCCGCGCAGCCGATGCAGGTCTTCGGGTCGATGAGGGCCTTTTCCGTGACGACCGCGATGGCCCCCGACGGGCAGTGGGCGACGCACGTGCCGCACCCGATGCAGGCCGCCGGGTCGACGAACGGGGATACGCTCGAGTGCTGCGCCAGCTTCCCCGCCCGGGAGGCGCATCCCATCCCCAGGTTCTTGATGGCGCCGCCGAACCCCGAAAGCTCGTGCCCCTTGAAGTGCGTGAGCACCACCATCGCGTCGGCGTTGACGATCTCGGCTCCCAGGGATACCTCCCGGAAGATCTTCCCTTTCACCGGCACCCGCAGGGCGCTTTCCCCCCGAAGCCCGTCGGCGACGACGATCGGCGCGTCCGCCACGGCATACGCGAAACCGTTCGTGATCGCGGTACGCAGGTGGTCGACCGCGTTGCACCGGCCTCCCAGGTAGAGGGTGTTGGTGTCGGTGAGAAACGGCTTTCCGCCCGCCGCGGCGATCTCCTCGACGACCTTGCGGACGAAGATGGGGCGGATAAAGGCGGTGTTTCCCTTCTCCCCGAAATGGAGCTTCACCGCCGTCAGGTCGCCCGCCCCGATTTTTTCGGGAAGCCCGGCGGCGCGGAGGAGGTCCCCCGTCTTGTCCAGAAGGCTTTTCCCGGGGGGAGCGGAGAGGTCCGTGAACCAGACTGTCGACTGCATGCAGAAACCCCGCATTGACGGATGGGAATCCGCTGATTATAATACATCATTCGGTGATGCTCCAAGACACTTCCCGAAACTCCTCGGAGGTCTGCGTCCAATGAGCTTCAAGGTGGGGGATATGGCCGTCTATCCGGCCCACGGCGTCGGCATCATCCAATCCATTGAAACGAAATCGATTTCCGGGGGAAGGCGGGAATCCTTCTACGTCATGCGGATCCTCGATACGGGCATCACCATCATGGTCCCGGTCTCCAACACGGAACAGGTGGGCCTGCGCCGCATCATGGACAGCCGCGCCGTCACCTCCGTCTACAAGATCCTCCGCGCGAGGGAGATCGACGTCGAGCCGAAGCCGTGGAACCGGCGGTACCGCCAGTACATGGACAAGCTCAAGTCCGGTTCCCCCTTCGAAATCGCCGAGGTCCTGCGGAACCTGCTCCTCCTGAAGGCCGAGAAGGCCCTCTCCTTCGGCGAGCGGAAGATGCTGGACACGGCGCGTTCCCTGCTCGTCAAGGAGATCTCCCTCGCGAAGGCCATAACGGAGGAAGCCGTGGAGGCGGACCTGCGCCGCTTCCTGAATCTGTAGCCGTTTTCCACCCCCGAGACGCCTTGCTTTCAGCGACGCGTAGCCTCCGACGCCCTCGCCGGCGCCGGTTCGCGCTCCTTTCGAGGAAACATGCCTAAGGTCGTGGCCATCGTGGTCGCCGGCGGCGCGGGAAAGAGGATGGGCGCCGGCGTGCCGAAGCAGTTTCTCCCCCTCGGGGGGCGGCCCATCGTCGACCGTGCGATTTCCGCGCTGGCGGCCTCTCCGCGGGTCGACGGGATCCTGCTGGCGCTTCCCGCGGGGATGCCGGCCGACGAAACGGCATCGTACCGCGGAGGGCCGAAAGTGCTGCAGGTGGTCGACGGGGGGGCGGAGCGGCAGGATTCCGTCGCCAACGCCCTCGCGGCCGTGCCCGAGGATGCGGAAGTGATCCTCGTCCATGACGCGGTGCGGCCGTTCGTCTCCGGGGATCTCCTGGCGCGCTGCGTGGACCTGGCGAGGGAGCACGGCGCCGTCGTTCCCGTCGTTCCCGTCCGGGAAACCGTGAAGGCGTGGGACGGGAAGGGGAAGACGCTGTCCACCGTCGACCGGTCCGGGCTGTTCCGGGCGCAGACCCCGCAGGCGTTCCGCGCCGGGATCCTGCGGACCGCCTATGGGAAGGCGGCGGCCTCCGGGCTGCGGGGAACCGACGACGCATCGCTCGTGGAAGCGGCCGGTTTCCCCGTGACGCCGATCCCCGGCGAAGAGGCGAACCTGAAGATCACGATCCCCGAGGAGCTCCGGATGGCGGAAGGGCTGCTCGGCGAGGGAGCGGGATTCCGGATCGGGCTGGGAGGCGACGCCCACCGGCTCGTCGAGGGAAGGGAGCTCTGGCTGGGAGGGGTCAAGGTCGAGCATGACAAGGGGCTGTTGGGCCACTCCGACGGCGACGTCCTGCTGCACGCCGTCGCGGACGCCATCTACGGGGCCATGGGCGACGGGGACATCGGCCTCCATTTCCCTCCGGGCAGGGAGGAAACCCGGGGGATCTCCAGCAGGAAGATCCTCGAGCATGCGCGCGGGCGGATGGAAACCCTGGGGTTTTCCCTCGTGGGCCTCGACGCCGTGGTGGTATGCGAGGAGCCCAGGATCGCGCCGGTCGCGCAGGCGCTCCGATCCTCGATCGCGGACCTTCTCGCCGTTTCGCCGGACCGGGTCAGCCTGAAGGGGAAGACCACGGAAGGCATGGGCTTCGAGGGGAGAAGAGAAGGGATCTCGGCGTGGGCCGTGGCCCTGCTGGCGGGGCTCCGTCCCTCTTCCGGATCCGGAACGGGAGCGGGCTGAAATGGGATTGAGCGTCTTCAACACCCTCGGGAACCGGAAGGAGCCGTTCCTCCCGATGGAGCCGGGGAAGGTGCGGATGTACGTCTGCGGCGTCACCGTGTACGACCTCTGCCACATCGGGCACGCCCGCGCCAACGTCGCGTTCGACATCATCGTCCGGTACCTGCGGCAGCGCGGGTTCGACGTCACCTACGTGCGCAACTTCACCGACATCGACGACAAGATCATCCGGCGGGCGAACCGGGAAGGGGTGGCGTCCCGGGAGATCGCGGAACGGTATATCCGGGCCTTCTACGAGGACTTCGACCGGATGGGGCTGCTGCGCCCCGACATCGAGCCCCGAGCGACGGACCACATCCCGGAGATCCTGCGGCTCGCGGGCCGCCTGGTCGAGACGGGCAAGGCGTACGTCGTGGACGGGGACGTCTACTACTCGGTCAAGGGATTCCCAGGCTACGGGAAGCTGTCGGGAAAGAACACGGAGGACCTGCTTGCAGGGGCTCGGGTGGACGTGGACGAGCGGAAGAAGGACCCGCTCGATTTCGCGCTCTGGAAGGCGTCGAAGCCGGGGGAGCCCGCCTGGGACAGCCCCTGGGGGCCCGGGCGCCCGGGCTGGCACATCGAGTGCTCCGCCATGGCCATGAAGCACCTGGGCGAGACGTTCGACATCCACGGCGGCGGGAAGGACCTCGTGTTCCCCCACCACGAAAACGAGATCGCGCAGTCGGAGGGAGCGACGGGGAAGCCGTATGCCCGCTACTGGATCCACAACGGGTTCGTGAACATCGACAACGAGAAGATGAGCAAGTCGCTCGGGAACTTCTTCACGCTCCGCGAGGTCCTGGCGAAGGTGAAGCCCGACGTGCTCCGGTTCTTCTTCGCGTCGAGCCATTACCGGAGCCCGATCGACTATTCCGACACGAGCCTCGCGGAGGCGAAGGCCGGGCTATCCCGCCTGTACCGCGTGAAGGAGAAGGCGGAGGCCTGCGAGGCCGCCGGCGCGCGCGCGTCGTCCGTGCCGGAGGGGGAGGCGTTCTCCCCCCTGCGCGAGGCGGCGGAACGGTTCGACGAGGCGATGGACGACGACTTCAACACGGCCGCTGCCCTGGGTCGCATCTTCGACGCGGTCCGGGCGTTGAACCGGCTGGTCCCCGCGAACCCCGCCGCGGAGACGGAGAAGGCGGGGCGGTTCCTGGCGGGCTACGCCGTCCTCCGGCCGCTGTTCGACGTGCTGGGGCTGCTGCGGGAACCGGCGAAGGATTACTTCCAGGCGGAGGGGGGACATGCCCTGACGGAGGAGGAGATCCTCCTCCGGATCGAGGCGCGCAGGGATGCCCGCGCCCGGAAGGACTTCGCCGAGGCCGACCGGATCCGGAAAGAGCTCGACGCGCTGGGCGTCCTCCTCGAGGACTCCAAGGCCGGCACCTCCTGGAAGTACAAGGCATAGCGCTCTCCCCGGCCGCTGCGCTCCCAACGGGGCACCGTATAATTTAAGGAGGGGGTGCGCGTTGGAGAACCGGTTCCGCCTGCAGTCGCCGTTCTCCCCGTCGGGGGACCAGCCGGACGCGATCCGGGAACTGGTGGCCGGCCTCTCGGAGGGGATGCCGCGCCAGGTCCTCCTGGGGGTGACCGGCTCCGGGAAGACGTTCACGATGGCCAACGTCATCGCGGAGACGAACCGGCCCGCGCTGGTCATCGCCCCCAACAAGACGCTTGCCGCCCAGCTCTACGCCGAGTTCAAGGAGCTGTTCCCCGGGAACGCCGTCGAGTATTTCGTCTCCTACTACGACTACTACCAGCCCGAGGCGTACATCCCGCAGACGGATACCTTCATCGAGAAGGACTCGTCGATCAACGAGCAGATCGACAAGATGCGGCACAGCGCCACGCGCTCGGTGATGACGCGGACCGACGTGGTGGTCGTCGCCTCCGTGTCCTGCATCTACGGCCTGGGCTCCCCGGAATTCTACAACCGGCTGACCGTGCGGATCTCGGAGGGGGCCGTGTTCCCGAGGAACGCGCTGCTGCGCCGGCTGGTGGACATCCAGTACGAGCGCAACGACGTCGATTTCCACCGGGGCACCTTCCGGGTGCGGGGGGATGTCGTCGAGCTCTTCCCCGCGTACGAGGAGGACCGGGTCCTGCGCATCGAGTACGACGAGGACACGGTCGCGAGGATCCGCTACGTGGAGCCGCTCCGGGGGACGAGGCTGTACGAGGTGCGGGAGACGGTCGTCTTTCCCGCCAGCCATTACGTGACCCCGGAAGACCACCTGGAGCGCGCCGTCGAGGGGATCGAGACGGAGCTTGCGGGACGCCTGAAGGAGCTTGAGGCGCAGGGAAAGGTGCTGGAGCGCGAACGCCTCCGGCAGCGGACCGTGTACGACCTGGAGATGATCCGGCAGATGGGATTCTGCAGCGGGATCGAGAACTACTCGCGGCACCTGGACGGCCGGAAGCCCGGGCAGCCGCCCTACACCCTGCTGGACTATTTTCCCGAGGGGTACCTCACGTTTATCGACGAATCCCACATCACCGTCCCGCAGCTGAACGGGATGTACAACGGCGACCGCTCGCGGAAGGAGACGCTCGTCGAGTTCGGCTTCCGCCTCCCCTCGGCGCTCGACAACCGGCCGCTCCGGTTCGAGGAGTTCGACCGGATCGTCGGGCAGACGGTATTCGTCTCCGCCACGCCGGGACTCTACGAGCTGCAACAGAGCCACGGGGCGGTGGCCGAGCAGATCATCCGGCCGACCGGCCTTGTCGACCCGGAGGTCGAGGTGCGGCCGGCAGACCGTCAGGTGGACGACCTCCTCGGGGAGATCCGGGCCCGGGCCGCGGCGGGGGAACGCGTCCTGGTGACGACGCTCACGAAGCGGATGGCCGAAGACCTCACCGAGCATTACGAAGGGCAGGGGATCCGCGTCCAGTACCTCCACTCCGACATCGATACGGTGGAGCGCGTGAACATCATCCGCAACCTGCGCCTGGGGAAGTTCGACGTCCTCATCGGGATCAATCTCCTGCGGGAAGGGCTGGACATCCC
>PQAK01000110.1 GCA_003105225.1 Deltaproteobacteria bacterium | reverse complement strand
TCGTGGCCCACTTCCACTACACGATGATGGGCGGCACGGTGATGGGGTTCTTCGCGGGGCTCCACTACTGGTTCCCGAAGATGACGGGGAAGATGCTGAACGAGAAGGTCGCCCGCGTCGCGTGGGCGCTGATCTTCGTCGGCTTCAACGTCACCTTCTTCACCATGTTCATCGCCGGCGTCCGCGGGATGCCGCGCCGCTACGCGGAGTACCTCCCCAAGTTCCACGTGGAGAACGTGATCTCCACCATCGGCTCGGCGATCCTCGCCGTGGGGATCGCGGTGATGTTCTGGAACTTCATCCAGGGCCTGCGGAAGGGGCCGCCCGCGCCGGGGAACCCGTGGCGGGCGCTGTCCCTGGAGTGGCAGACTCCCTCGCCGCCCGACACGGAGAATTTCCACGAGATCCCCGTGGTGACCGACTGGCCGTACGGCTACGGGAAGCCGAAAGGGCCGGACGCGTGAGCGCCGGACACCCGGAGCACGGCGACCCGCGCGTCGCCTTCGAGGCCGCCAAGCTCGGCCTGTGGACCTTTCTCGCGACCGAGGTCCTCCTCTTCGGCGCGCTCTTCACCGCGTACACCGTCTTCCGGCTGAAGTACCCGGCGCTGTTCCACGCGGAGCACCTGAAGCTCAACCGGGTCCTGGGGGCGGTGAACACGGTCGTCCTCATCACCAGCTCGCTGATGGTCGTGCTCGGCGTGGACGCGATCAAGCGGGGGAAGGCGCGGTTGTTCGAGGCGTGCTTCGGCGCGACGATCCTCCTGGCCGCCGTCTTCCTCTGCGTCAAGTACGTCGAGTACACCGCGAAGTTCCACCACGGGATCTACCCCCGGACGAACCTCTTCTTCTCGATCTATTTCATGCTGACCGGGCTGCACGGGATCCACGTGCTCCTCGGGATGGGGGTGCTGTCGTACGTGATCCTCCTGTCGCGGCGCGGGCGGCTCTCGGCGGGCTATTACACGCCGGCGGAGATGTCGGGGCTCTACTGGCACTTCGTGGACCTGGTCTGGATCTACCTGTTTCCGCTGTTCTACCTGATCGGGTAGGGGAGTCATGGAGAAAGCGCACGGCTCGGGATACGGGATCTACATCGCGGTCTGGGGCGGGCTGCTGATCCTGACCGGGGCCACCGTCGGGGTCTCCTACATCGACCTGGGGATCTTCAACGTCGTCGTTGCCCTCCTCATCGCGTCGGCGAAGGCGTCCCTGGTCGCCTTGTTCTTCATGCACCTGAAGTACGAGAACAAGCTCGTGTGGACGTTCGCGCTGGTCCCCATCTTTTTCCTGGTGCTGATCATCGGGGGGACGCTCTCGGATACCCTGTTCCGCTGAAGACGAAGGAGGCAACCATGCTGGGCAGAGTCACCGTCGGCCTGTTCTTCCTGCTGCTCGTCTGGGGGAATCTCGTGGCGGGGCTGAAGGCGGGCCTTGCCTGCCCCGACTGGCCGCTGTGCCACGGAAAGATCCTCCCCCCGTTCCGCATCGACATCTACATGGAGTTCCTTCACCGGGTGATCGCCGCGGTGGCGGCCGGTTTCCTGGTCGTGCTGTCGTGGCGCCGGTACCGTGATTACCGGGGGCGGGCCCGGGCCGTTCCCCTTCTGGCCGTCGGTCTCCTGGCGGGAGAGGTCGTGCTCGGCGGGGCGGTCGTGCTCCTCGCCGTCCCGGTGCAGTTGACGACGGTCCATTTCATGATCGGGCTGGTCGTCTTTCTCCTGGCGGTCTACATGGCGTCCTTCGACGGGGTCTGGGAGCCGCCCGGGTTTTCGCTGTCCGGACGGTCCGCGCTGTTCTTCGGGGTCGGGGCCCTGGTCTTCCTGCTGGCGGCCCTCGGGGCCTACGTGCGGCATTCGGATGCGGGGCTTGCCTGCACCGACTGGCCGGCCTGCCTCGGCGGGATCCTTCCGGGGGCCTTCACGGGGCACATCCTGGTCCACTTCTCCCACCGGGTCCTTGCCGCTCTCGTTTTCCTCACGATCGTGGCGCTCTACGCATCCATCGCGCTCGACCCGCGGCTGCGGGCAAGCAGGGGACTGGCCCGTGGGCTCCTGTTCCTTGCCCTGGTGCAGGTGGGGATCGGCGGGGCGGTCGTGCTGTCGAAGCTGTACTTCCTGGCGACGGGCCTGCATCTTGCCGTCGCGCTCGGGATGCTGGTCCTTCTCTTCCATCTCTGGGCGCGCGAGGTCAAGCGGGAGGAGGCGCTGCCATAGAGCGCCGGCTCCTGTCCTCCGCCCTGCTGATTTCGAAGCCCGGGATCGTCGCGGGAGTGACGCTGTCGGGGCTGTCGGGGATGGTCCTTGCGGGGAAGGGATTCCCTCCGGCCGGGGCGGCCCTCGTCTGCCTGGCGTGCATCCTGCTCGCCGCTTCGGGCTCGGCGGTCGCGAACGGCCTCCTGGAGGCGGGCCGGGATGCGCGCATGCGGCGGCTCGACGCCAGGGTGTCGGCCTTGGGGAAGGTGGGCCGGAAAGGAGCGGCGGTCCTCTCCCTCGCGCTGATCGCGGGATCCCTGTCGCTGTCCCTGCGCTTCCTGAACGCGACCGCGGCGATGCTGCTCCTGGGCGCAGTCGGAAGCTACACGCTGCTGTACACGCTGGTTTTCAAGCGGCGCTCCCCTTATGGGACCGTGCCCGGCGGGATTCCCGGAGCCCTTCCGATCCTCATCGGGTACGCCGCGGTCGAGCCGCGCATCGGCGCGGACGGTTTCCTCCTCTTCCTGCTGATGCTGCTGTGGCAGCCCCCGCACTTCTGGGCGCTTGCGCTCAAACACCGGGAGGACTACCGGTCGGCCGGTTTCCCCGTGCTGCCCGTCGCTGTGGGAGAGGGCTACACCAAGATCCTCATCTTCGCATACGCGGCGGCGCTGCTCCCGCTCTCTCTGGGCTTGTGGGGACTCGGATACTGCTCCCCGGGGTACGCATGGGCCGCGCTCGCCCTGGGAAGCTTCTTCCTGGTTTCCTGCTACCGGAATCTTGTGGCGGCCCCCCGGTTCGGCCGCGCTTTTCATGCCTCCATTCTGTACATCCTGGGAATCCTGCTGGCCGTCATCATCGACGTTGCGATATCATGAAGCGTTCCTGTTCGCAAATCCGAGGGGACCGCGGAATGAGCCTCCTGGTAGTCGGATCGATGGCGTTCGACAGCATCAAATCCCCCTTCGGGGAAGTGGAGAAGGTGGTCGGCGGATCCGCCACCTACTTCTCGCTGGCCGCCAGCTACCTGGCGCAGGTCCGGCTGGTGTCGGTCGTGGGGAAGGACTTCCCGCAGGAGATCATCGGCATGCTGTCGTCCCGGTCCATCGACACCAGGGGGCTGAAGATCGCCGACGGGGAGACGTTCCGCTGGAAGGGGTATTACGAGTACGACCTGAACACGGCGCACACGGTCGCGACCGAGCTCAACGTGTTCCGGGATTTCGCCCCCGTCCTTCCGGAGGAGTACCGGACCAGCCCCTACCTGTTCCTCGGCAACATCGATCCCCGGCTCCAGATGGACATCCTCGCCCAGGTGCAAAGGCCCAAGCTGGTAGCCCTGGACACCATGAACTACTGGATCGAGAACAGCCCCGGCCCGTTGCGCGAGGCGATCGGGAAGTCGGACATCGTGATCTTCAACGAAAGCGAAATCCGGGAGATTTCAGGGGAGTACAACCTCGTCAGGGCGGCGCGCAAGGTGATGGGATGGGGACCGGCCCGGGTGGTGATCAAGCGGGGGGAGTACGGCGTGCTGCACCTGTCGGACGGGACGATGTTCGCCGCCCCGGCGTATCCGCTGGAGACGATCTTCGATCCCACCGGAGCCGGGGACAGCTTCGCCGGCGGATTCATGGGATACCTCGCCTCCCGGGACGGATCGGAGCTGTCGGAAATGGATTACCGGCTGGCGACCATGTACGGCAGCGCCATCGCCTCCTTCGCCGTGGAAGCGTTCAGCACCGATCGGCTCCAGAACCTGTCCCCCGCGGATATCGCCGAGCGTGTGGACGCGTTTCGTGCGCTCACGGAATTCCAGGTTTAGCGCTTCAGCAATAACGGATTTGTCCTGATTATTTCAAATGTGGTTTTACCGGAAGGTCCTCTATCGCCATTTAGCTGGAAAAGCGATGAGTTGCGGTAGATGCAATGTTGGCCCGATCCTTGAAAGTATATTTTGGAGTCCTCATGTCCGAAGGACCGATAAATTCCCGGGGCTATCCCTCCCTCCGGGTTCATGCGACGGCCCCGCGCCCCTCCACGCGGGGCCTTCGTGTTTTTTCCCCGCCTGCAACGCCCAGGGAATCCCTTGCTTGACCCGCCATCCGATCGGAGCATAGAATTTAATACCGGGCAAAACCGGCCTCCCTCCCCCGTCGGCGGCCGGTTTTGTTCTTTTACAGGAGACTATAATGGCAAGCCTTTCACCCGCCGCCGGAATGGCATGGCAAATCGCCGCCTCCGAGGCAGGCACCTGCCGGCATCCCTTCATCGAGCGTGAGCACCTCCTGATCGGGGTGTGCAGCCTGAAAAAGGCGCTGGGATTTTTACAGTTCTCGAAGCTCGAATCTTTCCCCGTCGAGCCGATACGCGCCGAGTCGGATGGGGTGGAACAGGTCCTCGGGGGGATGGGGATATCGTCCATCTCCTTCCGCCGCGGGGTCCGTTCGAGACTGCGCCCCGGGCTCGCGCAGCCCTCCAGCCAGGGGATCCATCGCAGCGAGGCCAGCAAGGCGATTTTCCGGAGAGCGAGCGAGATCGCCGAACGGGCGGGGTCCCCGGAGACCCGCGCGCTTCACCTGCTGGGGGCCGTCCTGGAGGACCCGGGACCGGTCATCACGGCGGTCCTCATCGGGGCCGGGATCGAGCCCGACGCGCTCCGCAGGGAGATCCTGTCCGAGAACGCCCAGGCCGCCAGGCAGCGTGTGGCCCACGAAGAGCCCGGCATCACCGTCGTCGAGGAGGAGCCGCGCACCTCCGAGACGCCCCTCCTGGACCGGTACGGCCGGGACCTGACCCGCGCGGCCCGCGAAGGGCGGCTGATGCCGTTCGTCGACTCCGAGAGAACCCGCACCACCTTGCGTCAGCTTCTGAAGGTGCTGTTGATGCCGACGAAGAACAACCCCGTGCTGGTCGGCGAAGCGGGCGTAGGGAAGACGGCGGTCGTGGAGGCGCTGGCGGAACGGATCGCCATGGGGCGGGACCGGCGGGTGCTCGGGGGGAAACGGCTGGTCGAGCTCTCGATGGCGGAGCTGGTGGCGGGGACGAAGTACCGGGGGGAGTTCGAGGAGCGGCTGACCCGGCTGATCGAGGAGGTCCGCTCCCACCCGGAGGTGATCCTGTTCATCGACGAGTTCCACACGGTGGTGGGGGCGGGCCGGGCCGAGGGCGCGCCGATGGACGCGGGGAACATCATGAAGCCGGCGCTGGCGCGCGGGGAGCTTCGGTGCATCGGCGCGACGACGATCACGGAGTACCGCCGCAGCATCGAGAAGGACCCGGCGCTGGAGCGGCGGTTCCAGTCGATCCAGGTGGCCGAGCCGGGGCGGGACGAGACCCTGGAGATCCTGCTCGGCCTGCGCGCGCACCGGGAATCGCACTTCGGCGTCACGATCGCCGACGAGGCGATCAACGCCGCCGTCGACCTCTCCATCCGGTTCGACCCGACGCACTTCCTCCCGGACAAGGCGATCGACCTGCTCGACCGGGCGTGCGCGGAATGCCGCGTCCCGCTGCTCTCCATGGCGATCGAGACGGATTGCGACGGCCCGATGGGCATCGCCGTCGCCAGGCCGGAAGTGGTCGCCCGCGTGGTGGCCGAGAAGATGGGTCTCCCCATTGAAGTCGTGCGCGGGGGGATGGGGGGTCTCACCGAGTCCCGCATCCGCGGACTGGAGGAATACCTGAACCGCCACATCGTCGGCCAGGAAGACGCGATCTCCCGGGTCTGCCGCCGCCTGCTCCTGGCGCACGCGGGACTGGGGGACCGCCGCCGTCCGCTGGGCGTATTCCTTTTCCTCGGGCCGTCCGGGGTCGGGAAGACCGAGCTGGCGCGGCGGATGGCGATCTACCTATTTTCGGACGAGCGCGCCTTCATCCGGCTGGACATGTCGGAGTTCCAGGAGGATATGAGCGTCAGCCGCCTGGTGGGGACCTCGCCGGGGTACATCGGCTACGACGAGGGAGGGCAGCTGACCGGCCGCCTGCGGACGACGCCGTACTCGGTCGTCCTGCTCGACGAGGTCGAGAAGGCCGCGCCGCGGGTGTTCGACCTGTTCCTCCAGCTGTTCGACGAGGGGAAGCTCACCGACGGGCAGGGGCGCACGGCCGATGCCAGGAACGCCGTCTTCGTGATGACCGGGAACATCCGCGTCGCCAAGGAGATGGGATTCCTTGCCGGGAGCCGGGCGGCGCTTGCCGCGGGCGCGCTCGCCGAGGCGAAGAAGCGGTTCCGTCCCGAGTTCCTGAACCGGATCGACGAGCAGATCGTGTTCCGCCCCCTGTCTCCCGAAGACGTGCGCCAGGTGCTCGACATCCACCTTTCGGCGCTCTCCGAACACCTGCTGAACGTGAACGGCGTTCCGCTGGTGGTCCGGCCGGAGGCGAAGGAATGGCTCGCCGCCGCGGGGTACAGCGCAGAGTACGGGATCCGGGAGCTGGGACGGGTGATCGACCGTCACGTCCGGGGCCCGATCGGCGTGATGAGCGCGGAAGGGGAGCTTGCGAGGCGGGCCGCCTCGGGGCAACCCCTGGTGCTCCGAAGGGAGGGCGAAGGCGTCGGATTTCATTAGCGGCGCGAATAGAACCTTTTCCCCGACAGGGGTATCCTAAAGGAGGGAGAAGTTCCCGCAGCCAACCGTTATGTCGACACGGGAGGTGGGAAAATGAGTACCCTTCCGAACCGCTTCAACCCCGCCAGCAGGAAAAACGTGGATCGCGAGACGGATCCCTACATCCCCCGGAAAAGCGCGTCTTCCGTCGGCGCCTGTCCGAAGTGCCACGCCATCCGGCGCAACAAACGTTGGCATATGGACGAGAAGGAGTACGCGGCGCTGACGCGCAGGAGCGCGGCCTCCCTGGAGCGCTGCCCGGCGTGCCGCAAGATCGCGGACGGCTTTCCGTCGGGGGTGATCCTGGTGCGCGGCGGCTATCTGCGCGACCACAGGGAACAGATCATGAAACTGGTCCGGAACGAGGAGAAGCGGGCCATGGGGTTCAACCCTCTCGAGCGCATCATCTCCGTGGCGGAAGACGACGACCGCCTGGAAATCACGACGACCGACGAAAAACTCGCCCAGCGGATCGGGCGCGAATTGCGCAAGGCCTGCAGGGGCACGCTGGAATACAAATGGTCCGAGGACTCGAAGCTGTTGCGGGTGAACTGGGCGAGAGAGGCGTGAAGGCGGACCGGCCGCACCCGGTTCCGGGGCACGAAGGGGCGGTCAGAAAAGGATCTTCCGCACGACGTTTTCGTTCCGGTCGGTGAAGAAGATCGTTCCGGGGAGCCCCGCCATTCCGGCCGGCGCGTTCAGCAATGCCTGGGGGGCGTCGCCGTCGCGGGTCGTCGCTTTGTCGGGCGCTCCTACGAACGTCGTCACGTTCCTCGTGGTTTCGATCCGGCGAACGACGTGGTTTCCGGTGTCGGCCGCGTAAAGAACCCCGTCCACGGCGGTGATCCCCGAGGGGGAAGAGAAGAGGGCGCTCTCGCCGCTTCCGTTGGCAAACCCCGCCGTCCCCGCGGTGCCGGCAAACGTGGTGACGTTCACGTTGGGCGATCCGACCCCGGTCACTCTCCGTATTGCGTGGTTCCCCGTGTCGGCGGCATAGAGCGTGGTGGCGAGGGAGGCGGTCACCACCGCGATCCCCTGGGGGCCGTTGAAGCGGGCGGTGGGATTGATCCCGCTGCCGCTTCCGTCCGCGGTGCCCGGGTTGCCGGCGAGCCCGGCAAGGGTCGTGACATCTCCGGAAGGGGTCACCCGCCGGATCGTGTGATTTCCCGTGTCCGCGACGAACAGGTTCGTGCCGTCCGTGGCGATTCCACGGGGGGCGCTGAACCGGGCGGCGGTGCCGGCGCCGTCCGCGGAGCCCGCGCTGCCCGCAAGGCCCGCCACCACCGTCACGGTCCCCCCTGCGGCGGGCACGCTGGAGATCGTGTGGCTTACATTGTCGCAGATGTACAGGGTCGCCCCGATGGCCGCGATCCCCGCGGGACTGGCGAATGGGCCCACGGTTCCCGGGACCGTGGTCACCTCCCCGGAGGAGGTGATTTTCCGGATCGCGCCGTTTCCGGTATCGGCGACATACACGTCATCCCCGATGACCGCGGCGCCCGCCGGCGCATTGAACCGGGCCGCCGTTCCGGTCCCGTCGATCGCCCCCGTTTTAGGGGGGTTTCCCGCCACGGTCGTCACGACCCCCGAGAAATCGACCCGCCGGATCGTGCCGTTCCCGGTGTCGGCGACGAATATGGAACTGGAGCCGGTCCCGAGAGTTCCAATTCCCTTCGGGCCGTTGAACTGCGCGGGGCCGGGAACGCTGTTCCCCGAGCCGGCGCTCCCCGGGGTGCCCGCCAGGGAGGTTACGAATGCCGACGGGTCGATTTTGCGGATGACGTGGTTGCCGGTGTCCGCCACGTAGAGGTCGTTTCCGTTGGCCGCGAGGGCGGACGGGGAGGAAAACCGGGCGAGCAGCCCCGCCACGTTGTCCACGAAACCGGCGACGGTGACTGCGCCTGCAAAGGTGGTGACGTCGCCTACCGCCCCGTTCGGAGTGATCTTGCGGATCGTATGGTTGCCCGTATCGGCGACATAAACGTCGGTGGCGATGACGGCCACCCCTTCGGGCGACCGGAAGCTGGCGCCCGTTCCCGTGTTGTCGGTGATACCGGGGCTTCCGGAGCCGGCATAGGTCGTCGTCGCACCGGCGGCGGTCACCCTGCGGATCTTGTGATTCCCGGTATCCGCCACGAAGAGATCGGTTCCCAATGCGGCGATCCCCCTGGGGGATGAAAACCGTACGTTCGCAGGCACATTGTTGTCCACGGCCCCGGAGGAGCCGGGAGCCCCCGCAAGCGTCGTGACCACGCCGCTCGTGGAAACGATCGTCCGGAGCGTGTGGTTCCCGGTGTCGCAGACGTACAGGATCGAGCCGACCGCAGCGATCCCGGCCGGCGAGTTGAAGCGCGCCGCCGCCCCGGTGCCGTCCGCCGTGCCGGGGATTCCGAATACCCCCGCCAGGGTAGTGACGGCCCCGGTCGCGGTGTCGACCTTCCGGATGACGTGGTTGGCGGTGTCGGCGACGAAGACGTTGGAGCCGATGACCGCTGCGCCGGAAGGGGTGGAGAACCGCACGAGCGTCCCGGTGCCGTCAAAAAAGCCCGGCCCTCCCGCCGCGCCGGCGAGCGTGGCAACCGACTGCGCGGTCCCGACGTCGTTGTTCCCGCATCCGGAGAGGGAGACCAGGAAGACCAGGAGAGCCGCAGCGGCACAAAGCGGGAAGCACGACCTCGAGGACGGATGCGCCATCGCCTTCCTCCCTTCCGGGCACGGCGGCCCTCAACCGGGGCGTTTGCCGATATCTTATACCTTGACGGGCGGCGAAACGAGGGCTATTCCGAACGCCCGTTTCTTCCATTGTACCTCCGCCGGGAAATCGTCTATCGTTCTCTGTGAAACGGTCGTCGAATCCACGAACAAGGACGGGAGAACGCGATGAAGGACACGCTGAAGGCCGGGCTGACGCACACGCACACGTACCGCGTTCCGGAGAACAAGACGGTTCCGCACCTCTACCCCGAGGCGAAGGCGTTCCAGGAGATGCCGAAGGTGTTCGCCACCGGCTTCATGGTCGGGCTCATGGAGTGGGCGTGCATCGAGGCGATGGCGCCCCACATGGAGCCGGGGGAGGGGAGCGTGGGGACGCTCATCAACGTGACCCACACCGCGGCGACGCCGCCCGGGATGGAGGTGACCGTCCAGGTCCGGTGCGTCGGGGTGGACGGGCGGCGAACGGTATGGGAGATCGAAGCCAGGGACGAGGTCGAGGTGATCGGCAAGGGGACCCACGAGCGGTTCGCCGTCGACTTCGCCAAGTTCAACGCCCGCGTGGCGAAGAAGGCCGGAGGCGCGTAAGGGCCCGTCGCCCGCGGGTCAGCGATTTCCCTTTTTCGTGGAGGGGAGCGCGGGGGGAGCCGTTTTTCCCGCTTCTTCCGACTTGCGCCGGTCCGCCTCCCTGCCGAAAAAGCAGATTCCCGCGATGGATGCGAGGACGACGGCGGCGTAGGCGGCCGAGGAGAGGAGGGAATCGGACTTCACGAGCCCTTCGTTCATGTAGAGCGCGACCCCGTACACCGACAGCCCCACGAATATGGTCGCGCAGAAGTGGAACCCGAACAGGGCGAATTGCTTGGAGACCCGCATGCCTTCCCCTTCCCGGTTTTCTTGGTATAGTTATCCTACCATGGAAATTCTGCCGATCCTGACGCTGGCGGTCGCGGCGGCGACGCTCCTCGCGGTTCTGCTGCGCCGCCCCCCGAAGCTACGGGACCGGCTGGACCTCCTGGAGAGAAACGTCGCCGATTCGCTCCGCGCGAGCTCCTCGGAACTGGCGCGTGCGCAGGCGGACGCCGCCGCGCGGATCCGCCAGGAGGTGTCCGAAAATATCCTCAAGGGACTGGACGACATCTCCCGCCGGGTCGAGGACCGGCTCACCGAGATCCGCGGGGAGGTGTCGCGGGAGCTTTCCGAGACGGCCGATCGCAACCTGAAGGGGTTCGACCAGGTGGCGGGGCATCTCAAGGAGCTCTCCGCCGCGACGGGGCAGGTGGTCCTTCTCTCCCGGGACATCAGCCAGCTGAACGTCCTGCTCACCCAGCCCAAGTCCCGCGGGGCCTTCGGGGAGCTCACCCTGTCCCAGATGCTTGCGGACCTTTTCGGGAACCACGCCGATATGTTCGAGCTCCAATACCCGATGGAGGGGGGAGAGCGGGTGGACGCGGCGATCTTCGTCCGGCCCGACCGGAGCCAGTTCGTATGCGTGGACGCGAAGTTTCCGATGGCGAACGCGCAGCCGCTCCTGGAGGGGGAGATCGAGGAAGGGGAGCGGAGGGAGTACGAGAAGGCGTTCGCCCGGGACGTGCTGGTCCAGGCGGAATCGATCCGCTCGAAATATATCAAGCCCCCCACGACGCTGGATTTCGCTTTCCTCTTCGTTCCCGCCGAGTCCGTCTACTACCTCGTCCTGCGCAACCGCTCCCTGCACGAGCAGCTCCTCAGGCTGCAGGTGGTCCCCACCTCCCCCAACGGGTTCTATGCGTACCTGCAGGCGCTGGCGTTCGCGTTCCGGGGGTTCCGGATCGAGCAGAAGACCAGGGAGATCCAGGGCCTGTTGGAGCGCGTGGGGAAGGATTTCGAGCGGTTTGCGGATAATTTCCGGATCTTCGGCAGGCACCTGGACAACGCCCAGGCCAAGTACATGGAATCGATAAGGGACGTGGAGCGGTTCCGGGCCCGGATCGGATCCCTCCGCAGCGGGGAGGGGGAGCTCCCGGAGAACTGAGGCGGGGCGGTATCTCCCCGCCGTTACCGGTCGAGCTGGGAGTGCAGCTTGCCCCGAAGCCGAAGGACCGCCTGCGCGTGCAGCTGGCAGATGCGCGGCTCTCCCAGCCGGAAGATATCGCTGATCTCCCGCATCGTCAGGTCTTCGTAGTAGTAGAGCGCGATGAGCTGCTGCTCCCTTTCCGGCAGCGTATCGATCGCCTTGGCGAGCACCTCCTTGAGATCCCGCAGGAGCTCTTCCTCGCGAGCCTCGTCCTTTGCGGCCTCCGACAGGAAATGATGGACGCCGCTGCCGTCGTCGTCTCCGGATTCGTCGTGGGAGAGGACGGACAACCCCGACAGCATCGCCAGCTTTTTACGGAGTTCGTCCACGGTGATCCGCAGGTCGGCGGCGACTTCCTCTTCCTCCGGAGGGCGGCCCAACAGCGCTTCGAGCCGGGTGTAGGCGTGCTGCAGGCGGGTGGAGTGTTGCCGGACGGACCGGGGGAACCAGTCCATCTCGCGGAGGTAGTCGAGCATCGTCCCGCGGATCCGGAACTCGGCGTACGTCTTGAACTTGATCCCCCGCGAAGGGTCGAACCGGTCGGCTGCGTCGAGCAGGCCGACGATCCCCGAACTCACGAGGTCGTCCATCTCGATGTTGGGGGGAACGCGCATCTTGATGCGCGCCGCGTGGTATTTGATCGTGGGGATGAATTCGCCCACAAGCGCGTCCCTGTCGAACGCGGGCGGCGGAGGGGATGCATCACGTCCGCTGGCCATCACTGCTGCTCTCGGGGCCACGTTGCCTCCTCTGGTTCAAGAGTGCGTTGGTGAGTTGCGCGTATAGAGGACAGCAACAGGCATGCCAATGGCGTAATCTGATATAACTAATTGAAATATAATGGAATTGATTTTTTCCGGACGCGGAGCTGGCGGAGGAATCAGGTCAAATTATTGACAGCCATTCAGGCGTCTGACAATTCTGGGCAGTCGCGGCGCCTTCGTTTGAGCATCTCCAGGAGGGTCGTCCGCTTGAGCCCCAGGAGCGCCGCGGCTTTGTTCTTGTTTCCCCTGGACAGGGACAGGGCGTGCGCGATGAGCCGGTCCTGGAACTCCTCCGTCGTCTTTCGCAGGTCGATTCCGTCGCCGCCGAACTCGACTCCCGAGGTGAGGCGCACCGCCCCGCTGTCCTGCATCGCCGGGGGAAGGTCTCTCTTCTCAAACCATCCTTCGCTCTTCAGGACGACCAGCCGCTCCACGAGGTTCTCCAGTTCCCGGATGTTGCCGGGCCAGGGATAGCGCATCAGCGTCTCCATCGCCTCCGGCCGGAATCCCGGCAGGTTGCGTCCCGTTTTCCGGTTCCACGTGCCGAGGAAATGCCCGGCGAGAATCGGCACATCGTCGATGCGCTCGCGCAGGGGGGGCAGGTGGATGGGGATCACGTTGAGGCGGAAATAGAGATCCTGGCGGAAGCGGCCCGCGGCGATTTCCTTCTCCAGGTCCCGGTTCGTCGCGGCGATGACCCGCACGTC
>PQAK01000109.1 GCA_003105225.1 Deltaproteobacteria bacterium | reverse complement strand
GGCGAGGAGGAGGACAGCCACCTGGGCGATTTCATCGAGGACAAGAACACGGCTTCCCCGGTCGAGTCCGTCATCAACATCGACCTGGCGGAGCAGGTGAACAAGGTGCTCGGGTCGCTGACCCCGAGGGAGGAGCGGGTCCTGCGGATGCGGTTCGGGATCGGCGAGAAGTCGGACCACACGCTGGAGGAGGTCGGCCAGGACTTCGAGGTGACGCGGGAACGGATCCGCCAGATCGAGGCCAAGGCGCTCCGGAAGCTGCGGCACCCCAGCCGCTCGAAACGGCTGCGGACGTTCCTGGAATAGGAGATCGCCCGGCGGGAGACGCCGGAGTTGACAAGGACGGCGCTTGACGGAAATAATCGCAGGGCACGACAGGAAACGCCATTTGAGGGCCCATAGCTCAGTTGGTCAGAGCCACCGGCTCATAACCGGTCGGTCCCTGGTTCGAGGCCAGGTGGGCCCACCAACATCGATGCAACCGGGTTGCAGGAACGTGTCGACGTGAACCGCATGGACCCGCGAAATGCACCGGTTGCCGGTGCATTTTTCGCATGACGAGCGAGGGGAGGGTGCGCCTCCGCCCGGGAGTCACGGTGCGGGACGTATGGAGCGCGCTCGATGACTGTTACCCCTTCGCCCATCGCGCCGACTGGGACAACGTCGGGATCCTCGCGGGGGATCCGGCGGCTTCGGTCCGATCGATCCTCATCGCGCTCGACGCCACTCCGGGGGCGATCGGAAGGTGCCGCAAGCTCCGCACCGACCTGCTCCTCACCCACCACCCCGTGATCTTCTCCCCGCTGAAATCCGTGCGTCCCGACCAGGGGGATTCCTTCGCCGCCTACTCCCTCCTGCGGATGGGCGTAGCGGTGATCTCCGCGCACACCAATGCCGACGTCGCCCCCCGCGGGGTGTCCTGGGCGGCGGCGCGCAGGATCGGCCTCCGGGAAATCCGGCCCCTGGTCCCGGGAGAGCCCTCGGATGCGTGCAAAGTGGCCGTCTTCGTCCCGCCGGATCGCGCCGAGGCGGTGCTGGCCGCCCTGTCGCAGGCGGGAGGCGGCCGCATCGGCGCCTATTCCCGATGCTCCTACCGCGTGTCCGGATGGGGCACCTTTCTCCCCGGGGAATCCGCGAGGCCGTTTGCGGGAAGCGCCGGCCGGGAGGAACGGGTGGAGGAGATCCGCCTGGAGGCGGTCGTCGCGCGCAGCCTCCTGTCCGGGGTCCTGCGGGCCGTGCGGGCCGTTCACCCGTACGAAGAGCCGGCGATCGACGTCTACCCGCTCGCGGGGGGGGCGCTCGGGGGGGGGATCGGGGCCATCGGGGACCGGGAGGCCGCAGCCCCGCTGGACGCGGTGCTGGAGGAGATCCGGCGCAGGATCCGGCCGTCCTGGATCCGGGTGGCCGGTCCGTCGAGGAAGACGGTCCGCAGGATCGCGGTCGTTGCAGGGAGCGGATCGGAATTCGCCGGAGCGGCCAGGGAGGCCGGCGCCGACCTGTTCGTCACGGGGGATTTGAAGTATCACCAGGCGCTCGAAGCGGCCGCGGGCGGCATGCCCGTCGCCGATGTCGGGCACGGCTCGGCGGAGAAATGGATCCTGCCGGAATTCCGGCGGGTGCTTGCGGACCGGTTCGGCGCAAGCCTCGCGATCCGCATATTCACGGAACAGGAGCCCCAAAGGGCGTTCCGCCCGGGGGCAACGAGGGGAGGGACGGCGTCTTGATGGAACAGATAAAAATTCTGATCGACCTGCAGGAGATCATGACCCGATCGCGGACGGTGGAAACGGAGAAGCGGAAGGTCCCGCTCGAGGTGGCGGACCTGAAAGCCCTGTTCGAGGAGAGGGAGGCGAGGTTCCTGTCCGCCCAGCAGGAGTTCGAACAGCTCAAGAAGGACCGGCGCGAGAAGGAGCGCGAGATCGAGGAGGAGCGGGATCGGGTCGAGCGGGCCAAGGCGAAGCTCATGTCGATCAAGACGAACAAGGAATATTACGCGATGCTGAAGGAGATCGAGGGGACGAAACGGGCCAACACCGCCCGGGAGGACGAGCTGCTGGCGATCCTGGCGCGCTACGAGGAGGCGGAGAAGCGCCTGGCGGAGTTCAAGGCGGAAGTCGACGAGGTCGGCGGCCAGTACCGGGAGCGGATGGTCGACGTCGAGGCGAAGATGGCGAGTTTCGACAAGGACATCGCCCTGCTCACGGCGAAGAAGACCGAGGTGGCCGGCCGGATCGACGCCGGGCTCGCGCGGCGGTTCGAGATGATCTTCGACCGGCGCGACGGCGTCGCGATCGTCCCGGCGAGGAACCAGTCGTGCACGGGTTGCCACATGAACATCTCCCCCCAGCTGTTCAACCTGCTGCAGCGGGAGGACCGGATCCACACCTGCCCCAACTGCAACCGGATCCTGTATTACGAGGTGCCGGAAGAGGAGTCCTCCGGCGAATGAGGGGCAAGGCGTTGACGCTCCGGACCGACGGCGCCAGCCGGGGAAACCCGGGGCCGGCCGGCATCGGTGCGGTGATCGAGGTCGACGGCACCGGCGAGCGGATCGAGCTATGCGCCTACATCGGGGAGACGACCAACAACGTCGCCGAATACCGCGCCCTGCTCCTGGCCTTGACGGAGGCGGAGAAGCTCCATCCCGCGGCGATCACGGTGCGGTCCGATTCCGAGCTCCTGGTCCGCCAGCTCAATGGCGTGTACAAGGTGAAGTCTGCGCTCCTGAAGCCCCTTTTCCTGGACGCCGCCATGCGGTTGCGGCGGTTCCCGTCGGCGCGTATACTGCATGTGGGGCGGGAGGAGAACCGCGAGGCGGACCTCCTCGCCAACCGCGCGATCGATGCTCATTTCAAGAACGTCTGAGGAGGCCAGGCGGCCGCCGGCCCCCGAACGGGGGCGGGAGGAAAGTCCGGGCTCCGCAGGGCAGGGTGCCGGGTAATCCCCGGTGGGGGCGACCCCGAGGACAGCGCCACAGAAAACATACCGCCCTCCGAAGCGGCGACGCGAGTCACCGCGGGGGAGGGTAAGGGTGAAATGGTGAGGTAAGAGCTCACCGCGGGCCGGGCGACCGGGCCGGCTTGGCAAACCCCACCCGGAGCAAGACCGAATAGGAGGGCGATTCCGCGGGTTCCATCCGCGGGGGAAGGGCGGCCCGCCCGGGGCCCTCGGGTACAGGTCGCTCAAGGCGCGCGGCGACGCTCGCCGTAGAGAAATGGCCGTCACCCCGCCCGGACATCCAGGCGGGGCACAGAACCCGGCTTACGGCCTCCTCAGGCCTTTTTACCGCCGTTCCAAATCATGGCGGGGGACACTCCTCAACGTGATACCGAGAAAATCCAAATCAGGAATGTCCCCCTGAAAGGAAAACAAATGGCAGAGTTCCAGTACCAGAACCCGTTTCCGCTGGGAAAGGACGAGACGAAGTACCGTTTGTTGACGAAGGAGCACGTCTCCGTCGCCAAGTTCAACGGCAGCGAAGTCCTCGTCGTGGACCCGGAAGGCCTGTCCCTCCTGGCGCACCATGCGACGCGCGACGTTTCCTTTCTTCTGCGGCCTGCCCACCTGGAGAAGGTCGCCGCGATCCTCTCCGACCCGGAGAGCTCCCCCAACGACCGCGGCGTGGCCGTCGCCCTGCTCCGGAACGCGGAAGTCGCGGCCGAATTCGTCCTGCCGTTCTGCCAGGACACCGGGACCGCCACGATCGTCGGCAAGAAGGGGCAGCAGGTCTGGACCGGCGGGAGGGACGAGGAGTTCCTCTCCAAGGGAGTGCACCAGACCTACACGGAGGAGAACCTGCGGTATTCCCAGACGGTCCCCCTGACCATGTACGACGAGGTCAACTCGGGCTGCAACCTTCCGGCCCAGATCGACCTGTACGCCGCCGACGGGATGGAGTACAAGTTCCTGTTCGTCGCCAAGGGGGGCGGATCCGCCAACAAGACCTACCTGTACCAGGAGACCAAGGCGCTCCTGAATCCCGCCAGCCTGGAGAAGTTCCTCGTCGAGAAGATGAAGACGTTGGGTACCGCCGCCTGCCCGCCGTATCACCTGGCGTTCGTCGTGGGAGGCACTTCCGCGGAGAGCTGCCTGAAAACGGTGAAGCTGGCGTCCGCCGGTTACCTGGACCACCTTCCCGAAAGCGGCAACAAGGGGGGCCAGGCGTTCCGCGACCGCGATATGGAGGAGAGGATCCTTTCGGCCGCGTATAAAAGCGGGTTCGGCGCGCAGTTCGGCGGGAAGCATTTCGCCCTCGACGTGCGGGTCGTCCGCCTGCCGCGCCACGGCGCCTCCTGCCCGGTCGGGATGGGCGTCTCCTGCTCGGCGGACCGCAACATCAAGGCGAAGATCAACCGGGACGGGATCTGGCTCGAGGAGCTGGAGAGGAACCCGGGGCGGTTGATCCCCGAGAAATACCGGAAGAAGCACGAGCACGGCGTCGTCAAGATCGACCTCAACCGGCCGATGAAAGAGATCCGGGCGGAGCTGTCGAAATACCCGGTCACCACGCAGCTGTCTCTCTCCGGCACGATCATCGTCGGGCGCGACATCGCCCACGCCAAGCTCAAGGAGCGGATCGACCGGGGAGAAGGCCTTCCGCAGTACCTGAAGGACCACCCCATCTACTATGCGGGCCCCGCCAAGACCCCCAAGGGAATGCCCTCGGGGTCCTTCGGGCCGACCACCGCGGGACGCATGGACTCCTATGTCGACCTGTTCCAGGCGAACGGCGGATCGCTCGTCATGATCGCCAAGGGGAATCGCAGCCAGCAGGTGACGGACGCATGCAGGAAATACGGCGGCTTCTACCTGGGCTCCATCGGAGGGCCCGCCGCGCTGCTGGCGCAGGAGAACATCAAGAAGGTCGA
>PQAK01000108.1 GCA_003105225.1 Deltaproteobacteria bacterium | reverse complement strand
GGAACCCGGGGAACGAGGTGTCGATGCACTCGGTATCCGTGACGTCCACGGGGACGCCCGTCGCCGCGGAGAGCACCGCGAGCGACATCGCGATCCGGTGGTCGCCCAGGCTGTCGCAGCGGATCCCGGAACGGATCTCTGCCGGGCCCTCGATCCGGATGCCGTCCGGGAACTCCTCGCAGGAAACCCCCAGCGCGGAGAGCGCGGCCGCCATCGCGCCGATGCGGTCGGACTCCTTGACGCGCAGCTCCCCCGCCCCCCGGATGACGGTGCGGCCCCCGGCAAGCGCGGCCGCCGCGCACAGGACCGGGACCTCGTCGATCAGCGAGGGAATCTCGTGCGGGGCCACCTCCGTCCCGTGGAGTTGCGTCCCGCGGACCACGATGTCGGCCACCGGCTCCCCCCCCTCCTCCCGCAGGGAAGTGAGGAGGATATCGGCCCCCATCCTCCGCAAGACGGAAAGGACGCCGGTCCGCAGCGGGTTCACGCCGACGCCGGGGAGGCGCAGCTCGGCCCCCGGAACGCAGGCCGCAAGCGCGGCGAAGAACGCGGCCGAGGAGATGTCGGCGGGCACGTCGATCGACAGCGGGAGGAGCCGCGCCGCGGTCCGCACCGCCACCTCGTTCCCCCGGCGGTCGACCTTCACGCCCATCGACGAGAGCATCCGCTCGGTGTGGTCGCGGGAAGGGAGGGGCTCCACGACGGAGGTCTCCCCCGCGGCGTACAGCCCCGCGAGCAGGATGGCCGACTTTACCTGCGCGGACGCCACGGGCATCTCGTACCGCATCCCGGAAAGCTTCCCTCCCCGGATGCAGAGCGGCGGCAGGGTGTCCCCTCTCCGGCCGGAGATCGACGCCCCCATGCGGGACAGCGGCTCCACGATCCGCTTCATCGGGCGGCGGCGCAGGTAGCGGTCCCCCGTGAGGATCGAAAGGAACGGCTGGGCGGCGAGGATCCCCGCGCCGATCCGCATGGTGGTGCCGGAGTTCCCGGCGTCGATCACGTCCTCGGGCTCGGCGAGACCGCGCAATCCTCTCCCGGAGATGCGCAGCTCCGTCGGGGAAACCTCGCGGACCTCGGCGCCCAGCGCCTGCGCCATCGTCACGGTGGAAAGCGTGTCCTCGGCGGAAAGAAACCCCCGGATGCGGCTCTCCCCCTCCGCGAGCAGGGCCAGCATCACCGCCCGGTGGCTGATCGACTTGTCTCCCGGGACCCGGACCGTCCCCTCGATTTTCACCCGCTCCGGCATCGGCTTACAACCCGTCCCTGGTGGTTTTCGCCTTGCGGAAGTAGGCCAGCAGGCCGCCGGCGTCCTCCCGGCGGATGAGCCCCTCCAGCAGGGCGAGATTCTTCCGGTAGTGCCCGATCGCGCGAAGGACCTCCCCGCGGTTCTCGAGAACGATGTCCTTCCACATCTCCGGGTTGCTCGACGCGATCCGGGTGAAGTCGCGGAACCCTCCCGCGGAGTAGCCCAGCGGCACCTTCGAATCCAGGGTCGCCACCGAGTGGACCAGCGCGTAGGCCACGGCGTGCGGCAGGTGGGAGACGTAGGCGAAGACGTGGTCGTGCAGGCCGGGGTCCATCCGCAGGACCCGCGCGCCCGCCAGTTTCCACATCCGCTCGACCGCGCCGAGCGCCTCTTCGGTATTCCGGCCGCCAGGGGTCAGGATCGCCGTCCTTCCCTTGAAGAGCGAGGCGTCCGCAGCGGGATACCCGGAATCCTCGGTCCCCGCGATGGGGTGTCCCCCGACGAACTCCGCGCCCTCCGCCATCGCGCTCCCCCCGGCCCGGACCACCGCCGCCTTGACGCTGCCCACGTCGGTCAGGATCGAGCCGGGGCGCATCCGCCCGCCGATCCGCCGCACGAGGTCCACGGACCGGAGCACGGGGACGCAGACCACGACGATGTCGCACGAGGCGATCCCGCTCTCCGTGCAGGCGCGCGATATGGCGCCGTCGGCAAGCGCCATGCGGACGAATTCCTTCCGGCGGTCGCACCCCCACACCTCGGGGGCGCCCCGGCGTCCCTGGAGGGACAGGGCGAGCGACCCGCCGATCAGCCCCAGCCCCAGGATGCCGAGCCGTTTCGCCGTCACGCGTGCCCCAGGGTCTTGCCGACCGCTCCGGCGATCTTCTTCAGCCGGGTGACCATGTCGCGGAAGGCGTCGGGGCGAAGGGACTGGGGGCCGTCCGACAGGGCCGTTTCCGGCTGGCCGTGGACCTCGACCATGAGACCGTCCGCGCCGGCGGCGATGGCGGCGGCGGAGAGCGGCTCCACCAGGCTCATCTTGCCCGAGGCATGGCTGGGGTCGGCGATGACGGGCAGGTGGGACAGGTCCTTGACGACCGGGATCGCCGAGACGTCGAAGGTGTTCCGGGTCGCCTGCTCGTACGTCCGGATCCCCCGCTCGCACAGGATGATCTTCTGGTTCCCCTCGGAGGCGATGTACTCCGCCGACATCAGCCACTCCTGGATCGTCGCGCTCATCCCGCGCTTGAGGATCACCGGCTTGTCGAGCTT
>PQAK01000107.1 GCA_003105225.1 Deltaproteobacteria bacterium | reverse complement strand
GTGGTGTCCATGAACACCATCTGGAACAGGAAGATCGAGAAGACGACGGCGTCGTAGGTGGCTCCGGACAGGAAGAACCCCTTGGTCCCGAACAGGCCGAAATCCTTCCCGAACAGGCGGACGACGAATTCCCCGTCGAGCACGCCGCCCCCGCCCAGGGTGGCGAAGGGCCCGGCGCCGCCCATCTGGATGGCGAAGCCGCAGATCCAGAAGCCGAGCATCCCGAGGGCGTAGACCATGAAGTTCATCGCCATCGTGTGGCCGGCGTTCTTGGCCCGGGTGAAGCCGGTCTCCGCCATCGCGAACCCGGCCTGCATGAACATGACGAGGAAGCCGCAGATGAGGGTCCAGATCATGTTGATGGAGATCCGGTTGTGGCCCGCCACGTCCCCGACCTTGGCGGCCAGCGGCTCCTTCTCCGCCATCGTCTTGATGTCCTTGTCGGTCGGCGCCCCCGGGGAGGCGCCGACGATGTCGCCGATCGCCCCCGTGTTGGCCCCCGACGGGTCCGGTTTCGGGGCGTCCGCGGCGTTTGCGGGGAGTGCCGCCGCCAGGATCGCGAGCAGCGCCAGCAGGCAGATCACGCTCGTTGCGATGGTTCGCAGATGCGTTTTCATGGTCGTTCTCCTTCTTCACGCCCGTCCATGGGACGGGACATGGTTGGTGGGTATTACGGGAAGTTGATGTCGAGCTGGACGGTGTAGGTGTTCTCCCCGCCCCGGGCCTTGTCGTTGTAGATGTCGTATCCGAAGATCACGCTCACGTTCTTCGCGAAGGCCCACGACAGCCCGAAGTTGAGGGCCCCGTAGGCGTTGTCCCCGCCCTGGTAGTCCACGGCGAGCCAAAGCTTGTCGGAGATCTCGGTCATCGTGCGGTCCCACGAGAGGAGGAGGCCGCTCGAGTCGCCTTTCACCCCGTTCGCGTCGAAAACGGTCGCCAGGGCGGCGTCCTGGTTCAGGCCGTAATAGCCCGCCGAAAGGCGCCCGACCACGGGAAGCGTCTTCGCCACCAATCCGTAGACGATGTTGACGTCGGTGACATCGCTCTTCGTCCCGAAGTTATAGCCGCCGACCGCGACTGCCGGGGAGCCCTTGAACCAGGCGTCTTCCGGCGTCCCCACCTTCGCATTGAAGTAGAGGGGATACTTTCCGAAAGGGTCCGCCTGATCGATCAGGTCGAAGCCCACTTCCGCCTGGAGCTTCGGGAAGGGAAGGACCCCGGCCGTCAGCCCGAGATCGACGATCGCCGGGGTGCGGGAGCCGTCGTCGTTTCTGTTCGCCCGGATGTAGGTGTCGAACCCGAAATGAAACGTCTTGAAGGCCTGGACGTCGGTGGATGGGATCCAGATCTGGGTGGACGGCGTCGCATGGGCGGTGCCGGCGATGACGGCGCACGTGAGCGCGGCCGATAGCAGGATGCGCGACATTCTGCGGAGCAACGCGTTGGGCTTCATCGGTGCCTCCTTCGGAAAGGAAACTGTTTGTCGGCCGATAGGAGAGCAGGAGGCATGCCATCGCCGGATCCCGATGAAAGGATCCACTCGTAATTACCCGAAAGATTTTGGGTATTCCGTGGAGGGGGAGATCCCGGAAGGGGCGGCTTGCCTAGGCGGCGTCAGGACATTTTTGTCGCATTGCCGACAAACATGATGACATAAAAAAGTTTAAGAACGTCCCTAAGTTTTCCAGGGGGAGGAGAGGGCGTGCTTTTTCATCTTGTAGGCGACCTGGCGGGGGGTCCAGCCCAGGAGCCGGGCGGCGCGGGCGATCACCCACCCGGTCGCCTCCAGCGCTCGCCGCAGCTCTTCCCGCTCCATCGCCCGGAGGTATACGGCCCTGGGCGCCTGCGACGGCTCCGCAGCCGCAGGGGCGGGAAGCGCGCTCTCCGCTTCCATCGTCGGCGAGGTCCGCACGGGGCGGGGAAGATCGGGGATGTGGACGACGGGGGATTTGGCCATGACCACCGACCGCTCCACGAGGTTTTCCAGCTCGCGGACGTTTCCCGGCCACCGGTACTCGAGCAGGAGCTCCAGGACTTCGGGCGCGAACGAAACGGTCTTGCCGTGCTCCTTGTTGAACCGCTCCAGGAAGTGCTCCGTGAGCGGGATGATGTCCTCCCGGCGGTCGCGCAGGGGCGGCAGGTAGATGGGGATGACGTTCAGCCGGTAGAACAGGTCCTCCCGGAACCGCCCCCCCTCCACCATCTTCTCGAGGTCCGCGTTCGTGGCGGCGATGATCCGGACGTCCACCGAGATCGTCCGGTTCTCCCCGAGGCGCTCGAACTTCCTATCCTGGAGGACGCGCAGCAATTTCACCTGCGTGGGAAGGGGGATGTCGCCCACCTCGTCCAGGAAGAGGGTGCCCCCGCCGGCCTGCTCGAAGCGCCCCTTCCGCTCCTCGACCGCGCCCGTGAAGGCCCCGCGCTTGTGGCCGAACAGCTCCGACTCGAGCAGCGTCTCGGGCAGGGCCGCGCAGTTGACCGTGACGAAGGGGCCGTCGGCGCGGGGGCCCGCCTGGTGGATCGCCCTCGCGATCCTCTCCTTGCCGGTGCCGCTCTCCCCGCGCAGCAGGACCGTCGCCCGGGAGGGGGCGACGCTGACGACCGAGGCGAACACCTCCTGCATCCGCTTGCTCTGCCCGACGATGTTCTCGATCCGGTACGTCTTGCGGATCGTCTTCTCGAACTCCTGGCGCTGCCGCTGGAACTCGTCCTGCAGCCGTTCGATCGCCTTGTGGAGCTTCAGCGCCTGGCCGATGAGGCACCCGATGACCATCAGGGTGCGCGTGTCCGCTTCGAGCGCCCGCGTGCCCGCCCGCCCGATCCGCTCGGCCGTAAGGACCCCCAGCACCTCGTCGCCGATCTTCAGGGGCACGGAGATGTAGGAGAGGCTGCCTTCCCTCGTCTTTCCGTGCGCCCGGGTCTTGTCCAGGAACGACGGCTCCTGCCGGACGTCGGGGATGGCGATCGGGCTGCCCGTCTTCATCGTCTTCCCGACGATCCCCTCCCCCCAGACGTAGCGCGCCCGGCCGCGCTCCTCGGCGGTGTAGCCGGCTGCGACCTCCATCCGGATTTCCCGGGTGACGGCGTCGGGCAGGTGGATCGCCGCGCGGGCGAATCCCAGAAAGCTCTGCAGGGTCCGCAGGGAGATCCCCAGCGCCCTCGGAAGGTTCTGCGCGGAGGTGAGGATCTTTCCCACTTCGTAGATGGCGGAGATCTCCGCTTTCTCGAGGGAGCGCCGATTCTCCATCCGGTGATTATAGCGTGGAGGTATAATGCGGTCGATCTTATCCGGCGGGCGGCAGGCGCCTGCACGGGAAGGGAGCGCGGACATGGCGAGACAAGCGTCGCGATTTCTTCGGGGGCGGAGGATCCTTCCGCCGCCGGTCCCGAAAGGGGCGCCGGCCGCCGACCTGATCGACCGGCACTTCCTGGCGTACAACGCCGGCAGGCTCCGGGAGGGCGCACGGCTTCTGGCGGAGAAGATGCTGCGCCCGGGCGTGACGGTGGGGCTCTCGCTGTCGGGGGCGCTCACCCCCGCGGGGCTCGGGGTCTCCTGCGTGATCCCGCTCCTCAAGTCGGGCTTCGTCGACTGGATCGTGTCGACCGGCGCCAACCTGTACCACGACGCCCACTTCGGGCTCGGGATGCCGATGCACGCCGGCTCCCCGTTCCTCGACGACCGGGTCCTGCGGGACGAGGGCGTCGTCCGCATCTACGACGTCCTGTTCGACTACCACGTCCTGCTCGACACGGACGCCTTTTTCCGCCGGGTGCTCGACGCCGGGGAGTTCCAGGCCGAAATGGGGACGGCCGAATTCCATTACCGCCTGGGACGGTATCTCGCGGAGCGGGAGAAGGCGCTGGGGCTGGGCGAGGTGAGCGTTCTTTCGGCCGCCCGCCGGTACGGGGTCCCGGTCTACACGTCCTCTCCCGGCGACTCCTCCATCGGGATGAACGTCGC
>PQAK01000106.1 GCA_003105225.1 Deltaproteobacteria bacterium | reverse complement strand
GGTCGGTCGCCCAGTCGTACGGCCCGGCTGCTTCCTGGACCTGGACCGGCGTCGCGGGGAACTGGGAGATCCAGGTGAACGCCCGCAGCGCCGGCTCGCCCGCGGCCGGCGAAGCGGCGCAGACGATCGCGTATGCGGTTTCGACGCCGCCGGCGACCGGAGTGACGGTGGCGGCGAGTCCGGCCGGCCCGCAGACGGCCGGTACCGCGATCACCTTCACCGGGACCGCCGCAGGCGGGACCGGCATCTACGAGTACCGGTTCCTCGGCAGGGCGGTCGGCGCGCCGACGTTCAGCGTCGGACAGGAATACGGGCCGGCCGACTCCTGGACCTGGACCGGCGTCACCGGCTCCTGGGAGATCCAGGTCCAGGCGCGCAGCGTCGGCTCGACCGCGCCGTTCGACGCGAGCGCGACCATAACCGACATCGTCAACTGAAGAGAGGGAGGGATCACATGGAACGGATACGCTTGCTGGGAGGCGGAAGAGGAATCGCGCTCAAGGTCGTCCTGGGCAGCATGATCGTGAACGCCGTCTGGGACCTGCTCGCCCTGAATACCTTCCCCAAGGCGGAGCAGGTGGCCAGCCTCCTGGGCATCATCCCCACGGGAATCGTCATCTATTTCCTGTTCAAACGCGGCGTGGACAAGACCCTGTATCCGGAGGGGTCGGTCGAGAAGGTAACCGCCGCCTCGCCTCCCTTGCCGGTGTTGTACGAGAAACCGGGGTCCGGGGAAGCCGATACCGAAACGGCGGTCCCGCTTCCCCCTGGATCGCTTCCCATCCTGATCGTGGACGACGATCCGCGGTTCCTGTCCTCGGCCGAAGCGGCGCTTCGTGCCGCCGGGGTCCAGCCCGTGCACACGCTGGCGGACAGCCGGGAGGTCCTGCCGTTCCTCTCCGGCACGGAGGTGGCGACGATCGTGCTGAACCTGGGCGGATCCCGCGTCCACGGGACCGAGCTGCTCCCCCGGATCAAGGAGGAGCACCCCGAACTACCGGTCATCGTCGTGACCGGTTCGATGGACGTCGAATCGGCGGTCGCCTGCATCAAGGCGGGCGCATTCGACTACCTCATCAAGCCGATGGAGAAGGCCCGGTTCCTGTCGAGCATCAAGCGCGCACTGGAGCTTCGGGACCTGCGCGAAGCGGTGAGCTCCCTCCAGGATCAACTGAACGCCCCCGCGGCGGACGAGGATCTCCTCACCCACGGGATCGTCACGAAAAACCGGAGCATGCACGCGATCTTCAATTACATGAAGGCGATCGCCCGCTCCAAGCAGCCCGTGCTCATCACCGGGGAGACCGGCAGCGGCAAGGACCTGGTCGCGCGCGCCATCCACGACATGAGCGGCTGCGAGGGGAAGTTCGTCGCCGTCAACGTGGCGGGGCTGGACGATTCCGTCATCTCGGACACGCTGTTCGGCCACAGGAAGGGGGCGTACACGGGGGCGGACCAAGCCAGGGAAGGCCTGATCGTGCAGGCCGCCGCAGGGACGCTCTTTCTCGACGAGATCGGAGACCTCACGGAATCCTCCCAGTTGAAGCTGCTGCGGCTGCTGGAGGAAAAGGAGTATTACCCCCTGGGGGTGGACGCTCCCCGGAAAACCGATGCGCGGATCCTGTGCGCCACGCACCATAACCTCAAGGACCTGATCGCCGCGGGGAAATTCCGCAAGGACCTCTTTTACCGGCTGGTCGCCCATCATATCCACCTTCCTCCGCTGCGCGAGCGCAAGGAGGACATCCCCCTGCTGGTGGATCATTTCCTGAAGGAAGCGGCGGAATCCGCGAAGAAGAAAAAGCCGAGCCCTCCTACCGAGCTGTTCACGCTGCTGTCGGCCTATCATTTCCCGGGAAACGTGCGCGAGCTGGGCTCGATGGTATTCGACGCGGTGATGCAGCACCGCGCGGGGGTCTTGACCCTCGACAGCTTCAAGAAGCACATCGGGGATCACGTTTCCTCGAAAGCGGCGGTGGCGGTCCAGGGGGAGGTTTCGGAGGAACAGCCCCCCTTCGCGCTGTACGACCGGTTCCCCACCTTGAAGGAGGCGGACGCATATCTCGTCGCCGAGGCGCTCAGACGTTCCCAGGACAACCAGGGGATCGCGGCGTTGCTGCTCGGAATCTCCCGGTACACCCTGAACAAGCGGCTCGTGAGGAGGTCGAAGAAGTCCGGCAAGGATCCTTCGCCGATCAATTTGGAAAAGCAGGCATTAAATCAGTCATAGGGAGGGGAGCGGCACGGGACAAAAGAATGTCCCACCCCTCCGCCCTGTGGCGAACCACCACAGCCCCTCGGATCGCCTTATTGATAAACCGTTGAATATGAAACGTATTTCGTCAAGCCCGCCGAACCTACCGTAAATCCGTCACACCCTTCGTCTTCCCAGCACCAGGGGCATATTAACGTATCTATATGTTTTTACACGCTTATTTCTTTTTTTCGCACTTTTGGCACGCCCTTTGGAACAGGAAATCCCCGAATGAGAAATTCGTTTGAAGCAACCGTGAAGAGACATCAGCCGCATCGAGCGGAAAGGAGAAATCAGATGAAATTGAATCGGAACACTGAAACGGCCAAACGTTATTCCATGAAAGTTTTCCTGTTGGTTGCAGCGCTGCTGATCGCGGGGTGGAGTCCCCGCGCCGCGGCCGCGCCGGCGAAAGCCAACGTGGCGGGTGAGATCGAGCGGTTCACCGTGGACAACCCTGCCGATCCCTGGTCGTCGGCGAAAATCCAGGTGGGCGGGCAGGTGGTCATCATCCCCCGCAACCTCCTGATGGATCTTCCCGCGAACCGGATGTCCGCGCAGGCGTTCTTCGCGGCGGCGCCGGCGGCGTGCGTCGCCAACGGCGAAAGCGGCGTCGCAAAGGGCGACCTGTGCAACAAGAGCGGCGTGGGCGGGTTCGCCACGATCTCCGCGAACCGCGCCGCGGCAGACAGCGCCATCGTGGCGGGCGACGTTCTGATCCAGAAGGGCGTCGAAGCCGTCACCGGGATCGTAACCTACGTCGCCTACGACAACGGCTACTTCCGGATCGACGGCGTCACCGGGGACCCCGCGTCGGGAACGATGGTCCGGCTGAACGATCCCACCGCGCGACATACCATTCAGCAGGGGCCGGAATGCCTGCCCGGGTCGCAGAACTGCAGCCCCGACCCGCGGTTCACGCTCGACCCGGACAACTACACCAACGTGTTCTCCTCCGGATATCCCTATTGCATCCCGAGCACCGTGTCGCGCACTTTCGCCGACGTCCTGGGCCTGGGGGTCACCACGGCGCAGGCGAGCGCCAACGGCACCGGCGACGTGCTCTGCCCCTCGGCCAACAACCCCACCAACCCGGACGGAACGCCCAATACCGCGACGCCCGCGAACGATTCCCGGCTGTTCGGGCCGATCAAGCCGGGGAACGCCATCTCCGTGGAAGGGAACTACGAGACGATCAACGGGGTCCGGTTCCTCTCCGTGCACACCTCGACGATCCTGCGGGCGGTCGCGACGAAGAACCTGCCCACGCAGCCGGACTACCTCTTCCTGGAGGAGGAGTTCATCGACGCACCCGCCTTCTACAACCAGCGGGGGAGGACCCTGAACATCGGCTTTACCACCCTGGCCCCCACGGACGTCCTTTTCTGGACGATCCACTACGACCCGGCAACCAATTCGAAGCATGAATTCCCGTACGCATCGGTCCTCGGGTGCGACGCGGCGGACGCCGCGGGCACCTGTTCCGCCCAGGGGCTGGCGGGAGCGGGCGCCAACATCTTCCGGATCCGGCACGACCTCGACTTCATCCTGGCCGCCGCGAACAACCCCCCTGGGGGCGCCAAGCCGAGGCTCTCCGCCTGTCTCCACATCATGGCCGAGCCGCGGTTCAACACCGCCGGATCGGTGTGCAGCGCCACGCCCACCTTGGGCGAGGAGATGGCCGTCCTGATGCCGATCCCGCACGAGATCCAGGCGAGAACCGGCCACCGGCTGGCCAATCCCGGCCTGATCACTCTCGATGTCAGCGGCAGTGAAGCCACCAACGGCCAGTATCTCTTCCCGTTCGGAATCAACCTCGGCGGGGTCGAGATGCAGGAGTTCGTGGAGGTCGACTTGAACCTGATGGGCACCCCGAACCTCTTCGAGGGGATACCCTGGAACCTCGACCGGCGGCTCTCGCCGGGCGGGTGCCTCGACACCGGCTGCGAGGCGACGCCCCAGCCGCTCGACCCGTTCCCCGTATCGGGGCTCGATCCCCGGACCGCGTTGAACACCCTGATCCTTTCCCAGGCCGGCACGTTGGCCGGAGACGTTCCGCACACTCCGTACAGCAATGCGAACTACACGGCCGGCGCATACTCCGACGTCGCCAACCGGATGCTCGGCTACGTGGATCCGACCCGGCCGGCGCGCAGCGGACCCGCGGAGCTGGCGGCCGCAGGCGTGCTCTCCGGGAACTTCAACGGCAACTCCAGCATGGTTTCGTTCCCGCCGGCCAACCCGGGAGTGATCTCGATCACCCCCGCCGTCCCGGTCACCCTGGCCTTCATTCCGACGGGCCTCCCGGCGACCGGGGCAACCCTGACGGCGACTCCGGCAGGGCCGCAGCCCTCGGGCGCTCCGGTGGCCTTCACGGCGACCGGCGCCGGCGGTTCGGGCACCTATGAGTACCAGTTCTCCGACAACGTGACGGGAGTCATGGCCGTGACCCGGGCGTACGGTCCGGCATCCGACTGGATCTGGAACACGACCGGGGTGCCCAACGGCATCTATTCCGTGATGGTCGACGTGAGAAGCTTCGGCTCCACCAGCCTCAGCGAGGCATCGGCAACGGTCGGCTACACGATCGCGCCGGCAACCGTCTCCGGCCTGACCCTCTCGGCGTCTCCGGCAAGTCCCATCGCCGGCGGCGACAACGTCGTATTCACCGCCTCCGCGGCAGGGACCGATCCCTACGAGTACCAGTTCCTCGGCAG
>PQAK01000105.1 GCA_003105225.1 Deltaproteobacteria bacterium | reverse complement strand
CCGCAGGAGGGGGGCGGAGGGAGGTAAAGCGCAGCCGCGCGGGTTCATCGCGCGGCGAGCCACGACCGGAGTCCCCCCTCCGAGGCGGCGCAGCCGGTACGAAGAGCGCAGGCGCCGAGGTGGATCAGCGGCCCAGGTAGCCGGCGAGGATGTATTCCTTCGCGGTGTTGACCGCGGTGGCGGCCTCGCCCGACCCCGCGGTGATGAGGAGGACCTTGCCGGGGTAGGTGACGATGTCCCCCGCGGCGTAGACGCCGGGGAGGTTGGTGGACATGTCGGGGGCGACGGCGATCCCGCTGCCGACGATGTTCAGCCCCCACTGGCGGAACGGCTCCATGTTGGTGAGCATGCCGATCGAGAGGACGATCGCGTCGACGGCGATCTCCTCCTCCTTGCCGCTGCGCTCGTTCCAGATCACCGCGCCGGTCACGTGGTCCTCACCGAGCACGGCTTTCAGGGTGAAGTAGGGGAACTTGACGTTGACGCGGGAGGCCATGAGGCGGTCCACCATCGCCTCGTGCGCCTGGAACTTGTACATCCGGTGGGCCAGGGTGATCTCGGAGGCGATCCCATCGAGGGACAGGGCCCAGTCGACGGCGCTGTTCCCCCCGCCGACGATCAGGACCTTTTTCCCGCGGAGCGCCTCGAAGGACTTCAGGTAGTAATAGATCCCGTGCCCCTCGAGGTCGATCAGGTGGGGGATGTCGAGCTTGCGGGGCACGAACGCGCCGCACCCCACCGCGATGATGGCGGTCTGGGTGTAGTGGACCCCGTGGGTCGTCGAAAGCTCGATGACGCGCTCTCCCAGGACGCGCAGGCCCTCGACCCGCTCCGAAAGGACGATCGTGGGCCGGTACTGCTGCGTCTGCTCGGTGAGCAGCCGGACCAGGTCGGCCGCCACGATCCTCGGGTGGCCGGCCACGTCGAAGACTTCCTTCTCCGGGTACATGGAGATGAGCCGTCCCCCCACCTGGGGGTACATCTCGATCAGCTTGGTCCGGCAGTCGCGAAGCCCCGCGTAATAGGCGGCGTACAGCCCGACCGGTCCGGCGCCGACGACCGTGATGTCGTACAGCTCGCTTCGGAGCACCATGGTGCATAATATAGCAGAAGGCCTGCGGAAAACGCCCGCCGTACCTTTTGGCGGACCTTCCGGGCACCGTGTGATATAGTTTTACGAATTGCCTGCGGGAGTGTCATCGATGGAATTGAAGCATCTGACGGCGGCGTGGAAGCGGGGGACCGATTTCCTCGGCACCCGGTACGCGATCCTTTGCGGCGCGATGACCTGGGTGTCCGAGTCCAACCTCGTCGCCGCCATCTCGAACGAAGGCGGGTTCGGGGTTCTCGCCGGGGGCAACATGCCTCCCGATCTGCTGTCCCGGGAGATCGAGGCCACCCGCCGGAAGACGAGGTTTCCCTTCGGCGTCAACCTCATCACCGTCGCGCCGAACTTCAAGGACCAGATCGAAGTCGTCGTCCGGGAAAAGGCCCCCTTCGTATTTTTCGCCGGAAGCATCCCTTCCGGCAGGGACATCGAACAGGCGAAGACGGGCGGCGGCAAGGTGATCTGCTTCGCCCCGGTGCTGTCGCTGGCGCGGCGGCTGATCAAGCAGGGAGCGGACGCGCTGGTGATCGAAGGGAACGAGGCGGGCGGCCACATCGGCCCCGTCGCGACATCGGTCCTCGCCCAGGAATTCCTCTTGAGCCTTACCGAGGTCCCCATCTTCGTGGCCGGCGGGATCGGCACCGGGGAGATGATCGCCCAGTACCTGATGCTCGGGGCCGCGGGGGCCCAGCTGGGCACCCGGTTCGTCGTGGCGGAGGAATGCGTGGCGCACCCCCGCTTCAAGGAGGCGTTCATCCGGGCCCAGGCCCGGGACGCCATGCCCACGTCGCAGTTCGATCCGTCGCTCCCCACGATCCCGGTGCGCGCCATCGTGAACGAGGGTACGAAGGACTTCAACCGCCTCCAGTTCGACCTCCTGAGCAAGGTCAAGTCCGGGGAGATTCCCCGGGAGGAGGCCCAGGTCAAGCTCGAGGAGTTCTGGGTCGGCGCCCTGCGGCGCGCCGTGGTGGAAGGGGACGTCGAGCACGGGTCGCTGATGGCGGGCCAGAGCGTCGCCTTCGTCAGGAAGATCCAGCCCGTGCGCGAAATCATCGAGGACCTGGTTTCCGCCGCGGAGCGCAAGCTGGCCGAGCTGTCGGGAGGGGGGCCGGTCGTTCCCGCCGGCTCGCTTTGCCGGTAACCGCGAAGGACGTATTTCCCACACTTTTCCGCCCTGAAAAAGGAGTCGCACCATGTTCCGTATCATCCCGAGTGATCAGGAGTTCTTCGTCCTGTTCGAGAAGGCGTCGCAGAACATCCTGGAAGGCGCCGAGCGCCTCAAGGAGCTTCTGGACAATTTCGACAACGTCAAGGAAAGGGCCCGGGATATCGAGGAGATCGAGCACAAGGGCGATACGATCACCCACGACGTCGTGAAGAAACTGAATACGACCTTCATCACGCCGATCGAGCGCGAGGACATCCTGGCGCTCGTCTCGTCGCTGGACGACATCATCGACCTGATCCACGCTGCGGCCACGCGCATCACCCTCTACAAGATCGTCGAGCCGACCCCGCAGGCCAAGGAGCTGGGATTCCTGATCCTCAAGTCCGTCCGGGAGCTCAACCGGGGGATCTCGCACATGGGGAAGAAGATGGATGGGGTGTACGAGCACTGCGTCGAGGTGAACTCGCTGGAGAACGAGGCGGACCGCGTCTGCCGGGACGCGATCGCCTATCTCTTCGAGCACGAGAAGGACCCCATCACGATCCTCAAGTGGAAGGAGATCTACGAGACCCTGGAGACGGCCACCGACCGCTGCGAGGACGCCGCCAACGTCCTTGAAGGGGTGGCGCTCAAGAATGCATGAGGGCTCCTTCCTCCTCCTGGTGCTGGTGATCTTCGCCGCCCTGGCGTTCGACTTCATCAACGGCTTTCACGACACCGCNNCATCAACGGCTTCCACGACACGGCGAACGCCATCGCCACCTGCATCTCCACCCGCGCCCTCTCCATCCGGAGCGCCATCCTGATGGCCGCGGGCCTGAATTTCATCGGGGCGCTGGTCTCCACGCACGTCGCCGCGACGATCGGCAAGGGGATCGTCGATCCGTCCCAGGTGACGCAGGTGGTCGTCCTGGCCGCCCTGGCCGGCGCCATTTTCTGGGACCTCCTCACCTGGCGCTACGGAATCCCGGCATCCTCCTCGCACGCGATCATCGGCGGGCTCATCGGGGCGGTGATCGCGGACCGGGGGACCGGCGTCCTCAAGTGGGACGGGATCACCAAGATCCTGGCCGCCATCGTCGTATCGCCGCTGGCGGGTACGATCGTGGCCTTCCTCCTCATGATCACGATCTTCTGGATCTTTCGGGGATACCACCCTTCGCCCCTGAACCGCGGCTTCCGCAAGCTCCAGATCTTCTCGGCGGCCTTCATGGCGTTCTCCCACGGATCCAACGACGCCCAGAAGTCGATGGGCGTCATCACGCTGGCGCTCACCTCCTACGGCGCCATCCACGCCTTCCATATCCCGATCTGGGTGATTCTTTCGTGCGCCGCATCGATGGCCCTGGGGACCGCGATGGGGGGGTGGCGCATCATCAAGACCGTGGGGACCGA
>PQAK01000104.1 GCA_003105225.1 Deltaproteobacteria bacterium | reverse complement strand
TTCTGGGCGAGCGGGACGCTTTCCAGCTTCCTGGACAACGCCCCCACGTACCTGACGTTCCTCTCCCTCGCGCAAGGGCTATCGGGACCCGCCGACGCCGTGGGGGTTCCTACCGCGGTCCTTCGCGCGATCAGCGCGGGGGCGGTTTTCATGGGCGCCACCACCTATATCGGAAACGCGCCCAATTTCATGGTCAAGTCGATCGCCGAGGCAAAGGGGGTTCGGATGCCCTCTTTCCTCAGTTACATGGCGTATTCCGCGGCGGTCCTGCTGCCTGTCTTTACCCTTGTGTCGCTATCATTTTTGTAGAAAGAAGTCTCGCTTTCCATCGCTCCGAAGAAAGGGTGAAAACCGGTGAATACCGTAGCGCATGATCTGCCGGCCGAATTTAAAGTAAGCTGCGTCAAACAGTTTGTGGTGACTGCGGCGGCGGGCGGCGTTTGCGGGGCGGAAGGAAGTTTACGGCTGACCGTCAGCGGGACTCCCGAGCAGGCCGGCAAGGCTTGTCATCTTCTCCGGTCGAACGATTCGGAACCGCTCTTTGAGCTTTGAACCGCAATGTAGCGCCAAACCGTCCTGGTTGCAAGGTCCCGCACCTGTACCGGTAATTCGCGTGATTATAAATTCGTTAACGGTGATGTGTTATGTCGGCGAGGCGTAGAGTTCCCGGGCGATCCGTTCCGCGGTGAGCCGCGACTGCAGGACGCAGTCGTTCAGGGCGATCCCCCGGTAGGCGTTGCTGTTCAGGTAGAGCCCGGGGAATTCGGCCAGCCGGGCGTCGATGCGCTCCAGCACCTTGCCGTGGCCCACGAGGTATTGGGGGATCCCCTTCTCGTGGAAGAAGGCGCGGGAGAGGACCGGGGGGGCCGTGACCCCCATCGTCACCGCGATCTCCTCGAGCGTGAGATGAATGAGCGCGCCGGCGGGCAGCGAAGCGAGCTCGGGGCTGCGGACGCCCCCGACGATCGCGCGGATCAGCGCCTTGCCGTCCGGCGCCCGGTTCGGGAAGACGCTGGAGTCCCACAACGCCCCCAGGATCTTCCGCTTCTCCCCGCGCGGGATGAGGAAGCCGAAGCCGTCCAGGGGGTTGCCCATCCCCGCCTGCTCGTACCCCAGCGCCACGACCGAAACCGGCGAGTAGGGGATGGCCGACAGGGCTTCCGAGATCCCCGGGTCGAGCGCGGTCAGGGCGCCGGAGGCGGCGTACGCCGGGATCGCCAGCACCAGCGCGTCCGTGTCGATCTCGCCCCGCTGGCCCCCCTCGAGCAGCGAGAGGAGGAACCTTCCGTCGCGGCGCGTTACGCTCTCGACGGCGACGTTGGTGTGAAGCCCCTCCGAGAGCAGCCCCGAAAGGACGTCGGTGAGCGTCTGCACGCCGTCGTCGAACGACATGAGGATCCCGCCCGGCCCCGCGGACATCCCGCGTTTCTCCCCGGCCTTCCGGCGCTCCCTCTGGAGAGAGACCATCCCTTTCACGAGTCCGCCGTACTTGCGTTCGAGGTCGTGGATCAGGGGGAAGCAGCTGCGCAGCGACATCTTGTCCGGATCCCCCGCGTAGATCCCGGTGACCATCGGGTCGAGCAGCTTCTCCAGCGCCTCCGGCCCCAGCCTCCGGCGGGCGAAGTCGCCGAGCGACTCGTCGACCCCCGGGGGAGGCCCCTGCGCGAAAGGCTCCCAAAGGATCCGCAGCCTCCCGGCCAGGGACAGCAGGTCGGAGGCGAAGAACGACTGCGGCGTTTCCGGCAGCCGGTGGAGCCTGCCCCCCGAATAGATGAACCGCTTCCGGGCGAGGTCGGACGAGGGCGCGAGACGGCCCTCGATCCCCAGCTCCCGCACCAGGTCGAGGGAATACGGCTTGTTGGTGAGGAACCCGTTGGGCCCCCATTCCAGGTTGAATCCGCCGTCCCGGATGGTGCGCATCTTGCCGCCCGGCTCCTTCTCCGTTTCGAAGATGAGGATCTCGGCCTCCCTGCCCGCGGCGGAGAGCACCTTCACCAGGTAGTGGGCCGTGCACAGCCCGGAGATCCCCGCCCCGGCAATGACGATCCGCGGCATCATGCCACCTCCGCCAGCACGATATCCTTCAGCGCCCGGATGAACGCGGGCGAGTCGTTCAACGCCGGCACCCTGAGAAACGCGGCGATCCCCGCCTCGAGCGCGGCGGCCTTGAGCCGGATGTCCAGCTCGTGCAGCGTCTCGATGTGATCGGAGACGAAGCTCACCGGGACGACGACCAGCGTCTTGACCCCCTCCCGGCCCAGCCGACGGACTTCCTCGACGGTGTCGGGGCCCAGCCACCGGGCTCTCCCCGCGCGGCTCTGATAGGAGACGGAATGCGGGATGTCCGGGAATCTCTCCATGGCGGCCGCGACCGTCCGGGCCACTTCCTCCCGGTAGGGGTCGCCTTCGTCGATGAACGACTGGGGGACTCCATGGGCGCTGAACAGCAGGTGGGTCCCCCTGCGGGAGACCCCGTCCAGCGTGTGGGCGATCTTCTCCGAGAGGGCCGCGATGTAGGCGGGATGATCGGGGTAGGAGCGGACTTCCGACACGGGGAAGGAGGCGCCCGCCCACCGCATCCAGCGCTTCAGATCCTTGAGGCTCGATCCGGTGGTCGCCGAGAAGTACTGCGGGTAGAGGGGGAGGGCGATCGCACGCGCCAC
>PQAK01000103.1 GCA_003105225.1 Deltaproteobacteria bacterium | reverse complement strand
CCGGGGAGCTGCCCCCCCTCGCCGGGCTTGGCCCCCTGGGCCATCTTGATCTGCAGCTCGTCGGCGTTCACGAGGTACTCGATGGTGACCCCGAAGCGTCCCGACGCGACCTGCTTGATCTTCGACCGCAGGCTGTCCCCGTTGGGGAGCGGGTGATACCGCGCCGGGTCCTCCCCCCCTTCCCCGGAGTTGCTCCGCCCCCCGATCCGGTTCATCGCGACGGCGATCGTCTCGTGGGCCTCCTTGCTGATCGACCCGAACGACATGGCGGCCGTGACGAAGCGGGGCGTGATCTTCTCCACCGGCTCGACCTCGTCGATCGGCACCGGTTCGTTCTTCCGGAACCGGAAAAGGGAGCGCAGCGTCGCCCGCTGGCGCGAATGGTCGTTGATGATGGCGGAGAACTCCTTGAAGACCCCGTAATCGTCGGTGCGCACCGCCTGCTGGAGCTTGTAGATCGCCTCGGGCGGCCAGAGGTGCTTCTCCCCCCCGACCCGGATCTGATAGATCCCGCCCGGGTCCAGGAGACGGTTGGGGGCGCCGGCCGCCGGCCAGGCGCGCACGTGGCGCGCGTTCGCTTCCGCGGCCATCTCGTCGAGCCCGATCCCCCCGATCCGGGAGGCGGTGCCGCAGAAGTACCGGTGGATCACATCCCGTCCCAGCCCCACGGCCTCGAAGATCTGGGCGCCGAAGTAGCTCCGGATCGTCGAGATGCCCATCTTGGAGAGGATCTTCAGGAGCCCCTTCTTCACCGCCGCGATGTAGGCGTCGACCGCGTCCCCCGGCAGCATCGTCCTTTCGAGGAGCTGCCCCTCCGCCATCGCCCGGACGGTCGAAAAGGCGACGTAGGGGCAGATCGCGTTCGCCCCGTATCCCACCAGCAGCGCGTAGTGCATGACCTCGCGGGCTTCCCCCGTCTCCACGATGATTCCCGCCTGGGTCCGCAGCCCCCGGCGGATCAGGTGATGGTGCAGCCCGGACGTCGCCAGGAGCGCCGGGATCGGGGCGCGTTCGCGGGAGGTGTTCCGGTCGGTGAGGATGAGAAGGGTCGCCCCTTCGTCGACGTGCTTTTCCGCCTGGACGAAGACGGTCTTGAGGGCCGCCTCGAGGGCCTTCCCGCTCCCTCCCGCGGGGAAGAGGATGTCGATCTCCCGGGTCACGACGTCCGGGTGGGACGCCATCCGGAGACGGGCCATGTCTTCCGGCGTCAAGATCGGATGGGGGAGCTTGAGCATCCGGTAGTGGGCCGGCGTCTCGTCGAGGAGGTTCTTCTCCCGGCCGACGAACGCGCGCAGCGACATCACGAGCTCCTCGCGGAGCGGGTCGATCGGGGGGTTCGTGACCTGGGCGAAGAGCTGCTTGAAATAGTTGTAGAGGAGATGGGGCCGGTCGGAGAGGACCGCGAGCGCCGCGTCGTCCCCCATCGAGCCCACCGCTTCCTGTCCCTGGGAGGCCATCGGCGCGATGATCATCCGCAGGTCCTCCTCCGAGTAGCCGAAGGCGTGCTGCTGGCGCAGGAGGACCTCCGGGTCCTCCGGCAGGATCTCGGGCGGGGCGAACAGCCCCCGCATCTCGATCCGGTTGTCCTTCACCCAGTGGCGGTACGGCTTCTGGCGGGAGATCTTCGCCTTGATCTCGTTGTCGGGGACGATCCGCTTCTGCTGCAGGTCGAGGAGGAGCATCTTCCCGGGCTGGAGGCGCCCCCGCTGGACGATCTCGTCGGGATGGAAGTCCATCACCCCGGTCTCCGACGCGAGGACGATCATGCCCTCCCGGGTCACGGTGTATCGGGCGGGGCGCAGGCCGTTCCGGTCCAGGGTGGCGCCGATGTAGCGGCCGTCGGTGAAGACCATCGCCGCCGGGCCGTCCCACGGCTCCATGATCGCGGAGTGGTACTCGTAGAAGGCCCGCTTGTCCTCGCTCATCTGGTACTTGGGGCCGAACGCCTCCGGGACCATCATCATGATGGCATGGGGGAGGGAGCGCCCCGCCATGACGAGGAGTTCCAGGCCGTTGTCGAGGATCGCCGAGTCGCTGCCCGTCTCGATGAGGGCGGGCTTGATCTTCTCGAGGTCCTCCCCGAACAGCTCCGAGACCATCTGGGGCTCCCGGCCGCGCATCCGGTTGATGTTCCCCCGCAGGGTATTGATCTCTCCGTTGTGGGCGATGAACCGGAAGGGGTGGGCCAGGTGCCACGTCGGCAGCGTGTTCGTGCTGTACCGCTGGTGCACGATGGCGAAGGGGCTCGCGAACAGGTCTTCCTGCAGGTCCGGGTAGAACGTGGGGAGCTGGGATCCCGTGAGCAGCCCCTTGTAGACGAGGGTCTTGGAGGAGAGGCTCGAGATGTAGAACTGGCTGCAGTCGGCGTCCGTGCGGGCGCTGATCTCCTTCTCGGCCAGCCGCCGGATGACGTAGAGCTTCCGCTCGAACGCGTCGGTTCCCGCCGCCCCCCGGTCGAGGAAGCACTGGGCGATCCCGGGCTTCGTGGAGCGGGAGAGGTCCCCGAGGATCGTCTCGTTGTGGGGGACGTTCCGCCATCCCAGGACGGGGTGCCCCTCTTCCCGGGCGATCCTCTCGAAGGTCCTTGCGCACTGCTCGGCGAGCTTCGGGTCGGAAGGGAGGAAGGCCATGCCGACCGCGTAGTCCCCCCGTTGGGGGAGGGAGAACGAAAGGCCGGCAAGCCGGAAGAAGGTGTCCGGGATCCGGGTGAGAATCCCGGCGCCGTCGCCGGTCGACTTGTCCCCCCCGATGGCTCCGCGGTGCTCGAGGTTGACGAGGATCCGGATCCCTTTTTCCACGATGGAATGGCTCGGTTCCGCATAGAGGGTGGCGACGAACCCCACGCCGCAGGAATCGTGTTCGTAGGCAGGGTTGTACAGGCCCCGATGCTCCGGGACGCCGGCGGCATTGAAACGGGTGGATCGGTTCGGATTGGTCATGACTCGATATCCTCGGGGATTGACTACCAGAAATATTTCCTAATTATGCCATTTGCACCCATGCTTTGTATAGATGCGCGATTTTATGAAATTCTGCGCCCGGAGGGAAGCGAAATGCAGCCGCCCCGGTAGAACGCTCGCCCTCGCATACCGCTCCCCGTCGGTCAATGAGACAGGATCTTCGACAGGAAGGTCTGGGCGCGCTCCGAGCGCGGCGTGCCGAAGAACTCCTCCTTCGTGGCGTCCTCGAGGATGCGCCCCTGGTCCATGAAGATCACCCGGTGGGCCACGTTCCGCGCGAACCCCATCTCGTGGGTCACGACCATCATCGTCATGCCGTCCCGCGCCAGGTCCTGCATGACCGCCAGGACCTCGCCGATCATCTCGGGGTCGAGGGCGGACGTCGGCTCGTCGAAGAGCATGCAGATCGGGTCCATCGCCAGCGCCCGGGCGATCGCCACCCGCTGCTGCTGCCCGCCGGAGAGCTGGCCCGGGTGCTTGTCCGCGAACTCCGTGAGCCCCACCCGGTCGAGGAGGGAGAGCCCCTTGTCCCGCGCCGCATCCCGGCCGCGGCCGAGGACCTTTTCCTGGGCGATCGTCAGGTTCTCGATGACCGTCATGTGGGGGAACAGCTCGAAGTGCTGGAACACCATCCCCACGTGCGAGCGGAGCTTGGGCAGGTCCGTTCCCGCGGTCCCCACCGAGATGCCGTTCACGTGGATTTCGCCCTTCTGGAACGGCTCCAGGCCGTTGACGCACTTGATGAGCGTCGATTTTCCGGAGCCGGAGGGGCCGCAGACCACGACCACCTCCCCCTTGTCTACCGCGGAGGTGCAGTCGACGAGGACATGGAACCTGCCGAACCACTTGTTCACGTCCCGGATTTCGATCATGGCCATGCGGTTTCTCCCGGTTTCCGTCAGCGGAGGACGGCGTATCGTTTCTGGAGCCGTTTCACGAGCGCGGACAGGGAAAAGCAGATGACGAAATAGATGACCGCGGAGAACAGGTACATCTCGACGGGGCGGTTGTAGTTCTTCCCCGCGATGTCGGCGGCCTTGAGCAGGTCCTTGGCGCCGATGGCGTAGACGAGCGAGGTGTCCTGGAACAGGATGATCGTCTGGGTGAGCAGCACGGGAAGCATGTTCCGGAACGCCTGGGGGAGCACCACGAGCCGCATGTTCTGCCCGTAGGTCATCCCGAGGGCGTACCCCGCCATCGCCTGGCCCTTGGACACGCTCTGGATGCCGGCGCGCATGATCTCGCTGTAGTAGGCCGCCTCGAAGGCGGTGAACGTGATGATCGCCGAGTACTCCGCGCCGACGGGCTTCCCGATGATCAGGGGGATCACGAGGAAGAACCACAGGATCACCATGACGAGCGGGATGGAGCGCATCAGGTCCACGTACATCGCGGAGGCCGTGGACAGCGGCTTCGGGCCCGACAGCCGCGCCAGGGCGAGCAGCGTGCCGAGGACGATCCCCCCGCTCATGGCGATCAGGGTGAGGTGGACGCTGAACTGGAGGCCGGTCCAGAGGAAGGGAAGGCTCGGAACGAGGACGGTGTAGTCGAACGGGCCCATCGTCTTGCCGTTTCGCCTCCTACTTCGCCGCCGTGATGTAGCCGGGCACCCGGGTTCGGTTCTCGATCCAGACCATCATGCGGTTGGCGACGAACGCGCAGATGAAGTAGAGAACGGTGACCGCCAGGTAGGTCTCGATCCCCTGCTCGGAGTCTTCCTGCATCTGGCGGGCCTGGAAGGTGAGCTCCAGCACGCCGATGGCGAAGGCCACCGAGGAGTTCTTGAAGACGTTCATGAACTCCGAGGTGAGCGGCGGGAGGATGATCCGGCACGCCATCGGCAGGAGGACGTACCGGTAGGTCTGCGGGAGCGTGAACCCCATGGCGAGCCCGGCGAGCCGCTGCCCCCGGGGAAGACTGAGGATCCCCGCCCGCACCTGCTCGGCGATGCGCGCGGAGGTGAACAGGCCCAGGCAGACCGTGGCGGTGATGAACTCCTTGGCGGGCATCTCCTGCTTGACCCAGAGGGAGAGCTTCTCCGGCAGGAGCTCGGGCACCACGAAAAACCAGAGGAAGAACTGCACCAGCAGGGGGATGTTGCGGAACAGCTCGACCCAGGCGTCGCCCAGGCGGACCGCCCAGCGGCGCGGCGTCGTGCGGACGGTGCCGATCAGGCCGCCCAGGACAAGGGCGATGATCCACGAGCAGAGGGAGATGGCGACGGTCCAGCCGAAACCGGTGATGAGCCAGGAGAGGTAGGTCTCCTCCCCCCCCTTGATCTTGTCGAAGTAGATCCCCCAGTGCCAGTTGTAGCCCATTCCCCCGTCCAGCCAGCCCCTTTCGGTCGAAAGGAAGGAGAAGGGAGGGGATCTCCTCCCCCCTCCTTCCGGCTGCGTTCCCTTTACTTCTTCTTGTTGAAAGCCTCGGCCGGCGCGTCGCTCGGGTTCTTGATAAGCTCCTTCAGCGTATCGCTCATCGGGAAGTTCATGCTCACGTTCTTCGGCGGGATCGGCGACATGAACCATTTCGCATACAGCTTGTTGATATCGCCGCTCTTCATGAGCCCCCTCACCGTATCGTCGGCGAGCTTCTTGAACGCCGGGTCGTCCCTGCGGATCATGATGGCGATCGGCTCCACGTTGAGCACCTCGCCCACGATCGCGTAGTCCTGGGGGTTCTTGGAGGTGGCGATGAGGCCGGCGAGGAGGTTGTCGTCCATCACGAAGGCCACGGCGCGGTCGGTCTCCAGGAGGAGGAAGGAGTCGGCGTGGTCCTTCCCGTACACTTCCTTGAAGTCGATCCCCTTGGCCTTCTCGTTGGCCCGCATGAGCTGGACCGACGTGGTGCCCGACGTGGTGGCCACCGGCTTCCCGCCGAGCTGGGAGAGGCTGGTGATCCCCGATTTCTTCTTGACCGCCATCCGCACGTTGGTCACGAACGTGGTGTCGACGAAGGCCACCTGCTTCGCACGGGCTTCGTTGTTGGTCGTGGATCCGCATTCCAGGTCGACGGTGCCGTTGGTGACCAGAGGGATCCGGTTCTGCGAGGTCACCGGCTGATGCTGCACCCGGATCACGGGCATCTTGAGCTCTCGGCGCACCGCGTCGACGATCCGGTTGCAGATGTCGATGTGGTATCCGATCGGCTGCTGCTTGTCGTCGAGGTAGGACAGCGGGTACGACGACTCCCGGATGCCCATCGTGATGGTTCCGGTTTCCTTCACCTTCTTGAGCGTTCCCGTGAGTTCCTCGGCGAATGCGGGGGTTGCCGCGAGCCATCCGGCGACCAGCAGAAGACTGAGACGCGACCAGAATTTCATGCTCGGCTCCTCTCCTTGATGATTTGTCGACATTGCGGATCCGCTTGCATCCGCGACGCTTTCCTCCCCTGCGGCGGTCCGGGACGGGCACCAAGGGGGAAATGCCGTCAGTATACACAACGAAGGGGAGGCTGTGCATCCCGTACGCGGCAGGCGGCGAAGAAGGCGGGCGGTCCGGGGCCTGTCCACGGCGCCGCCGGAAGAAGGCCGGATCCGGCACCCATCGACGGCCGCGCTTCATCTCATGATAAGGAACGGATCCGGTCGACGATGCGGAAACCGTGCACCATCGAGTCAACGCACCATGAAAGGGGGAGGAACATGGGCAGCGGGATCGACCGCAGTTTCGACTTTCTGCCGGTCAACGAGCGGGAGGGGAAACCCCGGAAGCGCGGGATCACGGAGATGCGGGGTCCGTACTACGCACCGGTTGGCAAACGGTATCTGCTAGATATCCTGGAAACCATGGGATCCTACATCGATATCTTCAAGTTCAGCGGCGGTTCCTTCAGCCTCATGCCGAAGAAGGCGGTGCGGGAGCTGATCGACACCTGCCACGATCACGACGTCCTGGTGTCCACGGGCGGTTTCATCGAGCGGGTCCTCACCCACGGGGGGGACGCGGTGGACCGATACCTGGAGGAATGCAGGAAAATGAAGTTCGATGTCGTGGAGATCTCGAGCGGCTTCATCACGGTGCCGCTGGACGATCTCGTGCACCTGGTGGGGAAGGTCACCGGCCTTGGCATGAAGCCGAAGCCGGAAGTGGGGATCCAGTTCGGAGCGGGAGGGGCCAGCACCGTGGAGGAGCTGGAGGCCGAGGGGACCTCGGATCCGTCCCAGGCGATCCGGGCGGCGAAACGGTACCTGGACGCCGGGGCGCACCTCATCATGATCGAATCCGAGGGGATCACGGAGAACGTCCGGACGTGGCGCACCGATGTCGTCGCGAAGCTGGTGAACGAGCTGGGCCTGGACAAGGTGATGTTCGAGGC
>PQAK01000102.1:7796-8114 GCA_003105225.1 Deltaproteobacteria bacterium | reverse complement strand
GTATTCCATGCGACCCGCGAACTCGACGATCTGCCGGGGGCGCGGACGTCCCCAATGGTCCTTCAGGATTCCGTTGATGATCAGCCCGGGGCCGATGATCACGCAGAGCAGAAGGAAGATCCCGATGAACCGCGACCGCCTCGATTTCCCGCGGACGATGCCGGCCACGAGCGATGCGGCGCCGGCAACGGCCAGGGAGCCGGTCACCCATGGCGCGGACCGGTAGAACAAGTGCCAGAGGGGCTGGCTTGCGACCGGCCACGGATCGGCCTGCCCCGGATGGTAGAACCACCGGGCCGCCTCGATGTCCAGCCGGGT
>PQAK01000102.1:3921-7585 GCA_003105225.1 Deltaproteobacteria bacterium | reverse complement strand
CCCGTGGACGGCGACATTCGTCACATCCGCATCGCCGTCCGCTATCGGAATGCGTGCAAAGGAGGCGCTGAGCTTCCCCTCGGCGGGGGCGAAAAAATCCTCCCGTATCCGGATCCGTTTGCCGGCCGAGGCCTGTACGGTCGGACCGGACAGGAAGTATCCCCAATTGAAAATGCCGCCGTCTTCCGGGAAGCGTTTCCCGCGGACCGTGGTCTCGGGATGCGTGACGACGACGCCCGCCCCGAGCCGTTCCACGATCCCCCCTCGCTCCCTGCCGCGGTTCAGCGTCAGGAGATTGAATCCGTGGGAAATGGAGAAGACCTGCACATTATCGGGCGCGTTGGCGAGGTACAGCTTGTCGTGCACGAGCTCCAGCTCCCAGCCGTTGTCGCCGCGCCAATGGCCGATCCTCCAGCCGTAGTAGATCGGCCTCTCGAAGGGCTTCGAATCGTACCGGGCATGGAGCCGGATATCCGGCTGCCGGGATTGGCGGATCGTCAACGGGGCGGGAAAGCTGAACGACACGCCGACGAAAACCTCGAACGTCCAGTCGACTTCGGCCGCGAGCGAAGGGGAGGGAAGGTAAAAGAAAAGCGTCGATAGAACGGGAAGCATCCATCGGACAGGAAAACGGCACGAGCGCGTCACGGAAGTCACACCACTCGGAAGGAGGGCGCGGATACGGCGCCGCACCGTTTCCCGTTCTTCGGAAGGCGTGGAAGGCGGCCTGGAAGTCATGAAAATCATTATAAGGATTTATCCCTCCACGAGGCGGGGGCTGCGGGTGTAAACTGTATACAGTATACATAACCCGGAGGCCGTGCGGGCCGGCAAGCCGCCCGGAGCAGGAGGGTGCCATGGGAAAAACCTATAGGTACATCCGCTGGTTCGGCGAGCTTTCCCTGGGCGACGTCCCCCTGGTGGGGGGGAAGAACGCCTCCCTCGGGGAGATGTACCGGGAGCTGGTCCCCAAGGGATTGAAGGTGCCGAACGGCTTTGCCGTGACCGCGGAGGCGTACCGGGACCTCGTGCGCTCCGCCGGGATCCTTCCGGAAATGGAGGAGCTCGCCGCCGGCCTTTCGCGGGAGGACCTCGAGGAGTTCGCCCGCAGGGGGCACCGGCTCCGCGAGCTGATCTACCAGGCCCCCCTTCCGGAGGGCCTTCCCGACGAGATCGCTTCCGCCTACGAGGCGTTGTGCGCCGAATGCGGGGAGAACGCGGACGTGGCGGTGCGCTCCAGCGCCACGGCGGAGGACCTTCCCACGGCCTCCTTCGCCGGGCAGCAGGAGTCCTACCTGAACATCCGGGGGACGGCGCACCTCCTGGACGCCTGCCGCCGCTGCTTCGCCTCCCTCTTCACGGACCGGGCCCTCTCGTACCGGATCGACCAGGGATTCGACCATTTCCGGGTGGCCCTCTCGGTCGGGGTGCAGAAGATGGTCCGCTCGGACCTCGCCGCGAGCGGCGTGATCTTCACCCTCGACACGGAATCCGGATTCCGGGACGTGGTCCTCGTGAACGCCTCCTGGGGGCTTGGGGAAAACGTCGTCCAGGGCGCCGTCAACCCCGACGAGTTCTTCGTCTTCAAGCCGACCCTGAAGGAGGGGTACCGTCCCGTCATCGGCAGGAAGCTCGGCAAGAAGGGGATGAAGATGATCTACGCGACCGGGACCGCCAAGGTCCTGACCCGGAACGTCGCGGTGTCGAAGGAAGACCGCCGCCGTTTCTGCCTCACGGAGGAGGAGGTGCTGTCCCTCGCGCGGCAGGCCGTGGCCATCGAGGAGCATTACACGAGGAAGGCGGGGCGGGACACGCCCATGGACATCGAGTGGGCCAAGGACGGAATCACCGGGGAGATCTTCATCGTCCAGGCGCGCCCCGAAACCGTGCAGTCCAGGAAGCGGATGGATTTCCTGGAAATGTACAGCCTGGAGCGGAAGGGTCCGGTCCTGGTCCGCGGGGTGAGCGTCGGGGAAAAGATCGCGTCGGGGCCGGCCCGGGTGATCACCGACGTGCACCGCCTTTCGGAATTCCGGACGGGGGAGATCCTGGTGGCCGACACCACGACGCCGGACTGGGAGCCGGTGATGAAGAAGGCGGCGGCGATCGTGACGAACCGGGGCGGGAGGACCTGCCACGCGGCCATCGTGAGCCGCGAGCTCGGCATCCCCTCCATCGTCGGGACGGGCGACGCCACCGTGAAGGTTCCCACCGGCCGGGAAATCACGGTGTGCTGCGCGGAAGGGGAGATGGGGACGGTCTACGGCGGCGCGCTGCCGTTCCGGGTGGAGACGGTGGACCTGTCCGGCCTCACCCGGCCCCGGACGAAGATCATGATGAACCTCGGGAACCCGGAGGAGGCCTTCACGCTCTCCCGGATCCCCAACGACGGCGTGGGCCTCGCCCGGATGGAGTTCATCATCAGCAACCACATCAAGGTCCATCCCATGGCCCTGGTCCACCCGGAACGGATCAAGGAAGGGAAGGACCGGGAGGCGGTCGAAGAACTGACGCGCGGCTACCCGGACAAGGAGAGCTACTTCGTGGAGCGCCTGGCGGAGGGGATCGGGACGATCGCCGCGGCCTTCCACCCCCGCCCCGTGGTGGTCCGCCTCTCCGACTTCAAGACGAACGAGTATGCCTCCCTCCTCGGCGGGAAGGCCTTCGAGCCGGTGGAGGAGAACCCGATGATCGGATTCCGGGGCGCCTCCCGCTACTACGACGAGCGGTACCGGGAAGGGTTCGCCCTCGAATGCCGGGCGCTCCGGCAGGTGCGGGAGGTCATGGGCCTGCGGAACGTGATCCCCATGATTCCGTTCTGCCGCACCGTGGGGGAGGGGGAGAAGGTCCTCGCGGAGATGGCGAAGAACGGCCTGGTGCGCGGGGCGGGGGGACTGAAGGTGTACGTCATGTGCGAGATCCCCAACAACGTGATCCTCATCGATGCCTTCAGCCGCCTCTTCGACGGCTTTTCCATCGGTTCGAACGACCTCACCCAGCTCACCCTCGGGGTGGACCGCGACTCGGCCCTGGTGGCCCACGTCTTCGACGAGCGGGACCCCGGGGTCAAGGCCCTCATCTCCCGCGTCATCGAGGGGGGGAGGCGGAACCGGGTGCACAGCGGGATCTGCGGACAGGCCCCGAGCGACTACCCCGAATTTGCCGCCTTCCTCGTCCGGGAGGGGATCGATTCCATCTCCCTCAACCCCGATTCGATAATGAAGATCACCCTGCGCGTCCTCGAGATGGAGAAGGAGCTCGAAGAGGTCGTGTGATCCCGGGAACCGTGCCCGCGAAGGTCAATACGGCGTGTGCCGGTGGTGCTCCTTGTCCGGGTGGGCGGTGACGATCTTGATGATCTCGGAGGCGGTGGCCTCGATCGGCTTGTCCGTGACTTCGACCACGGAAAACCCCCCTTCCCGGTAGATTCTTTTTGCGGCCTCGAGCTCCTCGAAGACCGCGGAAGGGTTGGAGTAGTCGGTGGGGCCGACCGTTCCCAGGATCTCCTCCCTCTTCTTTCGGAACTCCAGGAGGCGCCGGTGCTCGATAGCCAGGCCGACCACCTTGTGCCGGTCGACCCGGAAGATCTCGCCCGGCAGCGGAATGCCCCTGACGATCGGGATGTTGGCCACCTTCCATCCGTGCACCGCCAGGTACATGCTCA
>PQAK01000102.1:0-3789 GCA_003105225.1 Deltaproteobacteria bacterium | reverse complement strand
TTGTTCCCGTCGTCGTGGGACACGGCGAAATCGATGGCGTCGACCCGGTCGAAGTACTCCTTGCGGAGCTTCCGGTACATTCCGGGCTGCCCGAGGGGGGTCGCGCCGGTCCGCTCCACCACCTCATCGAGCAGGGGTCCCATGAGATCGATCGTCACGACGCCGAGCTTCCCGCCGAGGCGGATGAGCGCCTCCCTCAGGTCCTTGTCCACGAGCGTGTGGATCACGATGCCGCCGTGGGCCCCGGCCTCCTTCAGCGCGGTCTCCACCTGCTTGAGGGTCCCGACGTGGTTCCGGATGAGGAGCGGCACCCGGAGCGCCGGGAACTGCGCGAGCGCGGTCTCTGCGATCCGCTGGCCGCTTCCCCCCGAACCGCCGGAGACGATGTAGACCGGCGGCGGGGCGCCCTTCTTCCCTGCGTTTTTCGTTTTCATCGATTCAATCTACCAGGAGGCGGTTCGGTTTCCAACCGGGCCCGATCCGGCCCTGCCGACGTGGAGGATTCCCCCGCCGCGGGAATTTCGCAGAAGGTGCACACCCCCACGGGGGCCCCGGCTTCGGCGCGGTAGATGCCGTCGCCTGCCTCCGAAAGGACCGACGGGCGGCTCCCCTCCCGGAACACCGTGATCCCCTTGCATCCCGATTCCCAGGCGTTCCGATACAGGGTCTCGACCGCCGAAAGGGGCGTTCCCGAAGGCAGGTTGACCGTCGACGAGATGCTCTGGTCCACGTGCCTCTGGACCGTGGCCTGCAGCCGTACCCGGGCGCCCGGTTCGATCGTGCGGGCGGTGACGAAGGTCCCGGGGAGAGGGGCCGACGGGCCGTGCAGCTCCCGGTACCGCGCGACGAGCGGGTGCTCCACCCGGTACGCCTGGCCCGCCACGTGGCGCAGGTAGGAGAGGGAATAGATCGGCTCGATCCCGCTCGAGGCCCCCGCCAGGCACGAGATGGAGCCGGTCGGCGCAACCGCCAGCAGGGCGCAGTTGCGAAGCCCCTTCGTCCGGATCCCGTTCCGGATCGATTCCGGCAGCCGCTGGACGTAGGAACTCTCCAGGTGCCGGACCGGGTCGAAGGCGGGAAACGGCCCCTTTTCCTCCGCCAGCCGGATGCTCTCCTCGTACGCCGACTCCTTGACGGCGCCCATCAGGCGGTCCAGCAGGGAAAGGGACGGCTCGGAGCCATAGACCAGGTTCAGCGCGGCGAGGCAGTCGGCCATCCCCAGGATGCCCAGTCCGACCCGGCGGGATCGCAGCGACGCAAGGCGCTGGGCTTTCAATGCGTGGCGGGACGCCCCGACGTCGATGACGTTGTCCAGGAAGCGGACGGCCAGCCGCACGGCCCCGGAAAGCCCGTCCCAGTCGATGTCCGCGTGTTCGGTGAACGGATCCCTGACGAAGGCCGCCAGGTTGACGCTCCCCAGGTTGCAGGCCCCGTACGGTTCCATGGGGATCTCCCCGCAGACGTTCACCCCCTGGACCTCCATGCCGTTGTACTGGGTGGTGGACCCCCGAAGCACCGTATCCCAGAACAGGACCCCCGGCTCCGCCGTTGCCCACGCGGATTCCAGCAGCGTGCCCCAGATCCGGCGGGACGGGACCGCCCGCTCGATCCGCTCGTGCGGGGTCGTAAACCACAGCCGCACCTCTTCGTCCCGTCCGAGGTGTTGCATGAAGTCGTCGGTGATACGGACCGAGATGTTGGCGTTTCGGACATGCCGGCGTTCGGGATCGCCCTTCGCGGTGACGAACTCCAGGATGTCGGGATGGTCGACCCGGGTCGTGATCATCAGGGCACCGCGCCTGCCCCGGGAGCCTCCCATGACGCCGGTCACCGTCGAGAAGACTTCCATGAAGCTCGCGGAGCCGGAGCTCTCCACGCCGGCGTTTCGCACCCGCGCCCCCCGGGGGCGCAGCACGTCGATGTTCGTGCCCACGCCGCCCCCCAGGGAATAGGTCCGGGAGGCTTCGTTGATCCACCGGGTGATCGCGTCGACGGAGTCTCCCCGGACCGGGATGAAGTAGCAGTTGAAGAGGGTGGCCGCTCTCGGGTTTTGCGCGCCGAAAAGGATCCGGCCGGCGGGAACGAACTTGAAGTCTTCCAGCAGCCTGCGGAACTCCCCGTGCCGAAGCGCGCGGTCTTTTTCCCGGCGTGCCATGGTCCTTGCCACCCGGTCCCACATCCGGTCCGGCGTCGTTTCCAGCCACGTGCCGTCCAGGGCCCGCAGGGCGTAGCGGGAAAGGAACACCTCGGTCCGGAGACTGTCTCCCCGGAAGAAGGCCGCCGCGTCTTTCCGGGCCGCTTCGTATGGTTTCCCCTGGCGGGCCATCGATCCTCCTTCCTCTAGGTTACGCTCTCCGCGCTGTAGCGCGCGAGGAGCCCGGTGCGCACCGCTTGCCGGTGGATGCGGGAGAAGAACCACGTCGCGATAAGGATGTACATCGTCGCAAGGCCCGCGCTCCACAACAGCGCGGAGCCCTCAAGCACGCCGCCCGCGAGGATCGCCCGCATCCCCTCGAACACGTAGGTGGGGGGCAGGAGTCTCGAGATCGGCCGCATCCAGTGCGGCAGCGTCGACAACGGATAGAAGACCGCCGCGAAGGGGGAGAGGATGGCGGGGACGGGCCAGACGAGCCACTCGGACGCGGGCCCGAACCGGAGCACGAGCGCGCTGCCGAAGATGCCGAGCGCGATCCCGAACAGGAACAGCACGAGGAGGAACGGAACGAGCATGAGGCCGTAGACGAAGAAGGAGAGGCCGAAGACCGCGGACGCCAGCGCGATCATCGCGAGGAGCCCCAGCGAGCCCGTCGCGATGCTCGAGATCACGTGGCCGCAAAGGTATTCCCCGATCGAGAGCGGCGACGCGAAGAGGTTGAGGAAGTTGTGCGTCCACACGTCCTCGAGGAACGCCATCGACACGCCGTGCATGATCCGTGTGAAGAAATCCCAGAGGAGGACGGCGCCCAGCAGCACCGGGACGAAATCGAAGCCGGGGGCGGCGAAGGCGTTGAGATACCGGGTGATGAATCCCCACAGCACGATGTCGATGGCGACCCATGCGAAGATCGGCAGCACCCGCGCCGGGCTCCCGCGCAAAAGGAAGAACTGGCGGAGCACGATCGCGGCGACCCGGTGGAAACGCATCGCCCGGTCAGCCCCGCTCGAGCGTGAGCGGCTCGCGCGCTACGGTGATGAAGAGCTCCTCCAGCGTTTCCTTCCCGTGCTCGCCCGGCAGGGTCCTCGGGTCTCCTTCGAGCAGGATCTTCCCGTGCGACAGGAAGAGCACGCGGTCGCAGACGTCCGCGACCTCGTACATGTTGTGCGTGGTCCAGAGCACCCCCACGCCGTCCCGGGAGGCGAGCTCCCGGATCTGCGCGCGGATGTCGCGCGCCGCCGCGGGGTCGAGCGACGCCGTCGGCTCGTCGAGCAGGAGCAGCCTCGGCCCGTGCAGGAGCGCCCGCTCGAGAGCCAGGCGCTGACGCATGCCGCGCGAGAACGCCGAGACGGCGTCATCGGCCCGGTCGAGCAGGCCGGCGTGAGCGAGGGCGCGATCCACGAGGGGACGCACGCCCGCGAGGCTGTAGAGACGCGCGAAGAACTCCAGGTTCTCGCGGGCCGTCAGCTCGGGGTAGAGATACAGGTCGTGGCCGAGCAGGCCGAGGCGGCTCCGCAGGAGCGGGCCCGCCGTCCGGGCGTCCGCCTCGCCGTACTTCACGACGCCCGATGTCGGCGCGAGCAGTGTCGACAGAATCGCCAGCAGCGTCGACTTCCCTGCCCCGTTCGGCCCGA
>PQAK01000101.1:14899-19824 GCA_003105225.1 Deltaproteobacteria bacterium | reverse complement strand
TTCACGGCCTTTACGGCAAGGTGCTCCTCGACGGCAAGGCCTTTTTCACGAACGAGCCGTCGGCGCACCCGGACAGCATCGGCACCCCCGAAGGCCATCCGCGCCTTACGGCTTTCCTGGGCGCGCCCCTGCTCCAGGACGGAAAAACCATCGGTATGGCGGGATTGGGCAATCGGGAGGGCGGCTATCGCCCGGAGGACCTGGATGCCCTGGAAGCCCTCGCCACCGCGATCGTCCAGGCCCTTCGGCGCAAACGGGCGGAGGAGGCGCTCCGGGACTCGCTTTCGGAAAAGGAGATCCTGCTCAAGGAGCTGGCGCACCGGACGAAGAACAACATGCAGGTCGTCGGCAGTCTCCTGAGCCTCCAGGCCGTCTCCACGGCGGACGACAAGCTGCTCGCCGCTCTCTCGGAAATCCAGGACCGGATCCGCGCCATGGCGCTCGTCCATGAAAATCTCTACCGGTCCGGCAACTTCGCCTCCCTGAACTTGAGGGATTATCTGAAGGACCTCATGACCTCCCTCCTTCGGACACACCCCGGCGGCGACGGATCGATCCGGATGGACCTGGATCTGGAGGAGATTTTCATTTCCATCGACGCGGCGCTTCCCTGCGGGCTGATCATCAACGAACTGGTCTCGAACTCCCTCAAGCATGCCTTCCCGGGCGGGAAATCCGGGGCCATCTTCCTCACGTTGCGCCGTGCCGGAGAAAGGGTCGAGCTGGCGTACCGGGACGACGGCCCGGGACTGCCGCCGGACATCGACCTGTCCCGGACCCGGACGCTGGGCCTGAAACTCGTCTACAACCTGGCGGTGAAACAGCTGCGCGGCGCACTGGAAATCCGGCGCGATCCGGCGCCGGAATTCGTCATCACGTTCGGCGGCGTCGCCCGCAAGGAAAGGACATAGCCGTGGCGAAGCGGGTGCTCATCGTCGAAGACGAGGTGATCAACGCGATGGCCCTTGCCGAGACGATCCCGGGGTGGGGCTGTCTCGTGGCGGGCCTGGTGACCAGCGGCGAAGATGCCGTCCTGGCCGCGGAGCGGGAGAAACCCGATGTCGTCCTCATGGACATCCATATTCACGGTTCGATGGACGGCCTGGATGCCGCCCGGGAGATCATCAACCGCCTGGGGATCCCGGTGATCTTCATGACCGGCTACGACGACGAGAAAACCATCCGCGAGGCCGAGGAGCTGAAGCCGCTCGCCTTCCTTGTGAAACCCCTGAATCCGAAACGCCTCAAGGAGCTGCTCGCGGGATCCTGAACCGCACCCGGTTCCGTTTTCCGATTCAACGTCGGCGGTTCCCGGCGCCGGTACCCTCCCGCGGCGGAACCTGGAGAGCGGGGAAGAACAGGCTCGCCGCGAACCCCGCGAACGCGATGACGGCCACCGCCCACAGGATCCGCTCCATGCCCGCCTGGAGCACCCCCGATATGCTGCGCACCACCGCGGGGGCCAGCAGGTCGCGTCCCGGCCCGAGAAGCCGGTCGACGGCGCCCTTGGGCGCCCCGCTTCCGGCAAGCGCCGCCGCGAGGACGCCGCCGAGGATCCCCACGGAGAGCGTGCCGCCGATCGTGCGGCTGAACATCGTGCTCGCGGTGGCGACGCCCCGCCGCTCCCAGGGGACGCTCGACTGCACGGCGATGATGAGCGGCGTGTTGGCGAATCCCAGGCCCATCCCGTAGACGAAGGTGAGGATCCGCGGCACCCACAGGTCCACGCCCGGCCGGAGCATGAACGCCAGGAAGAACGCCGCAACCGACGCCATGCCCAGCCCGCCGCAGATGGGGGCGCGGTAGCCGATCCGCGGGAGCAGCCGCCCCGAGAGCGTCGAGGCGATGGGCCAGCCGATGGAGAGCGGGGCGATGGCGCTGCCGGCGTCGGTGGGACTTCCCGCGAGGACGCTCTGGACGTACAGGGGCACGTAGGTGACGACCGAGATCATCGCCGCGCCCATGAACACCCCGCTGGTCGTCGCCACCGCCATGACGGGTTGCGTGAAGATGTCCAGCGGCAGGAGGGGCTCGGGCGCGCCCCGCTCCGTCCACAGGAAGAGGGCCAGGCAGACCGCGGCCGCCGGGACGAACGCACCGACCTCCTCCCGGGAGCGGGCGGCCATGAGGGCGAGCACCACCGTGAGGGAAAGCAGGACCGCGCCGGCGAAATCGAGCCGGTGCTCCTGCCGCTCGACCTTCTCGTGGTAGGCGAGGAGCAGCACCCCCGCGCAGGCCAGCCCCGGCGGGATGTTGATGTAGAAGATCCATCGCCAGGAGAGCCATTGGACGATGGCGCCGCCGAGGACCGGGCCGACCAGGCCGGCGAATCCCCACATGGCGGCCAGGAGTCCCTGGACGCGGGCCCGCTGATGCACGTCGAAAAGGTCCCCGACGATGGTCAGGGCGACCGGCTGGATCGCCCCGGCGCCGATCCCCTGGATGGCGCGGTAGAGGATGAGCTCGTTCATGCCGCCGGCGTGGCCGCAGAGGAAGGAGCCGGCGAGGAAAACGGCGATGCCGGCGATCATCACCGGCTTGCGGCCGTAGAGGTCGGCGAGCTTGCCGTGGATGGGCAGCGTCACCGTCGTCGTCAGCATGTAGGCGGCGAACACCCAGGCGTAGAGGTGGATCCCGCCCAGGTCGCCCACCGCCGTGGGCATCGCCGTGGAAACCACGGTCATCTCCATGGCGGCGAGGAAGAGGCCGAGAAGGAGCGCGACCACGGTCAAGGGGCGGCTGGTCGTGCGGGTCGGGGGAAGCTTCCCGCCCCCGGGCATCATCGGCGCATCCTGGGTGTTCACTCGCTGCTGGTCCCCCCAAAAAGAAATTATATCGAAAAGCGGGCCTGGAACCGGAGCGCATCGCGTTGCCGCGTCCCGCATGAGGCAGGTGCCCGCGGCGTGCCCCCGTGGCCGGCGGAACCTCCCGGGAATATTGCCCCGGATGCGATCGTCCCGTGTTCTCCCTGCATCCAAACAGAGAATCCCATGAACGGCGCGATCATGGCGGGAAGGGAGGATCGGGATGGTCGTCGATAACGGTTTGGGTCTATTGCTGCAGCTGGTTGTCGGAGCGGCGGTTCTTTTCGTGTTGGCGGCGGCGGGGACGTGGCTCCTGCTCAGGCTCTACCCAAGCTTCGGGGAGAACGAATCCCGGCAGATGCCCGAGCGCCCCGAGGACCGCGGGACCTTGGGCGGGGAGTTGTGGGGCGACGAGGGGGGCGCGGGCGAGATGACGCATCGCAAGGCGGCGTAGCCCCCGGCAACTTCTTCATACGCCCTTTTTCTGTTCGCGGCGCATGATGCGAAGGGGCGGGAGGATAGAGGAACCATGGAAAACGATTTCGCCGTGACGAGGAGACGTTTCCTTGCTTCAACGTCCTGCCTGGGCGTGGCCTTGGCCGCCGCGAGATATTTTCCCGCGGCCGCCCTTGCGGAAGAGATTGCCGGGGACCCGCGGATCGCCGATAAACCCTTGGCGGACAAAGGGTTTGCCTCGATTCGAAGGATCGGGGAGGGCGTCTACGCGACGATCTCCGACCCGTCGAAGGGGATCGATACGCTCTGCAACGGCGGTTTCATCGTCGGCCGCGAGGCCGTCCTGCTCGTCGAGGGGTACCGGACCCCGGCGGGCGCCGCCTTCCAGATGGATGCCCTGCGACAGGTGAGCAAGCTGCCGGTCAAGGCCGCAGTGGACACGCATTATCACTTCGACCATTCGATGGGCAACACGCACTACGGCGACCAGGGGATCGCCGTGTGGGCGCACGCGAAGGCCGGGCCGCTCATGGTCCAGAACTACGGCATGCTCCAGGGGAAGGACAAGACGGAGCAGATCGGGTCTCTCGAGAAGCGCGTCCGCGATGCCGCGAACGAGATCGAGAGGGAACGGGCCCAGGGGGACCTCAATCTCTACAAGATGATCTTCCAGACGATCGACTCCTCGGTGGTCGCGCTGCCGAACCACCCGCTGGACCCGGAAACGCTGCCGGTATCGATCGACCTCGGCGGGATCGCGGCCGTCATCGAAACGTACCCGGGCCACTCCCCGACCGACCTGATCATCCGGGTGCCCGACCGGAACATCGTCTTCACGGGCGACCTCCTGTTCAGTTCCATGTACCCGGTCACCTTCGACGGCGATGTCGGCGGATGGCGCAGGACGTTGGGTACATTCGCCGGGTTCGGAAAGGATACGCTTTTCGTCCCCGGGCACGGGAAGCTCTGCGGGCAGGAAGGCATCGCCTTGCTGCGCGACATATTCGACGACCTCGCGGACCATGCCGGGAAGATGTTCCAGGCGGGTGTGCCGGTGGAAGAAGCGACGAGGCGATACACGGTTCCCGAGCGCTTCAGGAAGTATCCCGTCTTCGCGTGGTCGTTTTGCATCGGTTCCACGATGACGAAGCTGTACGGGGAGTACAAGGCGGGCGCGCCGAAATCCTGACGTGCGGGGGGAATGGCGAACCGGGCGCGAGGGGGTCCCGGTCATCCGGATCGGGCAGGGATCCTCGCGATCGCCGCCCGCCCAGCCGCATCGTTCCGGTTCTTTCCGTCCTGTCCGTTCCACGGAAGCGTCCCTTACAGGTCCTGCCGCACCCGGAGCCGGTCGTAGAATTCGCACTTCGTGCAGTCGCCGACCTTCTCCGAGTGGACGCACCGTGCTTTATCGTCGGCGAACGAGCCGGCGATCGACCAGCAGATCCGGCCATAGTTCGGGTACGCGGGGCACTTCCTCCAGGCCTCTTCCGCGCTTTCCACCCCGCAGCGGACGAATTCCCAGCACTGGGTACGAAACGGATCTTCCGGCGACAGGTACGGGAGAACCAGGCTGAAGGTGGAGCCTTCTCCCGGAAGGCTCGTCACGCGGACGGCCCCCTTGTTTTCCTCCATGATCTTCTTGCAGATGGAGAGCCCGAGGCC
>PQAK01000101.1:11021-14876 GCA_003105225.1 Deltaproteobacteria bacterium | reverse complement strand
CCACGATCCCTCGGATCGCGGCGAGTCCCATCCCCCGCCCGGCGCTCTTCGTCGAGAAGAACGGCTCGAAGATCCGATCCACCTTTTCTTCGGGGATCCCCACGCCGGTGTCGATCACGTCCATCGCCACGTAGTTCACCCCGTTGTCCTGCCCGGCGCGGGTCCGCAGCGTCAGCTTCCCCCCCGACGGCATCGCGTCGATCGCATTGGCCACGAGGTTGTAGACGGCCTGCCGGACCCGGTCCCGGTCGGCGATGCACGACGGCAGTACGGCGGCGGGCTCGAGGACGAGCGTCACTCCCTTCTCCCGGCACCGGTCGGCGAAGGCTTCCCCCGCCTCGAGAAGGATGTCGCCGATGTTCGCGTGGACGAAGTGGTTTTTCGCCTCCTGGGAGAAGTTCAGGGTGTCCTTGAGGATCCGCTCGAGCCGCTCCACTTCGGAGACGATGATCCGGGCATACTTCTTCTCGCCGGTCCCCTCCGCGGACCGCCGTTCGAGCCGCCGGGCGAATCCGCCCACCACCGTCAGGGGATTTCGGATCTCGTGCGCCACGTCGGAAGTGAGGCGTCCCAGCGCGGAGAACTTCTCCGCGCGGATCAGCTTGTCCTGCAGGCTCCGCCACTCGTCGATCGACGAGAGAAGCTCCCGGTTCAGCGACTCGATCTTCCTCTGGTCGCTCCGCATCCTGCCGGACAGGAACCCGATGGGAAGCGCGATCAGGAACAGGAAGGAGGCGCGCAGGGCGAAGTCGACCCCGTCCGGTCGCACGCCGTAGAACGTGGCGAGGCCGTACGCCGCCGCGCATGCCCCCGCAGCGTACAGGGCGCAGGGGAGACCGTAATAGAAAGCGTGAAGGGCCGACAGCAGGTAGTACCCGATGAAGAAGCTGCTGTCGAACCCGCCGGATTCGGCGACCAGGAGGGAGACGTAGGAAAGGTCGAAGACCAGGGAGACCGCGTAGAGGATCCGCTTCCTCGCGGGGGCGATGGAGATGAGGAGGAGGTACAGTACCAGGTTATAAGCGATGAAGTATAGGATGATCCAGTGAAACGTCCGGGCCCTTTCCGCGGACAACTCCGTGATGAGAAGCCAACCGAAATTTCCCGCGAGGGCGGTGACCCGGAGGAGGAAAAAGCCGACGTCGGCGATCTCGGTCCGATCCCGGATCGTGCTCCACCGGCTCTCGAGGGGTTCTGCGGCGCTCATCCAGGGTGCACCTCCCCGACATCTATATTATATCCCCCCCGGGGGGGGCATCCCGGGAACCTCCTTCGGCAATTCGCGGGAAGGCATGACCGGATCCAGGCGACGGGCATCGAACTCGAGGCGGAGCGGCACGGAACCGCAGGGGATGCCACGGGAGACGGGGAAGCGGCGCGGATTCCGCGCCGCGGCTACCGCTTTCCGCCGAAGATGGAGCCCAGGACTCCCCGGATGATCTGGCGGCCGATCTGGCTGCCGATGGCGTGCGCGGCGCTCTTTGCCGCCGCCGTGATCAGGATTCCGGTCTCGGAGCGCTTGGCGGAGGGCCGTCCTCCCGGCGCCGAAGGAGCTTCCCCCTCCGCCGCCTTCTGCTCGGCCTTCGCCTTCAGGGTTTCGTAAGCCGACTCCCGGTCCACCGTGCGTTCGTAGTGCCCCGCGAGCACGGAACCCCGGATGACCTTGGCGCGCTCCTCCCCGGTGAGGGGCGAAAGCCGGCTCATCGGGGGGTGCATCAACGCCCTCTCCACGATGGTGGGGGTCCCCTTCTCGTCGAGGACGGAGACGAGCGCTTCCCCGACCGCCAGCTCGGTGATCGCCTTCGCCGCGTCCAGCCTGGAATTCGTGCGGAAGGTTTCCGCCGCCGTCTTCACGGCGCGCTGTTCCTTCGGGGTGAACGCCCGGAGCGCGTGCTGGACCCGGTTGCCGAGCTGTCCCAGGACGGTTTCCGGAAGGTCGAGCGGGTTCTGGGTCACGAAGAACACGCCCACCCCCTTGGACCGGATGAGACGGACCACCTGCTCGATCTTTTCCGTGAGCGCCTTCGGCGCGTCCTCGAAGAGCAGGTGCGCCTCGTCGAAGAAGAACACGAGCGTCGGCTTCGCGGGATCGCCCACCTCGGGGAGATTTTCGAAGAGCTCCGACAGGAGGAAGAGGAGGAACGTTGCGTACAGCTTCGGCGACTGCATCAGCCTCTCCGCGGAGAGGATGTTGATCATCCCCTTCCCGGAGGCGTCGGTCTGCAGGAAATCCTTGAGGTCGATCGCCGGCTCCCCGAAGAAACGGTCCCCCCCCTGCTGTTCCAGGTTGAGAAGGTTCCGCTGGATCGCCCCGATGCTCGCCGCCGAGACGTTCCCGTACCCCGTCCGGAACCGTTCCGCATTGTCCCCGGCGTACTGGACCATCGACCGGAGGTCCTTGAGGTCCAGCAGCAGGAGCCCGTTGTCGTCGGCGATCTTGAACACGAGGGTGAGCACGCCGGACTGGATGTCGTTCAGGTTCAGGATCCGCCCGAGGAGGAGGGGGCCCATCTCGGAGACCGTGGTGCGGACCGGGTGGCCCTGCTCCCCGAAAAGATCCCAGAACGTGACGGGAAATCCCTGGTACCGGAACCCGGTCAGGCCGAGCGCCTTCACGCGCTCCGCTACCTTGGGCTGCTCCCCGCCGGGATGAGGGATCCCGGAAAGGTCTCCCTTGACGTCCGCGAGAAATACGGGGACCCCGATGCCGCTCAGCCGTTCGGCGATCACCCGCAGCGTGACGGTTTTCCCCGTTCCGGTCGCCCCCGCGACGAGGCCGTGGCGGTTCGTCATTCCCGGAAGCAGGCCGATGTCGGTCTTCCCCGCGCTGGCGATCGGGAGCGGTTCGGCGATGTTCCCCATTTTCGTCTCCTGGTGGTTCTCGAGGGAAGTTTCCCTGGACCCCGTCAGGATACTTCCCCCGAATCCACAAGTACAGCGTGCACAGAAGCGGGCCGGCTCACTCCCCGGGGAGGGTCAATGCGAATCCCTCTCTTCGATGAAAATCCGGCCGATGGCCGGCATGGGCCAAAGCCCAATGGCTGATCCCGCCCTTCATCGTCTTGAAGACGGCGCAGATGGCGACCTGCATCGCATCGCCTTTCGGGAAGAGCTTCCCGATGTCCAGTTCCAGGGACAACACGAGGCGCTCCGGCTCCTTCCGCATCCGGAAGGGGAGCGACGCAAAGGCAGGTTCTTCCCGCATGCCCTGCCGGTAGGACGTGAAGCGATAGACGTTCCAGTGCCCCGAGGGAGAGAGGTTGAATTCCCAATAGGCCTCCGTATCCGGGCCCCCGAGAAAGAACTCCAGGCAGGTCTTCTCCCAGAGCCCGTCTTTCCTCCCGGGATGCGGATCCGGCGCGGGAATCGCCAGCGTCGAAAGATCCCCCTGGATCGTGCAGACGATGGTGAAAAGAGCGGTCCGCCGCCCGACGGAGCCCGCGATCGTGATCCCGGGACGAGTTCTCTCCGCGGGAAACGGCACCAGGGAAAATCTTAAAGAATGCATCGCATGTCACGGATCGTACCGGAGGTGCCGGGCCCGCCGTTGGAGGAATGCCCGCTCCTCGCGCCCCCACGCCGCGGCGAGGCCGCGCCACCCCCGGCCGCCATCCAGCGCTTTCCTTTCGCGCCCCGAGCCGCACAGAAGGTCGAAGGCGGGAACGTGCTCCACGAATTCGTAGGGCTCGGCCCGCCATCGGAATTTTCCGGGGGACTGCGCGCGGGCCGCGGCTACGCAGGCCACGCCGGTGCGGAAAGGACGATACGCCTCGCGGTCGACGACGAAGATCTCGACGCCGTGGCAGCGCGCTCCGGCATGCTTGTCCCAGGCCGGCACGAAACTGGCCGGACGGA